>CAJUBX010000089.1 GCA_910585165.1 uncultured Oscillibacter sp. | reverse complement strand
ACCTACCTTGGTGGGTATTTTATCACATTCACCTATTTACGGATAGGCTCTAAGTCGTCACGACCGTCTGCGGCTCCCATGCCGGAAGGCCATAGCGCCGCACAAAGCCCAGCAGGGCATCGGTAAGCGGCTGAGCCGCCTTTGGGTGAACGGTGAAGAAATCGCCATAGGCCCAAAATTCGGCGTCCCGGAGCGGAAGCAATTTCCGGTCCAGGCAATACTCCAAAAAGGGTCCGCAGTTTGCTACTTCCGCCCCGGCCCGTGCCACGTCAAGCAAGAGGCCGTCCGAGTCCTCAAACGGGTCATAGCGGCAGACAGGCCCTAGGGTCGTTTTTTCATGTGTCACTCCGTTTTCTTTGGCGTGTTCTGTTTGCAAGGTGCTTGTCCATCGATGGTGATTGAAGTGTAGCACAAAAAAACGCAATCCCCGGATTTCTGCGGAAATTGCATTTTTTCGGAAGTTTACACTTTAAGAATTGCAAAATTGCAATCGCTCTGATATAGTGAATGACATAGGAGGTGTGGCCGATGTATTTGCCGGGGACAGTAGGAGAACGGATCGCGGACTTGCGCTCGCTGAAAGGCTGGAACCAAAAGGAACTCGCAAACCGTATGGAATTGGCCCCCTCGCAGTTGAGCCGGATAGAGAACGGGGAAACCAAAAATATCAGCAGCGATATTCTGGTAAAGCTGGCAAGGGAATTTCGGGTATCCACGGATTACATACTGGGCCTGACGACTGTCAGCGTACCGAAAAGCTACGATATATCGGAGTTGGGATTGTCCGAGGGGGTTGTCAAGGGGCTTGTGACCGGGGCGGTGGATGTGGAGATACTTAACCGACTGTTGGAGCATAAGAGTTTCCCCCGGCTGATAAGCCTGATACGGATTTACTTTCAAGACACAACGGCAAGGGGGATTATGGCCCGCAACCAGGTCATCGACATGGCGACTTCCTCTATCAGCGATTTGATGAAAAGTAATCCAGAGCATCGGGGTGAGGCCAGACAGGATATGCAATTCCTGACCGCCCAAAAGATAGGGGAGCATGAAGCGGAGATCGAGAAAATCAAAAGTGTGTTCCTCGCTATTCTCAGGGATATAAAGAACGATATAGACAGCGGCAAGCAGCCGGAGGACACGGCAACCGCTGATATGATACAGAAAATCAAGGCCGCTCTGCCGGATAAGCCGCAGGAGCAGATTACGGCGGACGATGTGGCGGCGGTTGTCACTTCGCAAGTTGGACAGGCAATCGCCATGGACAAGGAAACAGCGGGAGCGTTTCAGCGTGTTGTGAAGCAGATGTTAGAACAGGTTGGAAACTGAATTGCAGAAAGCTGTCAGTAGAAGAAAGGAGGTGGCTGAAAAAGGTTGCAGAGAAATCGGACTTGCTGAAAAATCCAATCCCGCAGCGGGGACGGAAATAAGAGAACGACAAGTGGGGATTTGTGAAGATGGCAACAAATCTATGAGGAGGTGTTTTCATGAAATTAGTTAGTCCGAAAACCTTGCTGGCATCTCTGCTGGCATCTCTGCTGGCCTGTGCATTTATTGTTATGAAAGCGGTGACCTTTGATGGGCTGTCGGACTTGTTTTGGATCATATTCTTTGGATACCTGTCCGTCAAAGGACTGGCCACGGCATTTTCGTAGGAAGCTTATGATGAGGACGTGAAGCAGGCGCAGCAAGGAAAAGTTTTGTACCGTGACCTGTTTGGGAAATTTGCATATATTGCCTCAGATGTCCCGATTTCCCTGATCCTTTTAGCCAGCCTTTTGGCTGTGGTCTGTCCCGTAACAACGTTGCTCAGAGTTGTCTTGATTGGACTTTTACTGATAGCATTGGGATATGCGATCTGGTTTAGCTGGTATGTTTCAAAGTATAAACGGCTACGTATGGAAAATGGTGAGTGCGGCTTTCTATCCCGCCAGAGCTGCGGACAGCAGGAACAAAAGACAGGTATGGGCGGGATAATAGAAATAGAAAAACCATTTCCAGCCCCTCCCCTTTTCCCCGTTATAGCGCAGCATCAGCGGCAGGGCCAGCGCCATCATCCACTGAACCGGGAAATAGCCGTACAGCGCCTCGGCGCTGAACTGGTAAATGCAGAATATCCAGTAAACGGCGGCCAGGGCCTCCCGGCGGTCCCGGAGAAAATACAGGGCCATGCCCAGGGCGATAAACTCAAAGCCGTACTCGTTTACCGCCAGATTCGGAACCACCCCGGTTAAAACGTCCCCGCTGAAATTCCGGGTAAAGGGAAACAGAAAGGGAAGCAGCATGTAAAAAACCTGCACCAGGGCGGCGGCTCCCAGCAGCAGCCCTCCCTTTTTACGGTCCTGCTGGTACAGCTCCACCGCGCTGATCAAAACGCCCGTCAAAAACAGCGGCAGGAAAATATTGTGGTTGCCATAGCCGCCCTCCGAGGGGACGCGGGCGTCCAGAAACAGGCCCAGGGCCGTCATAAAGACGCTCATCAGGTACAGCCGCAGAAGATAGCGCTTCCGGCTCCGGGTGTGGGAACAGCCCTGGACCATGCAGAATAGGAACAGGGGATAGGCCCCCCGGCCCAGCCAGCGGAACCAGATTGGGGCCGCCGGAAAGTAAAAGCCGATATGGTCCAGGGTCATAAGGGCCGCCGCCGTCAGCTTCAGGGAAAAGGTCGTCATCGTCTCATCTCCTATCTTAAATATCCGGCGGAATCTCCCGCCAAACAGTATACGAAACGGCGGGAACGTTTTCCTCAAAAAAGTCCGCCGGATTTTCCTGGTTGCCATTTCCATTTTTTCTTGGTATACTGTTCTTATACGGCATAAAACCGGGCCCCAGAGGCCGGATTTTAAGAGAGGAGAAGGATTTTATGGACCGCTGCGCTTTAGCGTACCAATATCACAAGGAGGGCTGGAACTGCGCCCAGTCCGTGGCGGGAGCCTGCGCCGATTTGGCGGGCCGGACGCCGGAGGAGGTCCTGCCCCTGCTGGCGGGCTTCGGCGGCGGCATAGGCGGCAGCCATGAGGAGGTCTGCGGCGCCCTCAGCGGAGGCGTGCTGATCCTCAGCCTCTGCTTCCCCTTCGACAAGCCGGAGGACCAGGCCGCCAAGCGGAATATCTACCGCATTACCAAGGAATACCGCCGCCGCTTTCATGAGATTTTCGGCCACACCCGCTGCGGCGACCTTCTCCGGGCCCGGCCCGGCGTGACGGAAAAGAATCCCGCCGCGGCCCGCCTGGGCGTCGCCTCCCACTGCGACAACATGGTCGTCACGGCGGTGGAACTGCTGGAGGCCCTGGTCCGGGAGGCGCGCCGGGAGGATGGGGAATGAGCCATGATCACAAAAAGCGGCAGTTCACCAGCCGCTGGGGGTTCGTTCTCTCGGCGGTGGGCTCCGCAGTGGGCATGGCCAACGTGTGGGGCTTCCCCGCCAAAATGGGCAGCAACGGCGGCGGGGCCTTCCTCATCGCTTATTTGATTTTCATCGCCCTGTTCGGCGCCGTGGGCCTGACGGCGGAGTACGCCGTGGGCCGCCGGGCCAGGACGGGAACCCTGGGGGCCTATGAGATGGCTTGGGGCACCCGGAAGAAGGAGCTTGGAAAGGCCGGGGGCCTCTTGGGCTGGCTTCCCCTGGCGGGGTCCATGTGCATCGCCATCGGCTACGCGGTGATCATCTCCTACGTTCTGAAGGCCTTTGCCGGCTCCCTCACCGGAGAGCTGATGAACACGGACACCGCCGTGTGGTTTGAGAGCTTTTCCCTGGCGGATTACTCCGTCGTTCCCTTCCACGCCGTGGTGGTGGCGGGCACCCTGCTGACGCTGCTGCTGGGAGCCAGGAGCATTGAGAAAAGCAACAAGGTCATGATGCCCCTGTTCTTTCTGATCTTTCTGATTCTGGCGGTGCGGGTGGCCTTTCTCCCCGGCGCGGCGGAGGGCTACCGCTATATGTTCTCCCCCCGGTGGGAGGAGCTGCTGGACCCCATGGTGTGGATCTGGGCCATGGGACAGGCCTTCTTCTCCCTGTCCATCACCGGCAGCGGCATGATCGTCTACGGCGCGTACCTGGACACGGCGGAGGACGTTGCGAAGCTGGCCAAGCGGACGGCCCTGTTCGACACCGTCGCCGCCCTGGTGGCCGCCCTGGTGATGATTCCTGCGTGCTTCGCCTACGGGCTGGATATCGGGGCGGGGCCCTCCCTGCTGTTCGTCACCCTGCCCCGGATTTTGCAGGACATCCCCCTGGGGCGGCTGTTTGCGGTGATTTTGTATGTCGCCATGATCTTCGCCGGGGTCAGCTCCCTCCAGAACATGTTCGAGGCGGTGGGGGAGTCCCTGCTGCACAAGTTCCCCCGGCTCAGCCGGAAGGCGATGCTGCTTTTGCTGTGCGTGGTCTGCCTGGGAATCGGGCTCCACATGGAGCCCATTTTCAAGTGGGGTCCCTGGATGGACATCGTGTCCATCTACATCATTCCCATCGGGGCCACCCTGGGGGCGGTGAGCTGGTTTTGGATCATGCGCCGGGAGGATTTGATGGACGAGGCGGGCAAGGGGGCGGAGAAGGCCCCCGGCGCCTGGTGGTACGGCATCGGCCGGTATGTATACGTGCCCTGCGCCGTCATACTGTGCCTGGTGGCCCTGTGCATGAAGGTCGCTTTCTGACGGCGCAGGGGGCCCTTCCTGAGTTCCCCGCGCACACCTTCCCCCTTCCCGTTAAACCGGTTTTTCGGGTTTTTCGACAGCCTGAACGGAGCGGCGCAGGACAAGCTGCGTCGCTCCGCTCTTTAAACAGGATACAGTTTCCGGGACAGGCCAGGATCTCTCACTTTTTAAATTCCTCCACCTGGAGGCACCGCATGGCGTTCAAAATCGCCAGGAACGCCACGCCCACGTCGGCGAACACCGCCTCCCACATGGTGGCCACGCCGAAGGCCCCCAGCAGCAGCACCGCTCCCTTCACCCCCAGGGCGAACCAGATGTTCTGCTTGACAATCCGCAGGGTCTTCCGGGAAATCCGCATGGCGGCGGCGATCTTCGCCGGGTTGTCGTCCATCAGCACCACATCCGCCGCCTCGATGGCCGCGTCGGAGCCCAGGGCTCCCATGGCGATGCCGATATCCGCCCGGGTCAGCACCGGCGCGTCGTTGATGCCGTCGCCCACAAAGGCCAGGGCCGCTCCGGGGGACTTCCCGGCAAGCAGCGCCTCCACCCGCTCCACCTTGTCCGCCGGGAGCAGCTGGGCGTGGTACTCGTCAATCCCAAGCTCCCGGGCCACGGCCTTGGCCGCCGCCTCGGCGTCTCCGGTGAGCATAACCGTCTTTTTCACTCCCGCCGCCTTCAGGCCCTCCACCAGGGTCTTGGCCTCGGGCTTGGGAAGGTCCGAGATGAGGATGTGCCCGGCGTAGGCCCCCTCCACCGCCACATGGACGATGGTCCCCGGCAAATCGCAGCGCTCCCATTGAACGCCCTCTTTTTCCATCAGGCGGCTGTTCCCGGCCAAAACGGCCCTGCCGTCCACCCGGGCGGCCACGCCGTGACCGGCGATTTCCTCCACCTCCGTCACCCGGTTCGGGTCGATTTCCTTCCCCCACGCCTTGCGGAGGGAAACGGAGATGGGGTGGCTGGACCAGCTCTCCGCCAGGGCGGCGGCCTCCAGCAGGGCGTTTTCGTCAAAGCCCTCCGCCGGGTGCAGGGCGGTGACGGTAAAGCTGCCCTGGGTCAGGGTCCCGGTCTTGTCGAACACCACGGTCTCCGCCTTGGAAAGAAGCTCCAGGTAGTTGCTGCCTTTCACCAGGATGCCGCACTTGCCCGCTCCGCCGATGCCGCCGAAAAAGCTCAGCGGCACGGAGATCACCAGGGCGCAGGGGCAGGAGATCACCAGGAAAATCAGCGCCCGGTGAAGCCATCCGGTCCACTCCGTCCCCGCCAGGAAGGCAGGCTGGGCGGCGGGGGGAACCACCGCCAGGGCAATGGCCGGGATCAGGAACAGCGCCAGGGCGGCGATGACGACGCAGGGGGTGTAGTACCGGGCGAAGCGGGTGATGAAGTTCTCGCTGGCGGCCTTCTTCTCTCCGGCGTTTTCCACCAGGTCCAGAATCTTCGACACGGTGGACTCCTCGCAGAGCCTGGTCACCCGCACCCGCAGAAGCCCCGACTGGTTCACGCAGCCGCTGATCACCGCGTCGCCGGGGCCCACGTCCCGGGGCACGGATTCGCCGGTGAGGGCGGCGGTATCCAGGACGGAAACGCCCTCCAGCACCTCGCCGTCCAGGGGGACCCGCTCGCCGGGGCGGATTACCACTACGGCGCCTACCTCCACGTCCTCCGGGTCCACCTCCTCCAAGGAGCCGTCCTCCCCCTCCAGGTTGGCGGTGTCGGGCCGGATGTCCATCAGGGCGGCGATGGACTGGCGGGACCTTCCCACGGCGTAGTCCTGGAAGAGCTCCCCGGTCTGGTAGAAGAGCATGACGAAGACCGCCTCGGCGTATTCCCCGGTGGCAAAGGCCCCCACGGTGGCCAGGGCCATGAGGAAGTTCTCGTCGAAAACCTGGCCGTTTAAGATGTTGCGGACGGCCTTCCATAAAACGTCCCAGCCGATGACGGCATAAGGAACCAGGTACAAAGCCCACTGCGCCCAACCGGGAACGGGAACCAGGCCGGGCAGCAGCTTGACGGCAATCAGCAAAGCCGCCGCCGCCAGAATCCGGCACAGCATTTTTCGCTGCTTGCGGGTAAGGTTTTTCATAAGGCGTCGCCTCCTAAAAACGCGTTTTGTTTTTCTCTTGCGTTTCGCTGGTTGTTCTGTTATAATAGAGGGTGCGGGGGCAGCTTCCGGCCGCCCCGTATCGTGCTGGATAGCCGCTGCTGTGAAGGGTGGGCGGCTATCTTTTTCTGTCTTCCTTAACCGGGCTTCCGCAAAACCGCCAGCCCTATGGGCAGCCGCCCGGGAATGACCTCCACCGTTACCCGGCCCAGCCCCAGGCCCTCCAGAAACGTTTGGTAGGTCTCGGGGGTGAAGGCGTGTTCGTAGTGAAAGCCCATGCCGTGGTAAATACGAATCATCGTTCCGTAGACCGTTCCCACCCTTCCCTGGAGGTACGTAGGCAGAATAAGCCGTCCGCCGGGGGCGGTCACCCGCCAGAGCTCCCGGACCGCCGCTTCCGGCGACGGGAGAAGATGGAGCACATTGGCGGCGATCACCCCGTCGAAGCCGCCGTCCGGGTCCGGCAGGGCGGTTACGTCCCGGCGGGCAAACCGCAGGTTGGAAAGCCCCCGGCGGCGGGCCTTCCGCTCCGCCTGGGCCAGCATGGCCTCCGATAAATCTGTGCAGAGAACGGATGCGGCCCGCTCCGCCGCCGCCAGGGAAAAAAGCCCCGTTCCGGCGGCGCAGTCCAATACCCTGGCCCCGGCCGGGAGCAGCTCTGCCGCCCGGGCCGAGGCGGCGGCATTTGTCTGCCGGTTGGTCCATTGGGCAAAATCATAGAGCCTGGCCCAGCGGTCCCAAAAGGTGGTCACAGGTTGATGACGCAGTCCGGCTCCACCTTTTTGCACACCGCCACGATTTCCTTCATGATGTCGTCAAACCGGGCGTCGTCCGCGTCCACGGTCATTTTCTGGGCCATGAAGCTGACGGTGGC
>CAJUBX010000088.1 GCA_910585165.1 uncultured Oscillibacter sp. | reverse complement strand
GGGCCGTGTCCAGAATCTCCGGCTGGTCCCGGCGGTTTACGGAGATGAGGACGCCCTTTTTCTCCTCGCTCTCCACCTTGTACCCGGCGGAGACCAGGCCCTTGAACAGGGCCTCCTGCATGTTCTTGCCAAGGCCCAGCACCTCCCCGGTGGACTTCATCTCCGGGGAGAGGGCGGCGTTGGCGTCGGTGAGCTTTTCGAAGGAGAAGACGGGCACCTTCACGGCGGTGTAGGGGGGCTGCCTGTAAAGCCCCGTGCCGTAACCCAGGGACTTGAGGGGCTTTCCCACCATGACCCGGGCGGCCAGGTCCACCATGGGCACCCCCGTGACCTTGGAGATGTAGGGCACCGTCCGGCTGGCCCGGGGGTTCACTTCGATTACATAGAGTTCTCCCTGGTAGATTAAATACTGGATGTTGATAAGGCCCCTTGTGCCCAGGGACAGCGCCAGCTTTTCAGAGCAGTCCACAATGGTCTTCAGCATCCTGTCCCCGATGGAGAAGGGGGGATACACGGCGATGGAGTCCCCGGAGTGGACCCCGGTGCGCTCGATGTGCTGCATGACCCCGGGGATCAGCACGTCCGTGCCGTCGGAGATGACGTCCACCTCCAGCTCCTTGCCCATCAGGTACTGGTCTACCAGCACGGGGTTTTCCACCTTCCCCGAGAGGATGACGTTCATATAGGTCCGCACGTCTGTATCGTTGTGGGCGATGACCATGTTCTGCCCGCCGATGACATAGCTGGGCCGGAGGAGCACCGGGTAGCCCAGCTCCTCCGCCGCCGCCAGGGCCTCCTCCATGCCAAGAACCCCCCGCCCCTGGGGGCGTTTGATATGGAAGCGCTCCAGAAGCTCGTCGAAGCGCTCCCGGTCCTCCGCCATGTCGATGGACTCGGCGGAGGTGCCCAGGATGGGGACGCCCGCTTCGTCCAGGAATTTCGTCAGCTTGATGGCGGTCTGCCCGCCGAAGGCCACCACCACCCCCACGGGCTTTTCCACCGCGATGATGTGCATCACGTCCTCCGGGTACAGCGGCTCGAAGTAGAGGCGGTCGGCGGTGTCGTAGTCCGTGGAGACGGTCTCCGGGTTGTTGTTGACGATGACCACGTCATAGCCCAGCTCCTTGAGGGTCCAGACGCAGTGGACGGAGGAGTAGTCGAACTCGATGCCCTGGCCGATGCGAATGGGGCCGGAGCCCAGCACCATGACCACCGGCCGGCCGGACCGGGGGAAGGCCCGGGACTCGCAGAAGCGGTCGAAGCTGGAGTAGAAATAAGGGGTCTCCGCGTCGAACTCCGCGCCGCAGGTGTCCACCATCTTGTAGACGGCCTTCCGGCTCTCCCCCGGCAGCCCCTCCGCCCCGGAGAGGCGGAGGAGGGTCCCGTCGGGATAGCCCAGGCGCTTGCCCTCCTCGTAATGCTCCTTTGTCAGGCCCTCCTGCTCCAGGACCCTTTCAAAGTCCGCCATACCCCGGAGCTTCCAGAGGAACCAGCGGTCAATCTTCGTGATGGAGAACAGCTCGTCTACGGAAATTCCGGCCTTCAGCGCCTCGAAGACGGTGAAGAGCCGCCGGTCGTCCACCCGCCGGAGGCGCTCCCAGATGGGGGCCGGGTCCGTGTTCTTGCGGTTCAGGGAGTCCATCCCGATCTCCGCCCCCCGGACGGCCTTCATCAGCGCCATCTCAAAGCTGGGGGCGATGGCCATGACCTCCCCGGTGGCCTTCATCTGGGTCCCCAGGGTCCGGGAGGCGTCGGCGAACTTGTCAAAGGGCCACTTGGGCATCTTGACGACGATGTAATCCAGGGTGGGCTCGAAGCAGGCGCAGGTCTTTCCGGTGATGTCGTTTTTAATCTCGTCCAGGGTGTACCCCAGGGCGATTTTCGCCGTGATTTTGGCGATGGGGTAGCCCGTGGCCTTGGAGGCCAGGGCGGAGGACCGGGAGACCCGGGGATTCACCTCAATGACGGCGTACTCAAAGCTCTCCGGGTTCAGGGCCAGCTGGACGTTGCACCCGCCCACAATCCCTAAGTGGGTGATGATGTCCAGCGAGGCGGAGCGGAGCATCTGGAACTCCCGGTCCGCCAGGGTCTGGGTGGGGGCCACCACGATGGAGTCCCCGGTGTGGACCCCCACGGGGTCCAGGTTCTCCATGGAGCACACGGCGATGACGTTTCCCGCGCCGTCCCGCATGGTCTCAAACTCGATTTCCTTCCAGCCGAAGATGGCCTTCTCGATGAGGACCTGGGTGATGGGGGAGGCGTCCAGGCCCGTCTGGGCGATGACCCGCAGCTCCTCCGGGGTCTTTGCCGCGCCGCCCCCCGCGCCCCCCAGGGTGAAGGCCGGGCGAACGATGACGGGATAGCCGATGCCCTCCGCCGCGGCCAGGGCTCCCTCCACGGTTCCGGCGGTGTCCGAGGCGATGACGGGCTGGCCGATCTCCGCCATGGCCTCTTTAAAGAGCTCCCGGTCCTCCGCCCGGGAGATGGCGGCGGCGTCCGTGCCCAAAAGGCGCACGCCCTGCTCCTGGAGGAAGCCCTCTTTATCCAGCTGCATGGCCAGGGTCAGCCCCGTCTGGCCCCCCAGGCCCGCCAGGAGGGAGTCGGGCTTTTCCTTGCGGATGATGCGCTTTACGGTCTCCACGGTCAGGGGCTCCAAGTAAATCTCGTCCGCCATGGCCTGGTCGGTCATGATGGTGGCGGGGTTGGAGTTGCAGAGGACCACATTCACCCCCGCCTCCTTGAGGACGCGGCAGGCCTGGGCCCCAGCGTAGTCGAACTCCGCGGCCTGGCCGATGACGATGGGGCCGGAGCCAATCACCAGAACCTTCTTGACGCTCTTATCCAGAGGCATTACAGCTCCCCTCCCTTCATCAGCTCCACAAAGCGGTCAAACAAAAACGCGGTGTCCCGGGGGCCGCCCCGGGCCTCGGGGTGGAACTGGACGGTGAAGGCCCGAAGCTCCGGGTAGTCCATCCCCTCGCAGGTTCCGTCGTTGGCGTTTAAGAAGGAGACGCGGCCGCGCTTCACGGAGTCTCCGTCCACGGCGTAGCCGTGGTTCTGGCTGGTGATGTAGGTCCGCCCGCCGCTTACATCCCGGACGGGCTGGTTCACCCCCCGGTGGCCGTACTTCAGCTTATAGGTCTTCCCCCCCGCCGCCAGGGCGGCGAGCTGGTGCCCAAGGCAGATGCCGAACAGCGGCACCTTCCCCAGAAGCGTTTGAATCTGCCGAATCTGAAAGGCGTTTTCCGCCGGGTCCCCGGGGCCGTTGGAGAGCATCACCCCGTCGGGATTCCGGTCCAGGACCTCCTCCGCCGCCGCGCCCGCCGGGAGCACCGCCACCTCGCAGCCCCGTTTTTGCAGCTCCTCCACGATATTCCGCTTCGCGCCGTAGTCCAGCAGGGCCACCCGGAAGCGGGGGGACCCCCCCTCCGCCGGGAAAACCTCCGCCGTCTTCCGGGTGACGGCCTCCACCGCGCCGGAAACGGCGTAGTCCCGCAGGGCGCTGAGGTCCGAAGGAACCTCGTCGCAGAGAAGCGCGTTCATCACGCCGCGCTCCCGGATAATCCGGGTAATCTGCCGGGTGTCCACGCCGCAGAGGCCGGGGACGTTCCGCTCCTTCAAAAAGCCGTCCAGGTTCCCGCCGCAGCGGAAATTGGAGGGATGCCCGCACAGCTCCCGGACCACATAGCCCTTGACGCAGCACGCTCCCTCGAAGTCCTCGGGGATGATTCCATAGTTGCCGATGAGGGGATAGGTCTGCATGACGATCTGCCCCGCGTAGCTGGGGTCCGTCAGGGTTTCCACATACCCGCACATGCCGGTGGTGAAGACCAGCTCGCCCACGGCGGGAGCCCCGCCCGGGGCCTCCGCGCCGAACCGCAGCCCCTCAAACACCTGGCCGTCCGCCAGTACCAAATAGCCTTTTTTCATGGATGCCTCCCTCGGTGTTTTCGATGCGTTATCTTCTTTATTATGAGGGTTTTCGGCCCCATCGTCAATGACGGAATGCCCGGCGGGCGGCGAAGTTTTCCGGCGAAAGGTATGACTTTTTTGTGAAAAATGTGAGGACCGCCCCCCAAAGGGGGCGGTCCCGGAATGCTCACGTGTTGTCCCGGCTGATGGGCTCCCGAACCAAAAGCCGCCGCAGGGCCTTGCCGTTGAAGGGGATGAGGGGATAGAGATAGCCCCGGCCCACCAGGGGCTTGGTGGCGGCCAGCAGAACCAGGATGCCAAGAATCCCCAGGCCATAGCCCCACACGTCCAGGGCAGCCGTCAAAAGCAGCAGCACCACCCGGAGGAGCTTGAAGGCATACCCCATCTCATAGCTGGGCTGGGCGAAGCTGGCCACGGACACAAAGGCCATATACACCAGCACCTCCGGCCCCAGCCACCCGGCCTGGACGGCGAAGTCGCCCAAAATCAGCGCCCCCAGCATGGAGAAGGAGTTGGAGAGGGAATCCGGCGTGTTGAGGGACGCCAGCTTCAAAACGTCCACCAGGAACTCCACCACCAGAAGCTGCCACAAAAGCCCCAGGGCGGCGGGCTCCGGGGAGGACAAAAACTCCAGCCACTCCGGCAGCCGCCCGGCCTCCTTCACCATCAGATACCAGGTGGGGGTGATGAGCAGCGAAATCAAAAAGACGACAATCCGCAGAAGGCGGAGGTAGGTTCCCACCAGCGGCGGGAAGTAAAACTCGTTGGCCTCCTGGGTGAAGTCGAAAAAGGTGGTGGGCAGAATCATCACCGAGGGGGAGTTGTCCACCATCAGCACCACGTTTCCCTCCATGATGCTGGCGGCGGCGCTGTCGGGCCGCTCCGTGTAGCGGACCTTGGGGAAGGGGTTGTACCACTGCCGGGGCCGGATGGCCTCCGCCACGCTCTCCTGGGCCATGGAGAGGGAGTTCACGTCGATGGCGGCGAGCTTCTCCCGGATGGAGGAGAGGAGGGCCGGGTCCGCCTTGTCGTCCAGATAGCACAGCACCGCGTCCGTGTGGGACCGCCTCCCCAGCTTCAGCCCCTCCATAGTGAGGTGCGGGTCCCGGATGCGGCGGCGGAGCAGGGCCATGTTGGGCACCACCGCCTCCACAAAGCCGTCGTGGGAGCCCCGGAGGACCTTGCCGTCCGGGGGCTCGTCCACGCCCCGGCCGGGGTAGTCCTTGGCGTCGATCTGGGCCCCGCCCCGGAGCCCCTCCAGCAGGAGGAGGGACTTGCCCATCAGTACGGAGGTGATAAGCTCCTCCGTGTCGAAGCCCACGTCCACCTCGGAGAAGGTGATGAAGCGGTCTGCGAAGTCCTGCATTTCCTCCAGGCCCTCCAGGGCGTTTGGAGGCTGGGAGAGCCAGAAGGCCCCCATGCGCTCCAGGGTTTCGTCCTTGCCGTAGCCGTCCACCACCCAGATGCGGGCCCGGCGGCCCGCGATGCGGTAATCCCGGCTCACCATGTCCACGCTGCGGCCCACGCCCAGGGCCTCGTCAAACAAGCGGACGTTTTCCATGTAGTTGTCAGATAAAGTTCCCATGCGCACCTCCCGGAAATGGAGGTAGTATGCGTCGGATGGAAAAAATTATCCGAAGGCCCCGCCCGGCCTGGCAGTCTTCGCAAGGAGGGAGGCGTCTGCGGGGGGAACCTTAGCGGGTTCCCCCTGCGGGATTTGAATCAACCCCGCCGCAGCGGGCTGGCTTTTGCCTTTGGCAAAAGCCGGTGAGCACCAGAAAAGAAGACACGCCGACGGCGTGTCTTCTTTTCTGCGATAAACGGTCAAAAACGATTTTTTCTGGTTTGCACCTAAAACCAAATCGAAGCCCAGCGAAGCGGGTTCGATTTGGAGAGGAGGAGCAAGGGAGTGGAGCGGATGGCATTTTTGCAAAAAAATGCCGGAGCAAAGCGGACTTTGCTCCGACGTGGTGCGCCTGAAGGGACTCGAACCCGCACGCGTCGCCGCACGAGAACCTAAATCTCGCATGTCTACCAATTCCATCACAGGCGCAGATGAAAGCCGCTGTCCGGATGCCATGAGAATGGCCGGGATCAAATAGAACAGCCGCTTGCAGCCATTATACCATACCCTCCCTGCCTCCGTCCAGCCCTATTTTCTCCCTTGCGCTTTCCCAGGTTCCGTTGTAAAATATGATGTCCGAAGAAACGCTTCGGAACTACGCCCCCATTACTTCAACGAAAAGAGGACCCAACATGCCGACTCCCCGCGCCGCCGTCATCCACGACCTTTCTGGCTTCGGCCGCTGCTCCCTGACGGAGGTCATCCCCATCCTCTCTGTCATGGGCGTCCAATGCTGCCCCCTGCCCACCGCCTTCCTCTCCACCCACACCGGGGGCTTCACCGGCTTCACGTTCCTGGACATGACCGAGGAGCTGCCCAAGGCGGCGGCCCACTGGAAGTCCCTGGGCCTGCGCTTCCAGGCCATCTACAGCGGCTTTTTGGGAAGCGAGCGCCAAATCGGCATTGTGGCCGATTTCATCCGCGCCTTCCGGGAGCCGGATACCCTGGTGGTGGTGGACCCGGTCATGGGGGACGACGGGAAGCCCTATCAGACCTACACCCCCGCCATGTGCGCCGGAATGGCCCATCTGGCGGAGCTGGCCGACGTAATCACCCCCAACCTGACGGAGGCCGCCTTCCTTCTGAACCGGGACTGCCGGGACCTTCTGGACGGGGGCCGGGCCCTCCACGATGAGTCCGCCCTCCGCCGCCTGGCGGAGGAGCTGAGCCTGGGCGGGCGGCGCTCCGTGGCCCTGACCGGGGCGGCGCTGTCCCCCGGGCGGACTGGGGCCATGTGCTTCGACGCCCGGACGGGAAGGGCGGAGGCCGTCCAGACGGAATTCGTGGCCCATCCCCTTCACGGCACCGGGGACGTGTTCGCCAGCGTATTGACCGGGGCGCTGATGCGGGGGGATTCCCTCTGGGAAGCCGCCGCCCTGGCGGTGGACTTCATTCACGCCTGCGCCGTGCGGACGGTGGAGCAGGGCCTTTCCCTCCAGGAGGGGGTGGACTTTGAGCCCCTGCTGGGGCGGCTGCTGCCCCGGTGAGGGTCTCTCAGGCTGCCGAGAAACTCATAAAAGCCATTCAACGGGAAGGAAGGGTGTAGGGCGGGAAACCCAGGAAGGGTTTCCTGCACTATTGAAATCCTAAATTTTCAGAACTTTTTGAAGTTCTGAAAATTTGCAGCAGCTTGTCGAAAAGTCTTTTTTGACAAGCTGAGCGGCGTCCGAAGCGCAATGCTTCGGACGCCGCTTTCTGCTTTAAGAAAGATGCGGGGAGATGCGGGGGCTCAGGCCGCGGGAATCACCAGAACCTGGCCGATGCGCAGGTCGTTGGGATTCTTGATGGCATCCTTGTTGGCCTGGTAAATCACGTTCCACTGCCGTCCAGTACCGTAGGCCTTCTGGGCGATGCTCCACAGGCAGTCGCCGGACTTGACCACATAGCCGTCCTCAACAGCGGCGGGGAGGGGCTGGGGAGCGGGCTCCGGCTGGGGAGCGGGCTCAGGAACGGGCTCGGGGGCGGGAGCGGGCTCCGGGACAGGCTCGGGAGCGGGGGCGGGCTCTTCCGCAGGCTCCTCGGCGGGGGTAGCTACCGTAACCTCCTCAATGGTGATGCGGCCGGCGGGCTCGCCGTAGGCGGCGGCGGTGACGGTGCCGCCCAGCTCCTCCTTGACGTAGTCCATCAGGACCTCGTCCATGGGAAGGCCCAGATCGTAGTTGACGGAAGCGGAGGCAAAGGCGTAGTAGGTGTCGCCGCCGGCGGCCATGAAGTCGTTGGTGGCGATGGTGTAGACGGCGTTCTTATCAAAGTCCCTGCCGCCCACGGAGGCGATGGTCACCCGCTCAATGGAGGCGGGCTTATGGTAGGTGGAGCCGGGATACAGGTCCCCGGCCTTGAACTCCTTGGCGGTGTCCA
>CAJUBX010000087.1 GCA_910585165.1 uncultured Oscillibacter sp. | reverse complement strand
CGGAGAGGTCGGTGCCCTCGGCGGCGGAGCGGGCGGCGAAGTAGTTGGCGGTCTTCACCGCGTCCACGGTGTGCTCGGAGTCGCACATCCACTTGATGAAGGTCTTGGCGTCGTTGATCTTGGCCTCGTCGCCGTTGTCAAAGATGCCGAAGCCCCAGATACCGCCGCAGAGCTGGGGAGCGCCGCTCTCGGTGGGGAAGGCCATGAAGGCGATCTCTTCGCCGCCGGCGGTGAGGCCGGCGCCGGTGTCGGCCTGGTTGGGGTTGAGCTGCTGAGCGATGTTCCAGCAGAAAGCCATCTTCAGGATGCCCTGGTAGAAGACCTTGATCTCGTCGCCGCCTTCCAGGGAGGCGTCGAAGGCGATGCCGGGCATGCTCTTGAGCTGCTCCAGGGCCTTGACGTTCAGGGGATCGTCCCAGGTGTACTGATCGTGGGCGGCGGTGGTGAAGGTGCCGCCGTACATGTTGTTGACGAGGGCGCGGGTGCCCTGGTCGCCGCCCTGGCCCTTGCAGAACACGGCGCCGACAGGAGCGTTGAAGTGCGCGTACAGGGCGTCCACGGCCTTGATGAAGTCCGCAGTGGTCCAGGTGCGGGTGGCCAGGTCCAGATACTGGTCGGCTCCGGCTTCCTTAAAGGCGTCCAGGTTCACCGCCATGCAGTGGGCGGTGACGACCAGGGGATACTCGTAGACCTCGCCGTTGGAGTGGGTGCAGGCGGCCATGGCGGCGGCGTTGATCTCACTCTTGTCCGTGTCGTCGAACATGTCGCTCAGGTCCACCAGATAGCCCTTGTCGCCCCAGTTGGTCACGAGGCGCTCGGGGCCCTCCATGATGAGGTCGGGGGCGCTCTTGGCGGTGATGGCGGAGTTGACCTTGTCGTCGCCGTCGGCGTAAGCTAAGTACTCCACCTTCACGGAGATCCCGGTGTCGGCGGTGAAGGCGTCGGTAATGGCCTTAACCTTCTCCTCCTTGCCCCAGTCGCCGATGGGGTAGGTCCAAAGGGTGATTTCGCCGCCGCCGGCAGGCTCGGAGGGAGCCTCGGGAGTCTGGGCGTCAGACTGCTGGGGCGCGTCCTGGGCAGGGCTATCGGGAGCTTTGCCGCCTCCGCAGGCGGCAAGGGCCATGACCATAGTCATGGCCAATACCAATGCAAGCAGCTTCTTCATCGCGGGTCCTCCTTTTTAATCCTTACAAAAAATGAACCGGCAAACTCCGGCTTGCTGTAAAAATTATACAAGGGCTTCCTCCTTTTGTCAATTAAAATCGAAAGGATTTTCGCGAAATTCCGATATTTAGGGAATCCTTCAAAAATAATTTCGATTTTTAGTGAATTTACCCTCAAAAATCGAAAAAAGAACTTTGCCGTATGTCTTGACAAACCGGAAAAAACTGCTAACGTATATCATACAGGGTAAATTTCGGACCAAGCGGTCATGGACAGAAAGGGAGACGAGCGATGAAAAAACACATTCTCTGCCTGGGCGATTCCAATACCCACGGCTACTGTGCCGACCCCGCCGACTGCGCCGACGGCGGAATCCGCTTCAACGAGGAGGAGCGCTGGACCTGCCTTCTCCAAAAGGCGCTGGGGCCGGAGGTTCTGGTGATGGAGGAGGGGCTCAGCGGCCGGACCACCGTGTTCCCGGATCCCCTGCACGAGACTATGGACGCCCTTACCGTTCTCTATTCGCTTTTGAAGAGCCACGAGACAATCGATCTGCTGGTGATCATGCTGGGCACCAACGACGTGAAAGAACGCCTGGGAGCGAACGCGTCCTGCATCGCCATCGGCATGGAGCGCCTGGTCCGAAAGGCCCAAAGCGTGGACTGCTGGGGGGATCACAGGCCGAACATCCTGATTGTCTGCCCGCCGCCCATCCGCCCGGAGATGGAGAGGGCGGAGTGCGGCCAGCCCATGGGGAAAGGCTGCCTGGAGAAGTCCCGTGAACTGCCCGCTTACTATGAAAAGACCGCCAGGCTGGTGGGGGCCCACTACCTGGACGCCAGGGACTGCGAGTTCAACGCCGTGGACGGGATGCACCTGACCCGGAAGGGCCACGCCCAGCTGGCGGCTATGCTGGCGGAGGCCATACCGGGCCTGCTGGCGTAAAGGGCAGGGGGGACGCGCGCAATGGGATTGTTTGACCGGTTCAAGCGAAAAAAGGAGCCCGCTCCTGTCCCGGAGGTGGATACGATGGCTTTGGTTCTGCTGCGGGAGGACATCGGATGGGCCGCCGTGTCCAAGACCCTGGAGGCTCGTTTCGGGCCTCCGGTTTCCGTGGATAACAGCCACCCCCAGGTTCCTGCCATGACCCTCAGCCTGGAGGGGATTGAGTTCTTTTGCAGCTATATGCCCATGCCTCACCCGGCGAAGGTCTGTGATATTTCCGCCGCCGGGGAAGGCCTGTGTTCCCCCCAGGAGCGGGAGGACGTTTTAGGCCATAAGTGTTTCCTGGTACTGGCCCAGAAGGGCGGCGGGCAGACTCTGGAAAAAAAGCGGAGCGTGTGCCGGCTGTTCACCCGTTTGGCAGGGACGCTGCTGGAGATGCGGGAGGCGGCGGGCGTCTACATAAACGCTGCCGAGCTGCTGGTCAGCCGCCGGGCATATCTCCAGCATGCCGCCATTTTGGAAAAGAACTGGGAGGACCCGGTATACTTTCCTGCGCCGCTTTGGGTCGGCATCCGCAGCGGGCAGAAAGGGGAGGCGGAGTTGATAGGAACCTGGGGGCTGCGGCAGTTCGGCTTTCCGGAGCTGTGGTTTCTGGACGCCAAGTCCCCATGGCCGGAGCTCCACGAGAAACTGTACCTTATGTCCATTTTCCAGATTACCGGGCGGGAGCGGTATCAGAACATGGATACCATTGCGTTCACGCCGGGGGAACCGTCGGTGTTCAAGGAGCTGAATGGCGCGCTGTTCATTGTGGGCGGCGGCGTTTGACCAGGTCCTGGAAAAATGTAAAGAAGGTCCGCCGCAAGCCCTTGCGGCGGACCTCAGGCTGTCAAGAAACCCGTAAGAGTCATTCAACGGGAGGGAAGGGTGTGTGCGGGAAACCCAGGAAGGGTTTCCTGCACCATTGAAATCCTGAATTTTCAGAACTTTTTGAAGTTCTGAAAATTTGCATCAGCTTGTCGAAAAGTTTTTTTCGACAAGCTGAGGTCCGCCGCAAGCCTTTGCGGCGGACCTTCTTGGCCTATTCGGCAGATTCTGTATCCGGCTCCGAAGCCGGAGTGTGCTTTTGAAAGATTCTTTCAAAGAACAACGAGACCAGGAGCATAGCGGTAACCGGCATGAATACAACCGGCCACCACCGCTCTATGCAGAACGCGGCGGTCTGGGCCGTCAGCAGCACCACGACAACGGTGCTGGGCAGGTGGGCGGCGGTGAGCTGGAGGGCCGTGCGGAACAGCCCCCTCACGCCGTAATCAAACCGCCCCAGCAGGGGAAACAGCCAGCACAGCACCCCCGCCGGGAGGATGAGGGCGAAATAGTAGGCAACGTAAAGCACATAAGCGCCGCCACCCAGGCGTGTCCCGTACCAGCGGACGATGAAGTGCCCTCCCAGCAGAAGCAGGGCCAGGGGAATTACAATCAGCCCCGTCAGCAGTCCCACCTTAAAATTTTGCCGGAAGGAGCGGAAGTAGTATCCAAAGGCTCCGCTCTCCCGGCTTCGGACGCACTTGACCACCGTGTAATACAGCGCCGCCGTGGCAGGGCCGGCGGTGACGATGGGGAGGCAGAGAAAGACCCACAAGATGGAAAGCCCCGCAATGTCCACCAGCGTGCTCAGCCAGGCCCAAATCCCTTTTTCGGGGTTAAAAAATTCTCTCATAGGCCCGGCCCCGTCAAACGCACTTCTGCGTCAGCGCCTTGCCCACAGACTGGCGGTTCTGGTCCGCCTCCTCCGGGTTCCGGCGGACGAACTCGCTGAGAAGCACTTCCACCACGTAAAGCTGGGCCATCAGGGCGGAGGTGGAGCCGAACTGGAAGGGCTGTTCGTTGGGCCCGCAGAGGAGCACCACGTCGGCGTAAGCGCTGGCGGGGGAATTGGGATAACGGGTCACTAAAATCAGCCCGGCGCCCCGCCCCCGGATGACCTCCACCGCCTCCAGCAGCTCATGGGTGGCTCCGGAGTAGGAGAAGTAGAGCACCGCGTCTCCCTCCGACAGGGTGGATAAAATCACCGTCTGCATGTGGGAGTCCTGAATGGTTTTGAATTTCGGGGAGGTGGTGGAAAACTGGGCCCAGGCCGCCAGGGCCACCGCCGCGTGGTTCCCCTGGCCCAGGCAGACCACCTGGCCCGCCCGGCGCAGCATGTCCGCCGCCTGCATCACGTCCCGCTCCGCCAGCATGTGATAGGCGTTGTTCAGCGTGTCCTGGGCGGCGGAGAGCACCTTGCCCATGACGGCGGCGGCGGAATCCTCCGCCGTGATTTCGCTCCCCGGTTCGCTGAGGGCCGCCCGGACGGGCAGCACCGCCCGGGCCAGCTCCAGCTTGAAGTCGTTGAATCCCGCCAGCTTCAGCTTCCGGCAGAACAGGGACACGGTGGACACCGCCACGCCGCATTGGCCGCTGAGGTCGGTGATGCTGATATATTGGGTTTCCTCCTGGTGCTCCAGCACAAAGTCGGCGATTTTCCGCTCCGACCGGGTGAAGCGGTCGTACTCCTGGAGCATCAGCGCAATGATATCTTTGCCCACCGTCGCCGCCTCCTTCTGCGGGGCTTCAATTATTCGCCCAGAATTTCACCGATCAGCTTGTCCACCAGAATCATGCTCCGGGGCAGGTGGAAGGGCCCCTTGAAGGTGCTGCCCTTGGTAGAGGGCTGGGTAGGCAGGCCGTCCCGGCGGAGGTAGCCGTACCACTCGCCGTACTCCGGGTCGGCGAAATGGGCCTTGCAGTAGTCCAGGGTTTTATAGAACCAATCGAGGTATTTCTCCTCCCCGGTGTCCCGGTAGAGCATGACGGAGGAGATCAAAATCTCGTTGTGGGGCCACCAGAGCTTCATGTCGTGCTCGTAAGCCTCCGGGGGTTTGCCCAGGGCGTCGGTGAAGTAGAGAAGGCCGCCGTACTCCTGGTCCCACCCGGCGGCGATGGCCCAGTCGAACATCTCCGCCGCCTTTTGGACCAGGTCCCTGTCCCCGGTCCTGCGGGCGTGCTCCAGCAGGAACCACACGCCCTCGATGTCGTGGCCGGGGTTGACGGTGCGGCCCTCGGTGTAGTAGAGCCGCGGGCTTCCGTCCACGTCCACATTTTCCAGCGTGCACTTGAGCTCCGGCTTTACGTGGTATTGGAAGATGTCGTCCACGCATTTCCGGGCCCGTTCCTCATAGAGGGTCCTGCGCTCCGGGTCCGTCCGCAGCAAAACGCCGGTGACGTTCAAAATAATCATGGGAGTGCCGAAGGCCCGGCCCCGCCGGGTCTCGGGAATGGTTTTGGGGCCCATGCCCACGGGGTCGGGCTTGCCCTGGCTCAAATCCCAGTACAGGTCGTAACACTGCCGGGCCCGCTCCAGACGGGCCTTGTCCCCCGTCACGCCGTAGTACTCGGCGTTGGCGATGGCGCAGAACGCCTCGGAGAAGTAGTAGCGCCGCTGGCGCAGGGGCTTTCCCTCCGCCGTGACGGTGAAGTACATCCGGTCCTCCGCCTCATGGTTGAAGCAGTGGGCCTCCATAAAGTCCAGACAGCTCTTGGAGGCGTCCAGCCATTCCTGCCTTACGCCGTAATTGCTGCACAAAAAGGCGAAAATCCAGCCGCAGCGGCCCTGCATCCAGACGCTTTTGTCCGTAGAGTAAATTTCTCCCTTCCGGTCCAGGCAGGTGTATACGCCGCCGTATTCCTTGTCCATGCCGTGCTCCAGCCAGAAGGCGGCGGAGCGGTCCAGTTCCGCCCGGACCCAGGTCCGGGCCTCTTTCAGTTTTTGCCGGTCCATGCGGTTGTCCTCCTAAAATTATTTCTCGATTTCCGGCAGGCTGGCGGCGGCCATGGACTGCCCCACCCGGCGGAACTTCTCGTCCGGCAGCTCGGGAACGATTTTCCCGTCCAGCTCCGGATATTCGTCGGCCAGCACCTTCTTGGCGGTGTCCAGAATGAGGTCGCCGCCCTTGCCGCTCATGACCCGGCCCAGCAGCAGCACGTGGCGGCAGCCGTAGAGGTCGAAGTAATAGGCCAGGGTGTGGCCCAGGTACACGCCGATGGACTCGTAGACCTTGGCGGCCCGGGGGTCGTCCTCGGCCATGAGGGCCTGGACGGCCTTCAGCTTCTCGGCGGGGGAGGCGTTTTCGTCCAGCTGGATGCCCGCCCGGGGGGCCAGCTTGATGACGCCGTCCTGGGAGAAGTATTTCACGCCGCAGCCGATGTCGCCGCTCCACTCGTCCCGCATGGCGCCGGGCTGGGCGTCCACGGGGACGAAGGCCAGCTCGTTGAGCCAGCCGGTGATCCGGCCCTCCTCGTCCACATAGCCCACGGCCTCGCTGGTGCCCATGGCGATGCCCAGGACGCTGTTGTCGCTGAGGCTCATGGCCCCCGCCAGGGCGGACACGTCGCCGTCGTTGATGACGCAGTAGGGCACGTCGCCGAAGGTGTCGCGGATGGCCCGGATATAGATGTCCTTGACCTTCTGGTCGTAAATCTCCTTGGGAACCTTGAGGAACAGCGAGGCGTTCATGGTCCGGTTGTTGATGAACACGCCGGCGGAGCTGACGCCCACCGCGTCCACCCGAGGCATGTGCTCTGCGGCGGATTTCAGGGCGGAGACGATGCCGTCATAATGGTAATCCGGGTCGGAGTTGGTCTTGGGGAACCAGACCACCTCCTCGGAGTAGACGGTTTCGCCGTCGATGACGGCGGAGACCTTCCGGTCGCTTCCACCCGCGTCGAAGCCGATGCGGCAGCCCTCCATGTGGCCGCCGATGGCCTTGGGGTCGTCCTTGGCGGAAGGGATGTCGTCCACGAAGACCACCTCGAAGGGATGCTCGAAAACGCCGGCCATGTAGTCCCAGTCGAATTCCTGCTGTCCCCCGGCGCAGTAAACGGACTTCAGGTATTCGCAGACGCCCTCGTCGCCGCTGACGTAGACCTTGAAGCCGCCCTTCATCCAGAGGATGGTTTTCACCAGGCGCTCAATATAATAGTGGTCGGCCTCCGCCATCTCCGGCGTGCCGTGGATGAAGGTGCGGCAGGAGGCCATCTGTCCGCCGGCCCGCTCCACGGCAATGCCTACCGGTTTTTTCGCCGTGGCCAGAAAGGCGCGGTTGAACCGCATGAGGGGGATAAAGTCGGGGTCCAGGGAAGGCGTGTGCTTCAAAGTCACATTGATGCCGAAACGATCCATAATGATTCTCCTTTATCCATTCGTTTGAGTCACGGGTGCGCCGCCGGGAGTGCGTTTGCAAAGCAACAAAATTATTATATCATAAAAACGGAATAGTTGCAACTATCGGGGACTATTGAAATTCAAGGGTTTTCCGCCGTCAATAGTCGAGTTTAGCGGCCCGGATAGTAACAAACTAAAAACACTGAATCATGACTTTTGTCATACAGGCCCGCCCGATCATCGGAAATAACTATTTCTTTATTTTCTCGTTGCCCTGAGTGTCATAACCGCCGCCTGGGCCCGGGTGCAGAATGCGCCGGGACTTGTCCCATCGGTGATGCCCTTGGCCTTGGCTTCCGCCAGCTCCGGGGCCAGCTTAGCGCTGACGGGCTGCTTTGCAAGGGCGCTCTGCATCTTTTGAGCGAACCGAACAAAATCCGAATCCGTCCATTTAGAAAAATCCATGTCGTCCTCCTCCTCATACCTGGGGCGCACCTCGCCCACAATCACGTTATACTTCCGGGTCTTCCGGCAGACCTGTCCTCCGTTGGATTGGCTCCCGCTCTGGCTGGTATTCCCCTCAATAGCCACCACCCCGGATGCCGTCGCATTTTCGACAACGCCCGTGTGGTCCGTAGCCGCGCCGCCGGGGAAATCGTAGATTAGGCCCTACTCCGCAAGTCAGGAGTGCTTGAAATACAAGCATTTAGAGGTAA
>CAJUBX010000086.1 GCA_910585165.1 uncultured Oscillibacter sp. | reverse complement strand
GGTGGACGCCTCCCTGCTCTATGGCCTGCCGGGCCACGAGGGGGCCATCACCCAGTCGGACCTGGAGACGGACACCCCCTATAACCTCTATAAATATCCGGGGCTTCCCCCCACGCCCATCGCGAACCCCGGCCTGACGGCCATTGAGGCCGCCCTGGAGCCGGAGGAGACGGGCTACTATTACTACGCCCTGGGCAAGGACGGCAAGCACCACTATTTCGAGACCTATAACGAACACGTGAACTTTGTGAACAGCAGCGAGTACTATGGAAATTAAAACGCCGGAGCTGCTTTCACCCGCGGGGGACCCGGAGCGTCTGCGGATGGCGGTGCTCTACGGGGCGGACGCGGTGTACCTGGCGGGAACGGACTTCGGCATGCGGGCCTTCGCGGGGAACTTCTCCCCCGGGGACCTGGCCGGGGCGGTGGCCTTCGCCCACGCCCATGGCGTCCGGGTCCACTGCACCGTCAACACCATGCCCCGGAATGAAGAAATGGGCCGCCTCCCCGCCCACCTGGAGCGCCTGGAGGCCGCCGGGGTGGACGCGGTCATTCTGGCGGACCTGGGGGCCTTCCGTCTGGCGGAGCGCTACGTCCCCCACGCCGCCCGCCACGTTTCCACCCAGGCGGGCGTGACCAACTATGAAACCGCCCGGGCCTGGCACGACCTGGGGGCCAGCCGGGTGATTCTGGCCCGGGAGCTGAGCCTGGAGGAAATCCGCACCATCCGGGACAAAACGCCTCCGGATTTGGAGCTGGAGGCGTTTGTCCACGGGGCCATGTGCGTCAGCTACTCCGGCCGGTGCCTTTTGAGCAACTATATGACGGGCCGGGACTCCAGCCGGGGGGCCTGCGCCCAGCCCTGCCGCTACAAGTACGCCCTTATGGAGGAAAAGCGTCCGGGGGAGTACTTCCCCATTGAGGAGGACGGCGAAGGGGCCTATATCCTGAACTCCCGGGACATGTGCATGATTGACCACCTGGAGGACCTCCAGTTTCTTGACAGCCTGAAAATCGAGGGCCGGGCCAAGTCCGCCTATTACGCCGCCGCTGTCACCGCCGCCTACCGCCACGGACTGGACGCCCTGGCGGCAGGGAAGGCGATAGACCCCGTCTGGCGGGACGAGGTGGAGCACGTCAGCCACCGGCCCTACTCCACCGGCTTTTTCTACGGCCCGCCGGGCCAGTACTACGACGACGCCCGGTACGTCCGGCAGTGGCAGGTGGCCGCCGTCGTCACGGACTGCGACGAAGAGGGAAACGCCGCGCTGTCCCTGCGCAACAAGTTCCGTGCCGGGGACGAGGTGGAGCTGGTGGGCCCGGACCTGCGGCCCTTTTCCATGACCGTGCCGGAGATGGCGGATGCGGAGGGCCTGCCCCTCTTTGAGCCCCGGACGCCTCAAAGCGTCTTTTACATGAAGCTGCCCCGGCAGGTGCCGCCCTGGACTATCCTCCGGCGGGCAAAGGACCTGTCGGCCCGGGAAACCGGATAAAGACACTTTCTAAAAATCTACAAAAGGAGAAGCCGCTATGAACGCAGACGTTGTCATTGTGGGCGCCGGCCCCGCCGGTATTTTCACCGCCCTGGAGATGCTGAAAAAGGGCAGCAGGCAGAAGATCGTCATGGTGGAGAAGGGGCGGAGCATTGAAAACCGCCGCTGCCCCAAGAGCCAGACGAACAAGTGCGTCAACTGCAAGCCCTACTGCCACATTACCACCGGCTTTTCCGGGGCGGGGGCCTTTTCCGACGGGAAGCTGTCTTTGAGCTATGAGGTGGGAGGGGACCTGCCCACCCTGATTGGCACGGACCTGGCCCAGGAGACCATCCGCTACGCCGATCAAATCTACCTGGATTTCGGCGCGGACACCCACATCGAAGGACTGGAATACCCGGAGGACCGGAAGGAAATCCGCAAGCGGGCCATCCAGGCGGGATTGAAGCTGGTGGACTGCCCCATCCGCCACATGGGCACGGAGAAGGCCCACGACATTTATCTTGGCATTGAACGGTACTTGCAGGAAAACGGGGTGGAAATTCTCTTTGGCTGGGAGTGCCAAAACCTGATTCTGGAGAACGACGTCTGCAAGGGCGTGACCATTTTCGACCGCCGCCAGGACATGGAAATTACCGCCAGGCACACCGTGGTGGCCACCGGCCGCCGGGGGGCGGACTGGCTGGAGAAGCTCTGCGCGGAGCACAACATCGCCCACGCCCCGGGCACCGTGGATATCGGCGTGCGGGTGGAGGTCCGGAACGAGGTTATGGAGATGGTGAACCGGGTGCTGTACGAGTCCAAGCTGGTGGGCTGGCCCAAGCCCTTCAAGAATAAGGTGCGGACTTTCTGCCAGAACCCCGGCGGCTTCGTCAGCCAGGAGAACTACGACAACGACCTGGCGGTGGTAAACGGGCACTCCTATAAGGAGGTCAAAAGCGACAACACCAATCTCTCCATCCTCTGCTCCCACAATTTCAGCGTTCCATTCAACCAGCCCATTGCCTACGCCCAGAAGGTGGGGGAGCTGACGAACATGCTGGCCAACGGCCAAATCTTGGTTCAGCGGTTCGGCGACATTCTGGACGGCAAGCGGACGTGGCAGAAGGAGCTGGCCCAGTCCAACATCCGGCCCACCCTGCCGGACGTGGTGGCGGGGGACATCACCGCCGCCATGCCCTACCGGGCCATGGTGAACATCATCAACTTCATCCAGGCCATGGACTACGTGGTGCCGGGCTTCGCCTCCTACGAGACGCTGCTCTACTCCCCGGAGCTGAAATTCTACTCCAACCGGGTGAAGATGGACACGGACTTCAACACCAGCCTGCGGGGCCTCCACTGCCTGGGGGATTCCTCCGGCTGGACCCGGGGCCTGATGATGTCCTCCGCCATGGGCGTGCTCATGGGGCGGAAGCTGGCGGAGGAAGGTTAAACGCATAGAGACACAAAAATCAGGGCCCTTCGGCCCTGATTTTTTACTGCCCGTTCCGCTCCTCCGGCGGCTCGTAGGAGAGCCTGTCTCCCGGCTGCTCCCCTGGAACGCCCTGGGGCAGGTCCGTGTTTCCCTCCTCGCCAAGGCTTGGCTTTCCGTATGCTGTCTTTACATCTTCCTTCGCGTGTACGCTGACCGGGCACTCCGCCGTCTGCCCGTTCCAGGAGGCGGTGATAACGGCTTCCCCCGCGCCCTCGATGAACACCGTCCCGGTGTTGGTCACCCGGGCCACGGCGGGGTCGGAGGAGCTCCACTCCACCTCGGCCATAGGCGCGCCGTAAGCCTCCAGCGTGTAATGGCCCGTGTCGCCCTCAACTGCGTCGATCCCCATGGCGTTCAAGGCCAGGCCGGCCTCCGGAGAGGACGAAGACGGGACCGCCGTGACATTCAGCGTTTCCGTGACCCGCTGTCCGCCGCCGCACTCCAACACCACCTCCAGGTGTCCCATCAAATCCTCCGGAACATCCCAGGCAAAGAGGGCGAATTCCCGCCAGTCCGCCACGGCCTGGACCGCCAGCTGTTCCCTCTGGTCAAGGGTCTCCGTCCCGGCGGGGGTCAGGAAGAGAGACACCGCCGTGACGGAGTCCTCGCCGCCGTTTTGAAACTCCACCGCCAGGAGGACCCGCTCTCCAGCGGTGAAGCTGTTCCATCCGTCTCCCAGGTCCGGCTGAAGGGGCGACGCGTCCCCGTCAAAGAAAGAAATCCCGGTGATCCAGGGCTGCGAAGGCCGCGCCGCGTCCACATTTGTACGCGATTTCACCATGATAAAGAGCACGTTACAGAGCAAGGCCACCAGCACCAGCACCCCCAGAACCAGGAGCGCGACTCGTTTCCAGTTCCAGAGGGGCCCTTTGGCCGCGGGCTGCGGGGCGGACTCCTCCTCCAGAGGCTCCTGGGGAAACCGGACCCCCAGGACCCCCTCCAAAAGCTCCAGGTTCTCCGGGCTGGGGACCGAGGCCCCCAGCTCCCACTTGCTGACGGCCTGGCGGCTGACCTCCAGCCGCTCCGCCAGGTCCTCCTGGGTCATGCCCAGTTCCTCTCGGGCAGTCTTGATGATTTCCGACATATTCATTTGGGTATCCTCCCTAGTGTGAGTTGAAACATGTTTCATGGGCCCAGTATAGCAGGTTGCGGCGGTTGCGTCCACCAACCGGGCCCGCAACCGGGGCGGTTGCGGGGGAAATTTCTCCCGCTGTGCCAGATTTCCTGCCCCTGATTCGTTTTATCAGCAGAACGGCCGTTTAGAAGGAGATGATACTACGGAACAAATCACCTATACCCGCCAGGAGGCGGAGGCGCTGGTAGAGCGCTGGGCGGATACGGTCCTCCGGGTGGCCTATACCTGGACAGGAAGCCCCCAGGACGCCCAGGACGTTTGCCAGACGGTGCTTTTAAAGCTGCTGACCTCCCCCCGGCGCTTTCCGGACCCGGAGGGCCAGCGGGCCTGGGTTCTGCGGGTAAGCGTCAACTGCTGCAAGGACCTGAAAAAATCCGCCTGGGCCCGGCGGCGGGTTTCCCTGGACGTGGCGGCGGAGGCGGCGGTCACTATGCCGGAAATGGGGGAGAGTCCGGTACTGGAGGCGGTGCTGACCCTGCCGGAGAAGTACCGCCAGGCGGTGTACCTGCGCTACTACGAGGAGTACGGAATCGACGAAATCGCCGCCCTGATGGGCTGCCGGACCGCACAGGTCAGCACTTATCTTTACCGGGCCAAGGCGAAACTGAGAACCATGTTAGGAGGCAGCTATGGACAAGAATGCTTTTCAGACTGAGCTGAACCGGGTGTCCTTTACCCCCCAGGGCCGGGCAGCCCTGGCGGAAGCCCTGGCAGGCGGTCAGGCCGCTCTGGTCCGCCGCCCGGCGGGCTGGGCCCGGCGGGGCATGGCGGCGGCAATTGCGGCGGTGGTGCTGGCGGGCTCCGCCCTGGCGGCGGGGACGCTGTGGGACCACTACTTCGGCCAGCTGGACGAGGTACAGCAGAAGGTCATCAACACCCTGAGCCAGGACCTCCCGGCGGCGGAATCCAACGGAACCGTCATGACTCCCCTGGCGGCCTTCGGGGACCAGGATTTCTATTACCTGATGCTGGAAATCCGCGCCCCGGAGGGCACGGTGCTCCGAGACTACGGCGAGGACGAGGGGTTTTACCAGCTCTTTGGCGATGCCCTGGAGGAGGATGTTACGCTGACGGACGCCGGAGGGCAGGACATTCTCTGCACCCTGGATTACGAATGGATCAACAGCGATCCCACAGACAACGTCCTCACCGCCGTGATCCGCCTGTGGTCCATGGAGGACGCGGACCTCTGCGATGGGAAGGACAAGGTTCTCCATATTCCCGGCCTCTGGGTCCAAAGCCCGGATAAGGTTTATACCCCCATTCTCACCGGCAGCTGGGACTTCAACATTGGGACCCACTCCGGCGGCGTTCAGAGCCTGACCCCGGACATAGCTGGGGTAACGGTAGAGGATGGAGAATGCGGGACCATGACCATGGAGTACCTGCGGCTGTCCCCCCTGGGCATGCGCGTCCGCCACAGCTGGTCGGAGCCCAAGGAGGGCGTTCTGCCCGGCGCGCCCCTCTCCGTAGTGATGGAGGACGGCAGCGAGGTGTTTTTGCAAGACAGCGTGGGTAGCTGCGGCGAAGACTGGAACGAGGAATACGGCCCCTTCGAGGCCCCCATCGACCTGGACAAGGCCGTGGCCGTCCGCTGGGGCACGGCGGAGATTCCCCTGGATTGAACCAGGAAAAGGTATACACTCAGGAAAAAAATTCAAAAATAATACAAAAAGGCGGCGCGGTGAAAACCGCGCCGCCTTGCTCTGTTCAAGCTCAAATGTGGAGACCGCCCACAAAGTATGTATTGTAATAACCGTCGGTCAGGTCAGAGTAAATCACGCCGCCGCTGCGGGAGGAGGAGGAGTGGATCATCTGGCCTCCGCCGATGTAGATGCCCGTGTGGGAGCAGGCCTTTCCGGCGTTGCGCCTGGGGTCGTTGAAGAAAACCAGGTCGCCGGGCTGAAGCTCGCTCAGGCTGTAGACCCGGGTGCCCAGGCCGCTTTGCCACTGGCTGGTGGCGCTGTGGGGAAGGGAGACGCCGAACTGCTTATATACATACATGGTAAAGCCGGAGCAGTCAAATCCGCCGGGGGCCGCGCCGCCGTAAACATAGCGGGTGCCTAGGAACTGCCGGGCGAAGTCCACGATGCCGCTGTCGCCCACGCCGGCGCCGGGGGTCAGGGGGCTCTCGTTGGTAAGGCTGATGTAGTCGCTGCGGACCCAGCCCTCGCCGTAGGTTCCGGTGATATGATACCAGCCGTTTTCGATGCCGGTAACCGTCACGCCGGAGCCGATGCCCAGGTTGTTCACGATTTCGCTGTCAATGTCGGCCTCGGCCCGGACATTGACGCCCCGGGCGTTGATCCGGCCATAGTACTCAAACTCGGTTTCCTCGCTCATGGTAAAGAACTCGGCGGAGACGTAGCCGTCGTCGCCGTTATGGGCCACATGATACCAGCCGTCGGCCTCGTCCAGTACGGCGATGGTCCAGTCTTTATTCAGCATGGTGATGACGGACGCGTCCAGAGAGGGAGCGGACCGGAGGCGGAGGGAGGAGCCGGTGGTTTTGCCGATGCCCACCACCAATGGGTCGCCCTCGGCGGCAAAAACCGCCACAGTCAGGATCGTCATAGAGATTAAGGTCAGCGCCAGAACCTTGGCGGCCTTTCCAGCAAGTCGATTCATAAGTGGTTGATTCCTTTCTCGTATCATTCGTATAACGGCTGGGGCAAGCGGCCGGCTTTATTTCTCCTTGCCCGCCAGAGCCCGGTTCAGCCAGACGGTGGCGATGTCCATCGCCGCGTAGAGGCTGTCCTTTTCGCTCTTTTTAACCACCCGGTCCCGGGACTTGAGGTCCGGGTCCGTAAGCTGAAGCTGGATGGAAACCCTGGAGGCCAGGTCCAGGTCCTGCTCCTTTTTGGTGTCCAGCACCTGCATCATAATGATATATTTCTCAGCCATCGTGCCATAGTAAATCAGATTGCCTGCCCGGCGGAGCGGATGGCCCTTATACATAAGCCCCTCGGTTTTGCTGTCCTTATTTCCAGCCATAAGAACCTCCCTCAAAAATTTTGTAACCAAATTGTAACATCTTTTTCCCGTTTTGTCAACAACTTGACATGGGCGTTTTGGTGAAAAAATCGGGCTCACTTTCGTGCAAAACAGACAAAAAGCACAAAAATCCCGTGGAACCGGACCGGCGCCCTCTTGGCGGCGACCCGTGCTCCACGGGATATGCGTTTAAATTGATGACAATTTGTAACTCTTTTTGTTACTGGCCCAGATATTTCCGAACCAGCACCTGCAGCAGTTCGTCCCGGTCGATCTTGCGGATCAGCGTCCGGGCGTTGTTGTGGTTGGTGATATAGGTGGGATCCTCGGACAGGATATAGCCCACGATTTGGTTGATGGGGTTATAGCCCTTTTCCTCCAGCGCCTTGTAGACTGTGGAGAGAATTTGATGAATCTCCGCGTCCTTTTCCAGCGCGAGGCTGAACTTTCTGGTGAAATCGTCCATAGGTACACCACCTTCCTTTCTGATTCTTCTCTAGTATACTCGCTTTTTCCCGGACTGTAAAGGGTTTCGGCGGGAATTTTACGAAAGATTTTTACTGGAAGCGCCCTTCGCCTCAGCGCAGGCAGGCGTTCAGCTCGGTTTTCAGCAGCTCCAGAATGCTCTTTACGTCCTCATCGGCCTCCTGGGCGGTGAGGCTGCGGTCATCGGCCCGAAGCTCCAGGTTGAAGGCCACGCTCTTTTCCCCCTCCGGGATGCCGGCGCCGGTGTAAACGTCAAAGAGGCGCACGCCCTTCAAAAGGCCCTTGGCCCCCCGGCAGATGCACTCCTCCAGCTTGGCCACCGGGAGGCACTTGTCGCAGACCAGGGAGATGTCCCGGGTAACGGCGGGGAAGCGGGGCAGGGGCTGGTAGACAGGGGTTCCGGCCATGCTCTCAAACAGGGCGGCGAAGTTCAGCTCCGCGGCGTACAGCTCGCAGTCCACGTCATAGTTCACCGCCACGGCGGGGTGGAGCTGTCCCAGCACGCCCAGAAGGCGCTCCCCGCTGTAAACCCTGGCGCAGCGGCCCGGGTGGTAGGAGGGGTTTTCCTTTTCCGCCTCGAACCGGAGGCTGCCGATGTTCAGCCCCTCCAGCACGGCCTCCACGGCCCCCTTCATCTGGAAAAAGTCCATCCCGCCGCCATAAGCGCCCAGGGACAGCACCTTGGGCTCGTCGGCCATGCCGGAGCCGTCGCCTTTCGGGAAGTAGGTGCGGCCCAGCTCGTAGAGCCGGACGGCCTTGTTCCGGTAGTGGCAGTTCCGGGCCAGAATCTCCAGCATGGAGGGCAGGGTGGTGGTCCGCAT
>CAJUBX010000085.1 GCA_910585165.1 uncultured Oscillibacter sp. | reverse complement strand
GTGTTTCGTTGCTCAACATCCTTGCTCACCTCACACTCACTATACTCCCACTTTTCGTCTTCACTGTGAACAGCTTTCAGCCGATTGCTCTAATTTCCGAGCCCTTGACCCGCAGGCGGTTCATGGCCCGTGCCAGGCTGGCCTGGGCCAGCTGGTATTCCTGACGGCTCTTTTTCTGGAGCATGGCCTCCCGGGCCTCGTCGGCCTCCCGGCGGGCCCGGGCCGCGTCGATTTCCCCGGGCCGCTCCACGGAGTCCACCAGCACCAGCACCTCGTTTTTCTCGATTTTCACCATGCCGGAGGATACGGCCGCCGTTTCCACGGAGCCCTCCGGCGTTTGGAAGCGCAGCGTCCCCGGCAGAACGGCGGCGATCATGTCGCTGTGGTGAGCCAGAATGCCCTGCTCCCCGTCGCTGGTGGGGACGGTCAGCTGTAAGCAGGGTCCCTCGTAAAAGGTCCGGTCCGCCGCCAGAATGTGGGCCTGAAAGACCTCCATCACGCCTCACCCGCCTCGATTTTTCTGGCTTTCTCCACCACGTCCCGCCAGGACCCCACGTTGTAGAACGCAGCCTCCGGGTACTGGTCCAGTTCGCCGTTTACCAGCTTTTCAAAGCTCTCCAGGGTGTCCTTCAGCGGGACGTACACCCCGGGGATGCCGGTGAATTTCTCCGCCACGGTGGTGGGCTGGGCGAAAAAGCGCTGGAGCCGCCGGGCCCGGGCCACGGTTTTTTGGTCCTCCTCGCTGAGTTCGTCCATGCCCAAAATGGCGATGATGTCCTGGAGCTCCATGTATTTTTCCAGGATCTCCTGGCATTTCCGGGCGATGCGGTAATGCCGCCCGCCCACCACGTCCGCCTCCAGAATCCGGGAGGAGGAGGCCAGGGGGTCCACCGCCGGGTAGATGCCCTGCTCGGAGATTTTCCGGCTGAGGACGGTGGTGGCGTCCAGATGGGCGAAGGTGGTGGCGGTGGCCGGGTCCGTCAGATCGTCGGCAGGGACGTACACCGCCTGGACGGAGGTGACGGAGCCGTTTTTAGTGGAGGTGATGCGCTCTTGAAGCTCCCCCATCTCATTGGCCAGCGTGGGCTGGTAGCCCACGGCGGAGGGCATCCTTCCCAAGAGGGTGGACACCTCGCTGCCCGCCTGGACGAAGCGGAAGATATTGTCGATAAAGAGCAAAACGTCCTTGTGCTCCTTGTCCCGGAAGTATTCCGCCATGGTCAGCCCCGCCAGGGCCACCCGCATCCGAACGCCCGGGGACTCGTTCATCTGGCCGAAGACCAGGGCCGTTTTTTCCGCGACGCCGCTCTCCCGCATTTCCCGCCAGAGGTCGTTGCCCTCCCGGGACCGTTCCCCCACGCCGGTGAAGATGGAGTAGCCGCCGTGCTCCGTGGCGACGTTATGAATCAGCTCCTGGATCAGCACGGTCTTTCCCACGCCCGCGCCGCCGAAGAGGCCGATTTTGCCCCCCCGGGGATAGGGCTCCAGCAGGTCGATGACCTTGATGCCCGTCTCCAGAATCTCCACCGCCGGGCTCTGCTCGTCAAAGGCGGGGGGCCTGCGGTAGATGCTTTTCCGGGGCGCGCTCTCCGGCACCGGGCCGCCGCCGTCGATGGGCTGGCCCAGAACGTTGAACATCCGCCCCAGCGTCGCCGTGCCCACGGGCACCTCGATGGTCTTGTCCGGCACGTCCACGGCCAGACCCCGGGCCAGGCCCTCGCTGGGGGAGAGCATGATGCAGCGCACCGTGCTCTTGCCCACGTGCTGGGCCACTTCCATCACCCGAACCCCGCCGTCCTTCTCCACGGTCAGCTCCTCCCGCAGGCGGGGAAGCTCGCCGCTTTGAATTTCCACGTCCACCACAGGGCCGGATATCTGTACAATAATGCCTCTTTCCAAAATCGCTTACCTCCCCTTCTTTTGGCGCTGGGCCCGGGCCCCGGCGGAGATTTCCGTTATCTCCTGGGTAATGGCCGCCTGCCGGACCCGGTTGTACTGGAGGGACAGCTCCCCCAGGAGCTTTTCCGCATTCCGGTCCGCGTTGTCCATGGCGGTCATCCGGGCGTTCTGCTCGCAGCAGAAGCTGTCGATCAGGGCGCTGTAGATAAAGCCGGTGACATAACTGCGCATGACGCTGTTCAGAACGGTCCCCACGTCGGGGTAAAACTCGAACCGCTCCGTCATGGCGCCCCCGCCCGCCGGGGCCCCGACAAAGTGGGTCCTGTGGAAGGGCAGGAGGCGGGCGGCCCGGGCCTGGAAGCTCATGGCGCTTTCCATGTCCGTGTAAATGACGTAGATTTCCTTCAGCGCCCCCCGGTCGAAGCCGTCCAGCAGCAAGGCGCTGATTTCCCTGGCCCGGGCCATGGTGGGATTCTGGGCGGTGTAGAGGAAGCTGTGCTCAATGGGGATTTTCCGCTGGTCGAAAAACCGCCGTCCGTATTCCCCCACCACAAAGAGCTTCGTGTCCGGATGCCGCTCCAGCAGCCGCTGGGCCTCCCGGATGGCGTTTTGGTTATAGGCTCCCGCCAGGCCCTTGTCCGCGGTGATCAGCAGGCAGCCGTAGGTCCCCTCCAGGGGCGCGTCGCTGCCGATGGGGTAGAAAAAGCGGCTGTCCACGTTGTAGGCCGTGCGGAAAATCCGCCGTATCTCCCCCCGGAGGGCCTCGAAATAGGGGCGGGTCTGGTCCAGCTCCTGCCGGGCCCGCCGGAGCTTGGTGGAGGCGATGAGGTACATGGCGTTGGTGATCTTCCGGGTTTCGCCCACGCTTTCGATGTGGGTCTTGATCTCCTTGGTCCCCGCCATATCAGCCGTCCTTCTTCCCGCTAAAGCCCTCCAGGGCCCGCCTAGCCAGGGAGACGATTTCCTCCCGGTCCTCCGGGGCCAGCAGCCCGGTGCGGTCGATGCGGCTGCAAAGGTCCGGGGCCGCCTCCTCCACCGCCGAGAGAAGGTGGGCCCGGAAGGCCTCCATCTTCTCCAAAGGCACGTCCTGCATCACGTGGGCCATGGCGGCGGTCAGGATGATAACCTGCTGGTGCTGGGAGAGGGGGGCGTACCGGGGCTGGCGCAGCAGGCGCATCAGGCCCTGGCCATAGGCGAGCTGGCGCTTCGTCGCGTCGTCCAGGTCGCTGGAAAACTGGGTGAAAACCTCCATCTCCCGGTACTGGGCCAAATCCAGCCGGAGGGTCCCCACGGCCTTTTTCATGGCCTTGGTCTGAGCGTCGCCGCCCACCCGGGAAACGGAGAGGCCAACGTTGACGGCGGGCCGCTGGCCGGCGAAGAACAAATCGCTCTCCAGGAAAATCTGCCCGTCGGTGATGGAGATGATGTTGGTGGGGATATAGGCGGACACGTCCCCCGCCTGGGTTTCCACAATGGGCAGGGCGGTCATGCTGCCGCCCCCCAGCTCGTCGGAGAGGCGGGCCGCCCGCTCCAGCAGGCGGGAGTGGAGGTAGAACACGTCGCCGGGATACGCCTCCCGCCCCGGGGACCGCTCCAGGAGGAGGCTCAAGGTCCGGTAGGCGATGGCGTGCTTGCTGAGATCGTCATAGACAATCAGCACATCCCGCCCCTGGCGCATGAAGTGCTCCGCCAGAGCGCAGCCCGCGTAGGGGGCGATATACTGCAAGGCGGCGGAGGCGCTGGCCGGGGCGCTGACCACGGCGGTGTACTCCATGGCCCCCCGGCGGCGGAGGTTTTCCACAATTTGGGCCACGGACCCGGACTTCTGCCCGATGGCCACGTAGACGCAGACCACGTCCTTCCCCTTCTGGTTCAGGATGGCGTCCAGGGCGATGGAGGTCTTGCCGGTCTGGCGGTCGCCGATGATCAGCTCCCGCTGTCCCCGGCCGATGGGGAACATGGAGTCGATGGCCAAAAGCCCCGTCTCCATAGGGGTGTTCACGCTCTGGCGGTCCAGAATGCCGGGGGCCGGGGTTTCGATGGGGCGGTGGGCCTCTGCGGTGATTTTGCCCTTTCCGTCCATGGGAACGCCCAGCGCGTCCACCACCCGTCCCAAAAAGCCCTCTCCCACCGGCATGCCGGCGGTTTTCAGCGTCCGGCGGACCATGCTTCCGGCGCAGACCTCCTCGCCGCTGCCAAAGAGGATGCAGCTCACGCCGTCCCGGCGCAGGTCCTGGACCATGCCCTTGACGCCGGAGTTAAACAGGAGAATCTCGCCGTACTGGGCGTGTTCCAGGCCCTTGACGGAGGCGATTTCGCCGTCCACCGCCGTCACCTCGCCGATTTCCTCGGGATTGACGGCGGCGGACCAGCTCTCCACCGCCTGGCGCATCAGGGGCAGAATGTCGTTGGACCCGCTCTCCAGGCCCCGGACGTAGTCCCGGAACTGCCGGACCCGGCCTTGGATGGTCCAGTCGTACATGTCCGCCCCCACCTGGAGGCGGAAGCCCTGCTTCAGGGCGGGATCCTCCTCCCAAACCAGGGGAATTTTCCGCTTGTACTTTCCGGCGAGGAACGCTTCAAACCGCCGGAGCTGTTCCTCCGTGGGGCAAACGGCGCTGCGCAGCTCCGCTTTCAGGCTGCCTCTAGTGGTCCTCATGGGCTCCTCCTCCCTCCGCCAGGTCCAGGAACTGGTCAAAGAGGTCTGTGTCGGCCTTCACCGCCAGCTTTTTCACTGCGGCCACCGTCAGCTCCCGGAGCTCCCGCTGGGACTCCCGGATGATCTGATCCCGGCTGCTGGCGGCCTCCTCCTTGGCCTTTGCGACGATCTGCCTGGCCTGGGCCAGCTGCTCCTCCACGGACTGCTGGACCGCCGCCTGGGCCTTGGCCCGGGCCTGGTGGATTTCTTCCTCCGCTCCGTCCAGCCTGGCCTGGTAGGCGGCTTTCAGCTCTTCCGCCTCCCGGAGCTTTCCGGCGGCCTGCTCCTCCAGCTCCCGGTAGTGGGCCTCCCGCTTTTCCATAAACTGCTTCACGGGCTTGTAGAGCAGGAAGTACAGCCCTCCGGTGAGAATGGCCAGGTTCATCCAATGCAGCAGAATCTGCTGCCAGTCGATATTCAGGGGGATATTCACAGCCTCCACCTGCCTTACAACACGAAGATAATGAGGATGACCACCAGCAGAGCATAGATGATGGCCGTCTCAATGAACACAAGGCCCAGCATCAGCGTGGTCCGGATTTTGCCCTCGGCCTCGGGCTGGCGGCCGATGCTCTCCGCCGCCTTGCCGGTGGCGACGCCCATGCCCAGGGCGCCGCCCAGGGCCGCCAGGCCGATGGCGACGGCGGAGGCCATGGTCTTCCCGGAATCCTCCTGGGTTTCTTCCTGGGAGGCGGGCTCGCCCGCCTCCTCTCCCGCCGCCAGGGCGGGCACGGCCAGGGCCGCCGCCAGCAGCAGCACCAGGCCCAGTATCCACAGCTTTTTCATCAGCTTATTCATTGTAAAAAACCTCCCGTTATGTTTTGATTTCCCAAATGGGCCGCAGTCAGGCGGCCCGGCGCTTTTTCTTCTCTTTCGGCGGCGCCGGCTCGGACACCTCGCCGTAGTACAGGGCCGTCAGCATGGTCAGCACATAGGTTTGAATCAGGGCGTGAAGCAGGGTGAACAGCACGCCTATAATGACCGGAAGCACGAAGCTGAGGCTTACATAATAGTACACCAGCTCCGTCACCAAAAGGCCGCTGAGCAGGGCCCCGAACAGCCGGAAGCTCATGGAGATGGGCAGGGAAAACTCCTTCAGCGTCTTTCCCACTCCTCTAAGGCCGTTGGCCGCCACGCCGCCGGAGAGAATCGTCAGGTAGGAGAACGTCCCCATGGCGATGGCGGCGTTTACGTCGGACAAAGGGGCGGGGAGGGTAATCGCGTGGCCATGGACCGTGACGGCCTGCAGGCCCAGCAGCTCAAACAGCGTTCCCACAAAGATGTAGGCCCCGGCGGCGAAGACATAGGCCCCCAGAAAGCCCCAGCGGTGAGGGCTGCTGTTTTTTGCCATGCCGCTGAACAGTCCCACGGCCTCCTCCAGCAGCAGCTGGAACTTCCCCGGCGTGTACCGGAACTTCGGAATTACGAAGACGCGGATACAGGCGGCGGCCAGCAGCAGAATCAGCGTCACCGTAAACGCGGAGATAAGCCCCGGGTTCACCTCTTTAAGGCCAAAGAGGCTGACCCGGTTCACGTCGTGGAGCACGGCGTCCCGCATAGCCTCCTTCACGGTCTCCGTCCGGCCGGGGGACCCGGCGAATAAAGCGCCTGCCAGCAGCAGAAAAACTGCCGCCAGCCACAGCGCCAGGCCCTTTTTGTGTTCTTTCATCAAGCATCCCCTCTCTCAAATCGCTTCCCCGCGCCTTAGGCCGCCGGGCGCGGCGAATCAGTACGGTTTGATTATAGTAACTCCTGCGGAAAAGTCAAGAGCCCCAAGGACGAAAACGCTTGCGCAAGCCTCTTTTTCTGCCGATATTTTAACGGCCTCTTTATGCGGGGCACGAAAAGAGCCCGGACCCTTTTCCAAGCGGAGAAAGGGTCCGGGCTGCTGCGTCTCGCCTCAAGAAAGAGCGTAGATCTGGGTGTAAATTCCAATCCAGTGGAGGGCGGCCCCCGCCAGGACGAAAACGTGCCAGACGCAGTGGCTGTACTTCTTTTTTCCGGCAAAGGGAATCATCCCCAGAGTGTAGGCCAGCCCCCCCGCAAAGATGAAGCCCAGCAGGACGGGGCTCTCCATATACATCCTGGGCAGAAAAGCCAGCCCGCTCCACCCGATGAGAAAGTACAAGGTAAAATGCAGGGCCCGCCAGCGGCCGGGGCCGAAGGCCATCACCAGCGTTACGCCGGAGAGAATCACCGCCCACTGCGCACAGAACAGCGCCGTCCCCAGGGCCCCGCCCAAGTATAGCAAAAGGATGGGGGCGAAGGTGCCGCCAATCAGCAGATAAATGGACGTGTAGTCAAAGCGCCGGAGAACCCGCTTTATCCGGGACCCGGCGGGCATGGCGTGGTAGATGCAGCTCATCAGCATCATCACCACCATGCTGATCCCATAGACGCAGGAGGCCAGATGCTCCATAGCCCCCCGGGACCGGACCAGCAGCAGCGTCAAGGCCGCCGCTGCGCCCAGGGCTCCCAGGCCGTGGCTCACGGCGTTGAAGACCTCCTCCGCCGCCGTCAGTCGGGGCGGCTCGTTCCGGGCCCGGACCTTTGCCCGCCGCACCGCCCGCAGGCGGGCCCGCTGCAGCTCCTGTTTCGTTAAAACAGCCTCCATCGGAATCCTCCCCAGCTTTTGCTGTCAAAACCGTGTAATATGATTTATAAAACTATATTATACGATTTGCGGTTATATTGCAAGTAGTTTTTGCAAAATATTTTGTTCTATCCAGCGGCCTGGATTTTAGCACAAATCCAGGCCGAAATCTTTGGCTAAAACACCGAAAATTTTGCAGAGAACGGAAAAGAGAGATCTGGGCTTTTCCCGCCGGAGGACGCTGCCGCTGTTTCGGGGTATTCCGTCCTGCGGGGCGGCATGAAACCATCTCCCCGGGGGAAGCGTACCGCTGGGAGGGGAAAAGGGCCCACAGAGGACCGGGGACCTTGCAATTCCGCTCCCCTCTGCTAGAATGCTCATAGGTGAATCCAGCCTCCTTCATGGGGATCATAAAGGTGAAAAGCCCTTCTTGCCGCCCCTCTCCATCTGCCATTCCCAAGAATTGGTGTTTCTCGCCGGATTGAAGAGGGCGGTCATAAAAAGGCAGTTCGTCCAGGTTGTCACCGGGACCAGGGTTGAAATACAGAACTTCCCGGAACGTGCCATCGTCATTCTGTAAGGCTCCGTAGGTGTCGGCTAATTTGATCTCGCCGGTATGCTTGACCATTTTTACCCCGCACTTGTAATCAACCGGGGCAAGGGTCAGGACGGTTTTCATTTTGGTGTTGCTGGTGGTTACTGCCTGGGTACAGTTGGCCCAATAGATATGACCGCCCTTGTGCGCTCCCTTGATAGCTATACAATGCTGATCCAGGGCCTGGGCCATCTTCAACCGACATTGAAAAGTTTCATCACTATCATAGTTGGTCAGAACAATGGATTGCTTGATCTTGCCAAGAAGCCATTGGTATTCCCTCTTGGCAATCTCATAGGGCTTGGGCTTCTTTTTCCCTTGTCTGACTTTGGGGTTAGGCTCACCGTCTACTAAAGCGCCACCCTCATAATAGCCATCAAAGAGAATCAGGCCCATTTCTTTGGAGAATTGCAAGGTTTCATCACCTTCTTTTTTTGCCATTTCCGGCCCTGGGGTTAATCCTCAATGATCTGTTCCACAGGAACGCCAAGGGCCTTTGCAATCTTGCCAATAGTAGCGGGGCGAACACTCCGCCCAGTAATCGCGTTGTTCAGCGTGGGCCGGGGCATTTCTGCCTTGACCGCCAAATCTTCCGAATTTAGGGAACCACTGATTTAATCGGCCGAACAAAAGAGAATGTGATAAAATAAGG
>CAJUBX010000084.1 GCA_910585165.1 uncultured Oscillibacter sp. | reverse complement strand
CGAGCTGGAGGCCACGCTGCCCCAGGCCCTGGCAGACTTCTCCCGCTCCACCTCCCGGATGATCGGGGACAAGGACTATCAAACCGTCTCCAATGCCCGGAACGGGGCGCGGGAGTTTGCCCAGTCCAGCAAAATCGACCAGGTGGACCTGGTCCACCTGGCGAAGAACCTGGCTACCCGCGAGGGCGAAGCCCTGGCGGAGGCCCTGCTGGGGGCGGTGAAGTACAACCGCACCTCCTCCAACATGACCAACGCCTACGGCGTGTCCATCTACTTCCCCTACCGGAAGTCCTCCAATGTGAACCAGGCGGTGTCCACCTACCAGGCCATCGGCCTGGACGACAGCTACGGCAAGTGCATCCGGGACTTCGCCTCCATTCAGCAGGCGGGCCAGGCGGGCTCCGGCGGCAGCGGCTCCCCCCTGGAGGCGCTGATGGGCCTCTCCGGCGGCAGCTCCGCCGCCGGCGCGGACGCCGTGGCCTCCCTGCTCCAGGCGGCCCTGGGCAGCGGCTTCTTCTCTGACCGCTCCCTGGACCTGAACAGCACGGCCCAGTACGTGGCGGCCCACCGCTTCGCCGGGGAAAATCTCAGCTGGACCGCCGGGGAGGACGGAACTCCGGTCCTAAGGCTCTCCGAGGACCAGTGGAAGCTGGTCCACTCCCTGGACCTGAACCTCTTCTACGACGACGGCGAGGGCTTCATCGACCTGGGGCTGGACAACGTCTTTGACTTTGACAGCCAGGGCAACCTGCTGGGAAATGCGGAGAAGACCTGGCTGGCGGTGAACGGACAAGTCGTGGCCTACTACCACGAGAGCACCGTGGACGACGGGGAACATTACGCCATCACCGGCTATGTGCCCGTGCTCCACAACGGCCGCCGGGCGGAGCTTCTGCTGGCCTTTGACGACGAAAACCCCTACGGGTATGTCTCCGGCGTCCGGGCCGTTTACGGCGAAGAGGAGACCGGAACCGTCGCCAAAAGCGATTCCGCCCTCCAGGAGGGGGATACCCTGGAGTTCCTCTGCGATTACTACGGTTATGACGGTACATACCAGGACAGCTACCTCCTGGGAGACCCCCTGACCGTCCCCGGGACGGGCCTGACCGTCTCCGACGTGCCCCTGGAGGGCGAGGTCCGGGCCTCGTACCGCTTTACGGACATTTACCGGCAGAGCTGGTGGACCCCGCCCATTCCCTGAGGCGGCGGGGCGGAACAAACCGGGCGGCGGAAGCGCATTGCTTCCGCCGCCCGGTTTTTAAAGATACAGTTTTTTACTTCCGCCGGACCCACTTGCCGAACAGGGTCTTTTTGTAGTTGAGAAGCTCTTCCTTTGCCTCGCTGAGATTCCCGGCCTTCTGGAGGTACTCCACGCCCTTGGGAATATCCTCCGCCACGCCGCCCAGGCCCCGGCCGTAGATATAGCCCCGCATGTAGTCCGCCTCCTGGTTCTTCCAGTCCAGCTCGTTCAGGTACTGGAGGGCCTTGCCGTAATCCTGGGGGGTGCCCCAGCCGTTAAAGGCGCATTTTGCCAGATAATATACGCCCCAATTCGACTTGCCGTGGTCATGGGCCAGCAGCAGATGCTGGTATGCCTTGGCATAGTCCTGGGGAACGCCCCGGCCATAGAAATACGCCTTGCCCATAAGATTGTTGCTCCCCACGTACATCGGGTCCCGGGCCAGCTCCCGCTGGAAGCAGGAGACGGCGTAGGCCTCGTCCTTCTCCACGCCCTTTCCCTCGAAGTAGAGCCAGCCCACCTTATGCCAGCTCTCGCCGTTGTTGGCCTCGGCGGATTCCTTGTACCAGTGGAGGGCTTCCTCGAATTTCTCCTCCTTTTGCAGCTCCGTGGCATAGATGAATTGATGGGTGGGATAGCCCATCTCCGCGCCCATTTTGTAGAGGTCCCTGGCCTTCTCCGGCTGGGGGGCGATGATGTCCTCGTCTCCCTGGGTGTAATAGCGGTTCAAATTGTTGGCCGCCAGGTACATGCCGCCCCGGAAGGCCTTCCAGAACCAGTCCTCGCACTTGGAGATATTCTCCTTTAAATACGCCTTGAACTCCGCCTGGCTGGGGAAGGAGTCTTTGCCCTTATTCTGGATGCGGAGGAAGTCCCACCAGAAATAGCTGTTGCCCACGATGTACTGGCAGAAAGCGTCGCCCTCCTTCGCCAGGGCCTCCACCTGGTCAAACGCCTCCTGGAGGTTTGCAAAGGGCATCTTCTTCTGGACGGAGGGGGTCAGCTCCCCGCTGCGCAGGGCCACCAGCACCCCCAGGGCGCTGCCCTGCTCCACGGACTTGTGGAGGAGCTTGGTGGCTTTTTCGTCGTCCTCCGGGAAGCCGTGCCAGCCCCAGACATACTGGTAGCCGCAGTAGCACCGGGCCAGCACGCAGCTGGCGTCCCCGTCTCCGGCGGCGGAGGCCTTCTCCAGAAGGGCGAAGGCCTCTTTGCCGCGGCCCGTGCGGACGTTATAATAGATGTCCTGAAGGGCCTGTTTTACTTCATTGCTCAAAACCGCTGCCATGATGGAACCTCTCCTTTTTTATTTTGACTTTTTAACCCGCTTCCAGTCCCGGCCTCCCGGCAGGAACTGCCCGCGGGGGTATCCCGTCAGCCATGCGGCCGCCTCCTTCGGCGGCATTTTCGTGATGTAAAAGCCCAGCTCCGGGCCCTCGGGCTTGGTGGCCTCCACGGTGCAGCGGCCGTCGGTCTTGTCCCCCGCCGTCACCCGGATCCACATATAGCCCGAGCTGTGGGTCAGGTCCACAAGCTGGTAGGTCCCGTCGGCAATGCCCTCCGCCGCCGCCTGAACGTCCTCCTCCGTAAAGGTGGTATGGTTCTCGGCCGCGCCGCTGGCATACACCAGGGACAGCCGGGCCTGAGACTCCTTCCGGACCTGGGGGGCAGCCTTGGGCGCTTCGTATACCCGCCGCAGGTCCCAGCCCGCAAGGTCCGGGAGCTCCCGGCGGAGCCAGCCTCCCAAGACCTCCTCCGCCCGCCGGGCGTCCGCTGCCAGCGCCAGGCCCAGATTCTCCCCCTCTCCGGCGGGGACGGGTTCCAGCACCAGCAGGACCTGCGGCCCCTCCGGGTTTTCTCTTCGGGCAAAGCAGCTCAGGGACCGGAAAGCCCGGCCTCCCCCCTCCACGGGGCGGGTGGGGGTCAGCTCGAAGCCGGACTCCTCTCCGGCGAGGCAGCGCTTCAGCACGTCCTCCACCAAGGCGGCGCTCACCCGGGAGGTCACTTCGCCGCTTTGGCGCTTTAATATCATATCCTGGGGGCCTTCGCTGAGAATTTCCCGCTGGGCGGCCTCGGAAATCCGGCGGTTCCGCCGCTGGCAGAAGTCCCGCTCAAAGGCCTCCCGTTCGCTTTCGTCCATGGCCAGGAAGCTGGAACACTGGCTGCCGGAGCCCCGCCGGGCCTCCGGGACCAGGAGGGCTATGCAGTCCGCTGCCGCCTCCAGGTCCTTCAGGTTCTGGAATGTGGTTCCGTTTCTCCGCCCCCGGTCGTCCACCAGCACCAGCTCCATATTCCGGCTGGTGCGGGTGCCCGTCTGGGTGTGGTGGCGGTGAATCTCGTTGATGACGAAAATGCCCCGGATGCGCTCAATTTTGCTGGCCCCGTCTCCCAGAACCCACTCTTGGCCTATGCCCACCGGGCCGAACCACCGGCCGTTCTCTTTGAGATCGCCGTCCACCATGGCAAAGAGCTCCTCCACCGGCGGGGCCTCGTCGGGGTAGGGAAGCTGGCTGCGGATGGAGTTGGCCAGAGAGCTTTTGGCCGGGAAAAAGCTGTCCCGGATGGCGGCGTAGGCCAGATAGAGCCCTCCGGCCAAAAAGAGCAGGCCCCCTATGCCGCTGAACGCCAGGGTTACATAATCCATGACCTCAAAATAGGCCCAGTCCTGCTTCAGCCCGACTGCGAACAGGCAGAGCAAGACCGCGCTGATGACCAGCACCAGCAGCGCCCAGAGAAGCCAGGTGATCCGTTTCCTCGTCCGGCTGAGGCAGTAGCCCTCCTCCATGCCGTGGGGGTTGTTTTTCCTCTGAACCGCCATTAAAATCAGAATGATGGGGATGGCGAACAGCCGCAGCGCCGCGAACAGCGCCACGTAAACCACCACGTTCCACGGCCAGCGCAAAAAGAAACCCTTCTTTTCCTTCATCGCCTCGACGTACCTCCTTGCGTCCCCCGGAGGGGGGAAAATCCTGGTGCTTATTGTAGCAGTTAGTTGTGACTTTGTCCAGCCCCCAAAGGGCTGTTTTCGCATCTTCGCGATCTTGACTTTTCAGTCCGGCGGCGGTATAGTTGCCTCATTCAACCAATATGAAAGGATGCGGTCTGCATGTTCAAGCTGTTTGGAAAAAAAGAGTCCGCCTCCCCGGAGGAGAAGCTGGCGGAGTGCGGGAAAAAGAAGGACTGGGCGGGCCTTGCCAAGGCGTATTACAGCCTGGGGACAGCCGCCATGGACTGCGGGGACCTGAACCGGGCCCAGCTCTGGCTTCACCGGGCGGACACGGTTTACAGCGCCCGGGACGAGGTCTATGAAAAGGTGGGGGAGAAGCTGGCTGACGACTGCTCCGGCCGCATCGGGCGGCTAGAGGAGGAGCATATCCTCTATAACGACATACCCGCCCAGGTGGAGGAGAAGGCGGCGGGCCTGGGGGACGTGCGGGTCCGGATTTGGGGCCTTTTGTCCCTGGCCCGGCTGGTGAAGCTGGGTAAACGCCTTTCCGCCCTCCCCGGCTGCGGAGCCCTGGGACGGCTGGACGGGGCTGTGGATACGGTGCTGAACTCCTTCCAGGGCCTGTCTTCCGGGGAGGAGCTGAACGGGTTGCAGGACCTTGGCGGCGCGCTTTACGAGCTGGGGGACGACCCGGCCTTCTGGGGCGCCGGGAGCGAGATTCCCGTCCCGGCGGGCGCGCCCTTCCAGGTGTTCGACCTCAACGGCATGATGGGGGTCCACCTGGAGGCCGAGGCATATCTCAGCGGGCATTTGGAGATGGCCGCAGCCCTCGGCCAGGGGCAGGAGCCCCCTGCGCCGGAGACCGGGATCATCACAGGGGCCCTGCTGCCGGATTACTATGTCCGCACCGGAGCAGGCCCTTTGGAGGAGGTTCCCCAGGTCCGGGCGGAGCTGGAGCGGATTTGGAGCGATTACGAGTTCGTCTGTTCCGGCCCCTCCTGGGAGGCCGTGGCGCAGCGGGCGGCCAAATACAAGGAGCTGGATATCCTGGCGTAAATGCGAAAGAGGCGGAGGGCTAGGCCCTCCGCTTCAGGCTGTCGAAAAAGTCCGGCTCTGGCTGCCGCCAGAGCCGGACTTTTTCGACAGCCTGAAGCCTCTTTAGGGGCTTGGCCTGCCCGGACGATCCCTGCGGGCAAGTTTTATCGATTTTTAATATTTTGGTGTTGAAGACGGCGGAGTCTTTTTGTATAATAGAAAGGTCAAGCGTTGAGACTTCCAGTGAGGAGGCGAGGCCCTGTGCATAAAAACATTCCCCATATCCCCCCGGTGGAGGAGCGGATTGAGCGAAAAATTTCCGCCGCCACCAGCATCTCCATGTGTGCGCTGACGGTGATCGCCCAGATCGCCACCTCGCTGCTGATTTCCTTCCTTTTGGCGGAGTATTCCAGCTTGGTTTACGCCCTGCTGCTCATCGCCGGCGCGGCAGTGGCCATCTGGGTGTACCAGCGGCCCGGCAGCCCCTCCTACAAGCTGGTGTGGATGTGTTTGCTGCTGGCTATGCCGGTGTCCGGCATGATTTTGTTCTGCCTGTGGGGCGGGGCCCATCAGGTGAAGCAGCTCAGCCTCCAAAAGGTTCCCCCCATCCCCTGCGGGGAGAGCCGGCGCATGTCCAGCGAAATCGACCTTGCCCGCCTCCGGCGGCAGTCCCCGGCCTGGGGACGGCTGGCGGCGTACCTGGAGAAGCGGGGCTTTCTGCTCTACCGGGAAACCGGCGCCGTCTACTTCAAGGAGGGCGCGGAGTTCTTTGAGGACCTGATCGCCCGCCTGGAAAAAGCGGAAATTTATATTTTCCTGGAGTACTACATTCTGGCGGAGGGGAAGCTCTGGGACCGCATCTTCGCCGTTTTGAAGGAGCGGGCTGCCGCCGGGGTGGAGATTCACATCACCTTTGACGATTTCGGAAACCTCACCCGTTTTTCCGACGAGACCCTCCAGGCCCTCCAGAACGCGGGCATTGAGGTGAAGGTCTTCAACCCCGTCCACCGCTATGTGAACCGCATCTACTTTAACTACCGGGACCACCGGAAAATCGCCGTCATCGACGGGCAGTACGCCTATACCGGCGGCATCAACATCGCCGACGAATACGCAAACCTTATCGTCCGCTTCGGTCACTGGAAGGATACCGCCGTCCGCATTGAGGGCGAGGGGGTCTGGGGCTTCGCCACCCAGTTTATGCAGATGTGGAAGATGATGGGGGGCTCCTTCCACAACGAGGACGACTACTACCGCCCCCGCCATCCGGTGGAGAACGCCAAAGGCTGGTGCCAGCCCTTTACCGACGGGCCGCTGAACAACCCGGATAATCCCATTGAGGAAATTTACCTCCAGCTCATCGCCTCCGCCCAGAAGATGCTCTATCTCACCACGCCGTATTACGCCGTGGAGGAGTCCATGCAGAAGGCCCTTTGCATCGCCGCCGACGCGGGGGTGGACGTGCGGCTGTTCATTCCCGGCATCCCGGACCACCACAAGTTTACCTATATGGTGGCGGAGACCTATTGGGGCGAGCTTTTGAGCCACGGCGTGAAGATTTACAAATACACGCCCGGCTTCCTCCACGCCAAGAGCGTCATGGCGGACCGGGAGGTGGCCCTGGTGGGCAGTACCAACATGGATTACCGGACCTTCCAGCTTCACTATGAATGCGGCGTGCTGTTGTACCACATGCCGGTGGTGGAGGACCTGCTGGAGGACATGGACGGCATTTTGGCCGAGAGCCGGCCCTATACTCTGGAGGACTGGAACAAGCGGTCCTGGTTCCGCCGGATGTGGGCCTCCGTGTTCCGGCTGGGGTCTATCTGGCTGTAGAAAATCAAGGGGGAGCAGGCTCCCCCTTGAGAATCCCCCACCACCAGTGACTCGGTCACTGGTGTGTGCGCCCCAGGCGCACAGGCCGGGGAATTTTTCTGACGCGCGTGTCGTCAGGAAAATGATTTTAATGTACGGGCTTCCGGGCCCTTTGCGCAGGAGAACAATACTATGTCCCGTGAGCTTACTCCCCAAGAGACCGCCGAGCGCAGTCTCATTACGACCTACCGCAAATCCCTGTGGAATCCCTTCATCGCCGCCGTGAAGCGGTATGAGCTGGTTTCCCCCGGGGACCACATCGCCGTCTGCGTCTCCGGCGGGAAGGACTCCTTCGTTCTGGCAAAGCTGATGCAGGAGCTGCAAAAGCATACCGACCGGCCCTTCCGGCTGTGCTTTCTGGCCATGGACCCGGGCTACAACCCGGCCAACCGGGCGCTTTTGGAGGAAAACGCCGAAAGGCTCGGCATCCCTCTCACGGTTTTTAAGAGCGACATCTTTGACGTGACGGTCCAGGTGGATAAGAACCCCTGCTACCTCTGCGCCCGGATGCGCCGGGGCTTCCTTTATGCAAAGGCGGCGGAGCTGGGGTGCAGCAAAATCGCCCTGGGCCATCATTTTTCCGACGTGATCGAGACGACGCTCCTGGGCCTTTTTTACGGCGCGCAGCTCCAGGCAATGCCCCCCAAGCTCCGCAGCAAAAACTTCCCCGGCATGGAGCTGATCCGCCCGCTGTACTGCGTCCATGAGGACGCCGTGGTCAACTGGCGGAACTATAACGGCCTGCGCTTCCTGCAATGCGCCTGCCGCTTTACGGAAAGCCGGGACGCCTCCGGCGACGGGATCGGGCAGAGCAAGCGCCAGGAGGTCAAGCTCCTTTTGCGGGAGCTGAAAAGAACCAATCCCAACATTGAAAAAAGCATTTTCCGGGCCATCCATGGGGTCCAGCTGGACACCTTCCCCGGCTTTAAGCACCGGGGCGCGGCCTATACATTTACCGATATATACAACCGCTCCCCCGGCCTTGACGGCGGAGGGGACGCGTAAGGGAGGAACAAACCATGGATTTCTATCGTTGTGAAAACCCGGACTGCGGCTTTGTGGCCGAGACGGAGCCGGACGTCTGCCCCCGCTGCGGGGGGACCTTTTTCGCCGCTTTGACGGAGGAGGAGATGACCGCCTCAGACTGGGTGAACCTGGGAAACCAGGCGGTGGACGAAAAGCGGGAGACCGACGCCCTGGCCGCCTATCAGCGGGCGGCGGCGCTGAACGACCCCCTGGGCCTGACGAACCTGGGCTGGTGCCTGGAGGCGGGCATCGGCGTCCCGGCGGACCCGAAGCAGGCCGTGATGCTCTATGCCCAGGCGGCGGAGCAGGAATACATGCCGGCCCTGACGAACCTGGGCTACTGCTATACATACGGCATCGGGGTGGAGACGGATTACGGCAAGGCGCTGAAATGCTTCCAGACCGGGGCGGAGCAGGGCTTTCCCCGGGCCCAGTTCCTGCTGGCCGAGGCTTACCGCCGGGGCAGCGGCGTGGAACCGGACGAGGCGGAGGCCGCCAAGTGGTACCAGTCCGCCGCCTGGCTGGGCTATCCCGGCGCACAGACGGAGCTGGGCCGCTGCCTGGAGTTCGGCGCGGGCGTGGAGCAGGACCTGGAGCAGGCCGTGAAATGGTATTCCGCCGCCGCCGAGCAGGGCAACGCTCCCGGCATGTGCTGCCTGGGCTTTATGTACGAGTCCGGCCGGGGCGTGGAGCAGA
>CAJUBX010000083.1 GCA_910585165.1 uncultured Oscillibacter sp. | reverse complement strand
CCGTCTTGCTGACAATCAGCTCCCGGGCGTTGCCCAGCCACACGTCGGTGCCGTGAGAGAAGCCGGAGAGGCGGACCAGGGTGTTGAAATCCTTGGGCTGGGTGTCGATGAGCATCTGGCGGGTGAAGCGGGTATTGAATTCCGGGATGGCCACCGCCCCGGTGGGGCCCAGAATCTCGTCGTTCTCATAGCCCAGCACCTTGCTGGAGGTGAAGATGGACATGGTGTCCGGGTCGTCCAGGGGAATTTTTTGTGGGTCCACCCCGGTAAGGTCCTGCATCATGCGGACCATGGTCGGGTCATCGTGGCCCAGCATGTCCAGCTTTAAAAGATTCGCCTCCATGGAGTGGTATTCAAAATGGGTGGTAATGGTGTCGGAATCGTCCGCATCCGCCGGGTGCTGGACCGGGCAGAAGTCCTCCATGCTCTTGTCCGCCGGAACCACCACCAGCCCGCCGGGATGCTGCCCGGTGGTCCGCCGGACCCCCACGCAGCCCAAGGTCAGCCGGTTCTCCTCCGCCCGGCCCACGGTCATCTGGTTTTCCTCCAGGTACTTCTTCACAAAGCCGTAGGCCGTCTTTTCCGCCAGGGTCCCGATGGTCCCCGCCCGGAACACCTGGGTCTCGCCGAACATCTCAATGGCGTGGCGGTGGGCCCGGGCCTGGTACTCGCCGGAGAAATTCAGGTCGATGTCCGGCACCTTGCCGCCGCCGAAGCCCAGGAAGGTCTCGAAGGGAATGTCAAAGCCGTCCTTTTCATACTTGGTTCCGCACTCGGGGCACAGCTTGTCCGGCATGTCCGCGCCACAGCCGTAGGACCCGTCCTGAATGAACTCGCTGTTTTTGCATTTCGGGCAGCGGTAGTGGGGCGGCAGGGAGTTGACCTCCGTAATGCCGGACATGTAAGCCGCCAGGGACGACCCAACAGAGCCCCGGGAGCCCACCAGATAGCCGTTTTCAAGGGACCGCTGGACCAATTTCTGGGCGGACATGTACACCACGTCATATTTGCCCAGAATGCCCCCCAGCTCCACGTTCAGCCGGTCCACAATCAGCTGGGGCGGGTCCTCGCCGTAGAGGCGGTGCACCTTCTCCCACACCAGGCGGTTCAGCTCCTCCTCGGAATTTTCCAGCTTGGGGGGAAACAGTTCCTTAGGCAGAAGCTCAAAGGTCTCCACCTGGCCGGCAACCAAGCGGGTATTGGAAACCACCACTTCGTAGGCCTTCTCCTCCCCCAGATAGGAAAACTCTTTCAGCATCTCATCCGTGGTCTTGAAGTAGATGGGCAGGGCCTCGTTGGCGTCCGGGAACTTTTTGGAGGCCAGGAGGATATGCCGGAAGACCTCGTCCTCCGGCTCCCGGAAATGAACGTCGCCCGTGGCGCAGACGGGCTTTCCCAGCTCCTCCCCCAGGCGGACGATGGTCCGGTTGAGCTCCCGGAGGTCCTCCTCGTCTTTCGCGTCGCCGTTGCGGAGCATGAAAGCGTTGTTGCACAGGGGCTGGATTTCCAGATAATCGTAGAAGGAGGCAATACGTTTGAGCTCCTCCCAGTCCTTGTGGTCCTTCACAGCCTGGAACAGCTCCCCCGCCTCGCAGGCCGCCCCCACGATGATCCCCTCCCGGTGCTCTTTCAGCAGGCTCTTAGGGATGGTGGGCACCCGCTTGAAGTATTTCAGATTGGAGGCGGAAATCATCTGATAGAGGTTTTTCAGCCCCGTCTTGTTCCGGGCCAGGAGAATGATGTGCTTGGGGAAACGGTTGGTTTTGCTCCCCAGTGGCCGCAGCTTCTCCATCTCGCCGTTGACGGCCTGGAGGGTATGAATCCCTCTTTCGTGAAGCATCTTCCAAAAGGGAACCAGCATATAGCCCACCGTGGCCGCGTCGTCGCTGGCCCGGTGGTGGTTGAAGGCGGGCAGGTCCAGGTGCTCCGCCACAATGTCCAGCTTGTACTTCCCCAGCTCCGGCAGCAGGTTCTGGGCCAGGATCAGGGAATCGATGTAGGTGGGATGGAACTCCAGCCCCGCCCCGGCGCAGCCCCGGCGTATAAAGCCGATATCGAACTCCGCGTTGTGGGCCGCCAGGGGCCGCCCGTTTACAAATTTCAAGAAGTCCGCCAGGGCCTCCGCGGGCTTCGGCGCGTCCTTGAGCATCTCGTCGGTAATGCCGGTGAGGCCGATGATCTCCGGCGTCAAGCGCTTCCCGGGGTTCACGAAGGTCTGGAACCGCTCGGCAATCTCCCCGTCCCGCAGCACCACCGCGCCAATCTCCGTGATGGCCTCCCGGTCCGCCCGCAGCCCGGTGGTCTCGATGTCGAAGCAGACAATTTCCCCCTCCAGCGGGATATCCTGGGAGCCGTGAACGGCGATGCGGTCGTCCACATTGTTGATAAAATACCCCTCCACGCCGTAAAGGACCTTGATCTTGTCCCCGGCGGCGTGCCATGCCTCCGGGAAGGACTGGGCTACGCCGTGATCCGTAATGGCAATGGCGGGATGGCCCCAGCGGATGGCCTCCTGAATGACCTCTTTGGTGTCGGTGAGGGCGTCCATATTGCTCATCCGGGTGTGGAGATGGAGCTCCACCCGCTTCACCGGGGCCGTGTCCATCCGCTCCTCGTGGTCCGTCACATGGATGTTCTGCGGGTTCAGCTGAATATCCTTGCCGTCCCAGGTGGGCTCCATCTTCCCCTGCACCACCAGCCACATGCCGGGCTTGACGGCTCCCTCCAAAGCCTGGGCCTCTTTGGCCCCCAGATTCTTCTGAACTGTAACGGACCCGGTTCCGTCCGTCATATCAAAGCTCAGCCGCCACATCCCCGGCCGCCGGGTCTCCCGGCACTCGAAGGAGAAGACCTTGCCGGAGACCGTGGCCGTGCCCATCTTCACATTCAGCGCCGACATGGGGCCGGGCTTGGCCTTGACAGGATTCCCCATGAGAACCTTGCCCGACTTTTTCTTGGGGGCCGCCTTGGCGGTTCCCCTGCTGTCAGGAGCGGGGCCGGGTGCGGAAGGCGGCGGCGGAGCCGCGCAGGTTACGTTCAGCTCCACCTTTTGAAAGCCGTAGGCCGCCTTCAGCGTGTTTTCCAAATCCTGCATCCCGCCCGCGTCCAGGGGGCTTTTCACCGTCATATCCAATTGGATGGACCGCTCCCCCCGGTCAATGCGGCCATGGGTCAGCTCCGCCCCGGCCAGCCGGAGACGGAGCTCAGGAGACGCCGGAAGCCCGGCGAAAAATTCAAAAAATGGGATGTTTCTTGACATGACTTCCTCTCCGTACCCGTTCAGCGTTTCCGCAGCCGGATTCTGCTGATGTTATAGACAAGCAGCAACGTTCCGGCGAACCGCGCCAAAGACTTGATTCCCTCATCCCGCACCCAAACCGACGCCAGTGAAAAAAGAACCACCAGCGTCCAGAGCAGGACGGTCTTCCATCTTTCCGGCATGGCCGCTCCTCTCTCCGTCATAGCTTCCCGATCTCCTCCATCAGCGCGTCCACCAGCCGCTCCTGGGGAACCTTGTACAAAATTTCCCCCTTGCGGAACAGCAGGCCCTCGCCCTTTCCCCCGGCGATGCCGATGTCGGCGGCGGCGGCCTCCCCGGGACCGTTGACGGCGCAGCCCATCACCGCCACGGTGATGTTCTTTTCGCAGTCCGCCAGCCGCCGCTCCACCTCCTCGGCAATGGGGATGAGGTCAATCCGCGTCCGGCCGCAGGTGGGGCAGGCGATCAGGTTGACCCCCGTCTTCCTCAGCCCTGCCGCCTTGAGAATCTTCTTGGCGGCGTAAATCTCCTCCACCGGGTCGGCGGTCAGCGTCACCCGGATGGTGTCCCCCACGCCCAGGCAGAGAAGCCCCCCGATGCCCATGGCCGACTTCACCATGCCCATGGACGGGGTCCCCGCCTCGGTGACTCCCAGGTGCAGGGGATAGTCCGTCCGCCCGCTGAGGGCAAGATACGCCGCCATGGTCAGCGGCACGTCGGAGCACTTGACGGAGATGCAGATATCGTCGAAATCAAATTTGTTCAAAAGCCGGACCTGGCCCAGGGCGCTCTCCACCAGGGCCTCGGCGGTCACCCCGCCATATTTCGCCCGGAGCTCCTTCTCCAGGGAGCCGCCGTTGACCCCCACCCGGATGGGAATGCCCCGGGTGCGGCAGGCGTCCGCCACAGCCTTGACCTTTTCCTCCCCGCCGATGTTGCCGGGGTTGATGCGGATGGCGTCAATGCCCCGCTCCGCGCAGGCCAGGGCGAATTTATAGTTGAAGTGGATGTCGGCCACCAGCGGAATGGAGATTTGCTCCTTGATTTTGTCCACCGCCTCCGCCGCCGCCTGGTCCGGGACGGCCACCCGGATAATTTCACACCCGGCGGCCTCCAGGGCCTGAATCTGAGCCACGGTGGCGGCCACGTCGCCGGTCTTCGTATTGCACATGGACTGGATGGACACCGGCGCGCCGCCGCCCACCGGAACTGTCCCTACCATCAGCCGTTTCGTCATGCCCTTATCCCTCCCGCAAGAAAAGCTGTCCCACGTCCTTCAATGTCACCAGCAGCATCACGGCCATCAGCGCCGCGAAGAAAACCGCGTTCACCGCCGCCTGGTACTTCTCCGGCACCTTCCGCCTGAACAGCAGCAGGGAAAGCGCGTCCACCGCCAGGAAGAAAATGCGTCCCCCGTCCAGGGCCGGAATGGGCAGCAGGTTCATCACCGCCAGGTTGATGGCGATGAGGGCCCCGAAAAAGGCGATATTCTCAACGGCGTCCAGGGCGGTTTTGGAGGCGTTTCCCACCTCCGTCATGGTGGAGACGATGCCCACCGGGCCGCTGACCTCCGAAAGGCCCACATTGCCCCGGAGCAGCTGAATCAGGCTGAACCACACCTGCTGGACGAAATCCAGAGTCTGGTAGCCAACGAACTTCACCGTGGTGAAAAACGTGGCGGGGACCCGGGCCGCGCCCACCATCAGGCCGAACCGGCCGGGCTGCCCGTCATAGGTCCCCCGGTACAGGGGCAGGTCCTTCAAGACCACCCTCTCCCCATTCCGGATGACCTCCACGTCCATGCCCTCCCCGTCGTTGAAGCGGAGAAACAGCGCCGCGTCTCCCCGGAGGTAGGTCCGCCAGCCGTCAATCTTATAAAAAATGTCGCCCTCCATCAGGCCGTCCTCCCCCTCCAGGGGGAAGCCCTCGGAAAACCCGGCCACCTGGTCCACGTAAAAGCCGCTGGCCGTTGCGAAGATACAGGCGATGACTGCCACTCCGGCCAGCAGGTTCATGAAGGACCCAGCGGCCAAGATGGCGAGTTTTTTCCAAAAGCCCTGGCGGGTGAAGCTTCGCTCGTCCCCGGTGTCCCCGTCCTCCCCCTCCAGGGCGCAGAAGCCCCCGATGGGCAAAAGCCGCAGGGAATACCGGGTCTCCCCCGTCTCCCGGCGCCACAGCAGCGGGCCCATGCCGATGGAAAACTCGTTGACCCGCACGCCGCAGAGGCGGGCCGCCAGAAAGTGGCCCAGCTCATGAATGGCAACCAGGAAGCCGAAGATGAAGATACCCGCCAGAATGTAGATGAAGCTCATGGAAGCATGCCCCTTATTTTGAAAAGTTTTTCAGCACCTCCCGCCGGGCCGCAGCGTCCGCCTCCAGAATCTCCGAAAGGCTGGGCCTGCGGATGACGGGCAAGTCCGTCATGGCCCGGGCGGTGAGGTCAAAGATATCCTGAAAGCCGATGCGGTCGTCCAGGAACAGCCGCACCGCCTCCTCGTTGGCGGCGTTCAGCACGGCGCAGGCGGTGCCCCCCTTGGCCGCAGCCACCTCCGCAAGGCGCAGGCACGGAAAGGTTCCCCGGTCCGGCTCCTCAAAGGTCAGGGGCGGGCAGTTCAAAAGATTCAGCGGCTCCGCCGCCGACTCCGCCCGCTGGGGATAGGTCATGGCGTAGCGGATAGGAAGGCGCATGTCCGGCGTGCCCAGCTGGGCAAGCAAAGCCCCGTCCCGGAACTCCACCAGGGAGTGGACGATGCTCTGGCGGTGAACGGCCACCTTTACCCTTGTCAGGGGCAGGCGGTACAGGCGCATGGCCTCGATGACCTCCAGGCCCTTGTTCATCAGCGTGGCGCAGTCCACGGTAATCTTGGGACCCATCTTCCAGTTCGGATGCACCAGCGCGTCCGCCCGGGTTTTCTTTGCCACTTCCTCTTTTGTCAGCCCGTAAAACGGCCCGCCGGAGCATGTCAAAATCACCCGGCGGATTTCCCCCCGGTCCAGGCAGCCCTGGACGCATTGGAAAATGGCGGAGTGCTCCGAGTCCACCGGGACGATTTCCGCTCCCCGCTTCTCCGCCGCCTCCATCACCAGCTCCCCGGCGCAGACCAGGGTCTCCTTATTCGCCAGGGCGATGCGCTTGCCCTCCCGGATGGCGGCGAGGGTGGGCTTCAATCCCACCATGCCCACCACGGCGGTGACCACCGTGTCCACCCCCGGCAGCGTCGCCGCCGTGGAGAGGGCGGAAACGCCGCCGTGGACATGGGTATTCGTATCCGCCAGGCGGACCTTCAAGTCCCGGGCCGCCCCCTCGTCGGTCATGATGACCTGCCGGGGGTGGAATTTCCGGGCCTGTTTCTCCGCCAGGGCCACGCTGCTGTGGGCCGTGATGGCCGCCACCGTCAGCCCCAGCTGCTCCGCCACATCCAGCGTCTGCCGCCCGATGGAGCCCGTGGAGCCCAAAATTGATATCGTCTTTGTCATAGCTGCATCTCTATTCTATTCCAGAAAGCTGAAAATAATCTCAACCGCCGGGGCCACGAACAGCACGCTGTCAAAGCGGTCCAGCACGCCGCCGTGGGCCAGGAACAGCCGGCCGTAGTCCTTGATGCCGAACTCCCGTTTGATGAGGGAAAAGCTCAAATCCCCAATCTGGGCAACAACGCCGCAGAGAAGGGCCAGCAGGATCATAGGCCCATAGCCGATAACGGAGCCGCCGAAAAAGCGATCCATAACCCAGACAAACAGCAGCCCGCAAAGGACGTTCCCCGCCAGTCCCCCGACGGAGCCCTCTATGGTCTTTTTCGGGCTGACCTTGGGGGCCAGCTTGTGCTTTCCAAGGGTTAGCCCAGCGAAAAACGCGAAGGTGTCGCAGGCAAAGCTGAGGATAAACGGCAGAAGCAGGTAAGCCCGGGGCAGACCGGAACCCTCCATCCGGAGAAAGGCGGAGAAGGAATACCCAATGGCGATGCTGCCAAACAGGCCCGCCATAATCTGATGAAACTTTAACGCGCCTCCCCGGACAATGGCATAGCCGAAGAAGAATACCGTTCCCATCAGGAAAAGAACGCTTATCCTTTCCGGCGCATTGAAGTACCACCCCACCGTCAGGCCGGCCAAGAGCGCGCTGAACGCCGCCAGCTCCGCCTGCTTCTCCCGGCTGACGCACTGCTGCAATTCCATGGCCCCCACGCCCGCCAGAACCATCAAAGCCAGCATCATCACAATGGGCGGCGCGGCCAGCACCACATAGAGAAGAACCGGGATGCCCACCGCGGCCACCAATATTCTGGACTTCATAAAACCTTCGCCCCTTCCCTCCCAGGACCTCAGAAAGAAATCTCCCGGCTCTGCCCGCCGCAGACCAGCGTCCCGTAAGCCTCCCCGGCCTTCTTTGTCACAGTGACGGTCCGCCCGCCGCCGAAGACCATCTCCAGCGTAAAGTCTGTGGGCACCGGGGGCTCGGCGATGCAGCCCGTCAGCAGGTAGCCGGACTCCATCTCCGCCAGGCTTCCGTAGTCCCCCTCGCCAAAGCCGCTGTAGTCGGACCCGTCCGCCAGCATATCCAGGGTAATGGCCGCGGCGGTCCGCTTTTCCGACTCAATAATGTTGACGGCATACTTCTTGGACTGGGTGTAGTTCTTGGGGAGGTTCCCGTCAAGATAGCTCCGCAGGGGGCTGGAGGGAGCGCCGGAGGAAGCGGCGGCCTTGCCGCCGAAGAGTTTTGAAAAAAGGCCCATGCTGTTTTTAATCTCCTTTCCGTTTCATGGCTGTTTCACGCCGCCGAACCGCCGGTCCCGGGCATGGTAGGCCGCGATGGCCCGGTCCATCTCCGCCTCGTCGAAGTCCGGCCAGTGGGTGTCCGTATAGTAAAATTCCGCGTAGGCACACTGCCACAGCAGGAAATTGCTCAGCCGCAGCTCCCCGCTGGGGCGGATAATCAAATCCGGGTCCGGCACGCCTCTGGAATCCAGATAGTCCGAAAACGCCGCCTCGTCCAGCTCCTCCGGCTTCCGCCGCCCGGCGGCGCAGTCGGCGGCGAACCGCCTGGCCGCCCGGACGATCTCGTCCCGCCCGCCGTAGTTCAAACAGACGTTGGCCTGGAAATCGTCCCTGGAGAGGTGCTCCGTAATCTCATCGGTCTCCCGGGCCAGGGCCCGCAGCTCCGGGGCGATGGGGGTCATATCCCCGAAGAAGTGGAGCCGGATATGATCCCGCTCCATGGTGTCCACCGCCTCCAGGAGATACTTCTTCAAAAGCGCCATGATGGCGGAAACCTCCGCTTCGGACCGGCTCCAGTTCTCGGTGGAAAAGGCGTAAACCGTCAGGTATTTCACGCCGATGTTCTTGCAGTAGGTGGCGATTTTCCGGAACGTCTCCGCCCCGGCCTTGTGGCCCGCCGTCCGGGGAAGGCCCCGCTTCTGCGCCCAGCGGCCGTTGCCGTCCATGATCACCGCAATGTGGCGGGGCGGCGCAAGCCGCCCCGTTTCGTTTCTCTTCTCCGCCATCAGACCGCCATTAGCTCCTTTTCCTTCTTGGCCAGCAGCTCGTCCAGCTTTTTGCAGCTCTCGTCGGTGAGCTTCTGGAAATCCTTCTCCACCTGCTTGAGCTCGTCCTCGGTGATCTCGGACTTCTTCTCCTGCTTTTTGAAGTTGTCCATGGCGTCCCGGCGGATGTTCCGCACCGCCACCTTGCCGCCCTCGGCGTATTTGCGGATCTGCTTTACCAGCTCCTTGCGGCGCTCCTCCGTCAGCTGGGGAAACGCTAGGCGGATGGCCTTGCCGTCGTTCTGGGGGTTGATGCCAAGATCTGAGTTCTGAATCGCCTTTTCAATCAGCTTCAGGGCGGAACCGTCCCAGGGGGAGATCAGCAGGGTCCGGGGGTCCGGGGAGGATATGGCGGCAATCTGCTGAATGGGGGTGGGGCTGCCGTAGTAATCCACCATAATCCGGTCCAGTACGGCGGCGTTGGCCCGCCCCGCCCGGACGGAGGCGAAATCCGCCGCCACGGAGTCGATGCTCTTTTTCATCTTGTCCTCGTATACCTTGTATTCGTCCTTCAACATAATGGGACCGCTCCTTTCAATCCTTCAAATTCTGTGCCGTTATTCTTTTACAATCGTGCCCACCTTCTCGCCGCAGACGGCCCGGACAATGTTCTCCGGGTCCTTCAGCGCGAACAGCAGCACGGGGATGTGGTTGTCCATGGAGAGGGACGTGGCCGTGGTGTCCATGACCATCAGGTGTTGGGCCAGCACGTCGTCATAGCTGATGGAGTCGTACTTCACGGCGCCGGGGTCCTTTACCGGGTCGGCGGAGTACACGCCGTCCACATTCTTCGCCAGGAGGATGACCTCCGCGCCGATTTCGGCGGCCCGGAGAACGGCGGCGGTGTCCGTGGAGAAGAAGGGGTTGCCGGTGCCGCAGCCGAAGATGA
>CAJUBX010000082.1 GCA_910585165.1 uncultured Oscillibacter sp. | reverse complement strand
ATTCCCGACGCCTATTTCTCCGCCAGCAAGCTGGAATGGATTCTGGACAACGTCCCCGGCGCCCGGGATCGGGCGGAGCAGGGCCAGCTGCGCTTCGGAACGGTGGATACCTGGCTCATCTGGAACCTGACCGGCGGCCGGGTCCACGCCACAGACTATACCAACGCCTCCCGGACCATGCTCTTTGATATTCACAAGCTCCAGTGGGATTCGGAACTGCTGGACTACTTCCATATCCCCGCCTCTATGCTGCCCCAGGCCCTGCCCAGCAGCCACGTCTTCGGCGAGACCGGAAAGTTCGGAGGCTCCATCCCCATTGCCGCCGCCGCAGGGGATCAGCAGGCCGCCCTCTTTGGGCAATGCGGTTTTGAACCGGGAGACCTAAAATGCACCTACGGCACCGGGGGATTTTTGCTGATGAACACCGGGACGGAGGCCGTTGCCTCCAAAAGGGGGCTCCTCACCACCATCGCCGCCGGTACGGACCGGCAGGTTCACTATGCCCTGGAGGGCAGCGTCTTCATCTCCGGGGCCGCCATTCAGTGGCTTCGGGACGAGATGAAGCTGCTGGACAACGCCGCCCAGACGGAGGAAATCTGCCGGCGTCTTCCTGACGCCGGAGGCGTTTATGTGGTTCCGGCCTTTGTGGGCCTGGGCGCTCCCTACTGGGAGCCCTATGCCCGGGGGACCGTCACGGGACTGACCCGGGGCGTCACCCGGGAGCACTTCATCCGGGCGGTGACGGAATCCCTGGCCTATCAGACCAACGACCTGCTGACAGCCATGAAGGAGGAATCCGGTCTGGCCCTGGGAGCCTTGAAGGTGGACGGCGGGGCCAGCGCCAACAATTTCCTCATGCAGTTCCAGGCGGATTTGTCGGACACGCAGATTCAGCGGCCCCGGTGTATTGAGACCACTGCCCTGGGCGCGGCATACCTGGCGGGGCTGGCCTCCGGCTTTTGGCAGGACCGGGAGGAGATTCGGGGCTGCTGGTCCTGCCAGCGGGCCTTCTCCCCCGCCGTCTCCCAGGAGCGGAGGCAGGAACTTCTGAAGGGCTGGAAGCGGGCGGTGCGCTGCGCCGTGGCCTGGGCCAGGGACAGCGAATAAAAAAACTGCACGCGGGCCGGGCCGCCGCGGCGAAGGCGGCCCGGCAGAGAGCAGACTCTCCCCCGGCGCAGAAGCAGCCTTTTTTTCGGGCGGCAGACCGCCTTTAAGGAAAAAAGGCTCCGCCCAGGGGGAGTCTCTTTCTCTGGGAACTGGTCCTTTTTTATTAAGGCTTTTCGACAAAAAGAAGGTTCAATTTTGGAATATTTTCCAAAAAAAGAATCGCATCAAAACTTAGTATTGACTTTTTTCCAAAAACTAGGTTATTCTAGGATCAGAAAATGAGAACGTTCCCATTTTGGAGGCCATATGGCATCAACCATTATCGACGTAGCGAAAAAATGCGGTTATTCCAAGGCGACTGTTTCCCGGGCGTATACGGAACCCGGCCGTGTGAGCGAAAAAGCCAGGAATAAAATATATGCCGCGGCAAAAAGCCTGAATTACACGCCCAACGCCATCGCCCGGGCCATGGTCCGGCAGCGGACGGAAAACATCGCCTTTATCATTCACGAAAAGCAGTCCCCCGCCGTGCTGAATCCCTTCTACTCGCCCATTCTGGAAGCCGTCATGCGGGAGAGCGCCCGCCGGAATTACAGCGTATTTGTCATAACCAACCAGGACGTCCAGCTTCCAAACGGCGATCTGTATATCAAAAAGCAGATGGACGGCGTAATCTTTGTGGGAGAGGCCAGCCCCAAGATGATTGGCAGCCTCCGGGAGCAGAAAATTCCCGTCGTGCTGCTGAATAACTATCTGGACATGGAAAACCTGCTGTGCATTACCACCAGCCACTATGCGGGCGCAGTCAGCGCCGTCAACCACCTGTGCAGCCGGGGACACCGCAGCATCGGCCTTCTGGCGGGCCGTTTCTCCCCCCAGGTAAACGAAGCCCGCTATAAAGGCTATTTCGACGCGCTGTCCCAGGCTGGCCTGAAGGCGGATTCCCGGTACGTTCAGGACATCGAACCCACTTTGGAGGCCGGGGAACAGGCCATGCGGAAGCTGCTTCGGCTGGAGGACCGCCCTACCGCCGTGTTCTGCACCAACGACACGGTGGCGGCCGGGGCCATGAAAGCGGTGATCCGCGCCGGGCTCCGTATCCCGGAAGATGTGGCCATCGTCGGCTTTGACGACAGCACCGTCAGCCATATTGTGGAGCCGGAGCTGACCACCGTCCGCATCGACATGGACCGGATGGGACGGCTGGCCGCCGAAAAGCTGTTCGATCTAATTGACGGAAAGCCCCTTGCGGAGACAAAAATCGAAATTCCTACCGAATTGATCGTGCGGAAATCCAGCTGACACGGCGTATTTGGCTTTGGGATAAATTTCAAAACCGAAAAGAGGTGAATACATGAAGGCTACGATTATCAACGTGGGCTACGGCGACGCGATCCTGTTCCAGGCGGACGGTGGCTATACGGCCCTGCTGGACGGCGGAAGCGCCCTGGAAACGGAATTCGCGGCAGACCCTTATCGCATCCGCTGCGCCGACTTTCTGCGGCGGCAAAACATCCGCCATCTGGAGGCTGTCGTCATCTCCCACATTCACGAGGACCACGTCTGCGGATTGGAGCCCGTACTCCGGCAGATTCCGGCGGACAGGATTTTTGTCCCGTATCCCCTGGAGCCTTTCCTGGAGGGCCGGGAACTCCGTCCCGCGCCGGACGCCTTCCGGAGCGTCCCGCTGTACGCCAATGCCCTGAACGCTTTCCGGCGCATTCTGCTCCAGGCAAGGGACAACGGCGTGCCTGTCACAACGGTGGGACCCGGAGATACGCTGGAGCTGGCCCCGGAGCTGAAGGTCCGTGTCCTGGCCCCCAAGGCCGCTTCCATTTCCGCATACATGGAGCTCATCCGCCAAGCCTACGCCGCAGAGGACGAGGCTTCCGTAACGGAGTGCCTGGCAAAACTGGACGCCACCTCCAACCAAACCAGCCTATTGCTGCGGGTGGAGAGCGGCAAAACGGCAATGCTTCTTGCGGCAGACAGCTGTCCCCGGGAGTGGGATGAGGTTCCTTCTTTTTTGTTCGAAAATGTAAACGTTCTCAAATTGCCGCATCACGGCCAAATAGACTCCATTTCCGAACAATTTATGAAGAATATGCCTTTGGAATGCGTCATTACCACCGCAAGCTCCGACCACCGCTACAACAGCGCCAATCCCCAGGTTTATGAGCGCCTGAGCCGGTGGCGTTCCCCCCATACTCCCCGCTTCCTATTTTCCGACGAGCGGAGCTACCCGCCCTATTTCTCGCAGCCCGGCGGTTTCCAGGCAATCACTCTCGAAATAGATTCCGGCGGCATCACGCCGAAATTTATTTAAAACATTTGAAAAGGAGAAAGAAACGATGAAGAAACTGATGTCTCTCGCCCTCGCCTTCCTCATGGTTCTGAGCCTGGCGGCCTGCGGCGGCGGCTCCGGCGGCTCCGACAGCTCCGGCCAGCCCGCCCAGAGCGCTCAGCCCAGCGGCGGTTCCTCCTCGGATTCCAAATGGCCCGAGAAGGAAATCAAAATCATTCAGCCCTGGAGCCTCGGCGGAGGCCCCGACGTCATCACCCGGCAGATCGCTTCCTACAGCGACAAGTTCCTGGGCGTGCCCATGATCGTGGAAAACCACACCGGCGGCTCCGGCACCATCGGCATGAACGACTTCCTGGAAGCGGCGGACGACGGCTACACCCTGTTCTGCTGCAACGGCCCCCTGTTCTCCCTGACCCCCAGCTTCATCAGCGTGGACTACACCATCGACGACATCAACCCCCTGGTGGGCATCCGCATTACGGAGTTCGTCATCCTCACCCAGGCCTCCAGCGGCATCACGGACATCCAGGGCCTGATTGACTACGCCAACGCCGGCAACACCGTGAAGTACGCCACCACCGGCGGCCCCGGCAACGACAGCTTCACCATGATTTCCGCCCTGTTCGCCACCCTGGGCATCGCCTCCGAGGCGGTTCCCTACGACGGCGGCCAGGAGGCCATCAACGCCCTGGTGGGCGGTCATGTGGACGTGGCCATCGGCTCTCCCCCGACCTACCGGGATTACGTCATCAACGGCGAGCTGAACTGCCTGGGCACCTTCATCCCCGAGGGGCTGGACGTGGACGGCATCGGCCACATCCCCTCCTTCAAGGATCAGGGCATCGACATTGAGTTCACCGGCATGGACTACTTCGCCGTCCGCTCCACCGTGGACGCGGAGAAGCAGGAGATTCTCCGGGACTTCGTCCTGAAGGTTTACGCCGAGCCCGACTTCCAGAAGTTCATGGCCGACATGGGCATGGCCGCCTGGGAAGCCGACTCCTCCGAAATTCTGGGCATGGTGGCCTCTCAGACCGAGGCCATGGCCAAGTACATCCCCCTGGTTCAGTGATTTCACGGCGCCCCATGTCCGCGCAAGGGTATGGGGCGCCTACTCTCAAATCGAGGTGAACGCTATGAAGCTGAAATACAACGCGGAAATCATCTCCGGCGCCGTGTTCTCCGTTGTGGGCGCGGTGCTGTGGCTGCTGATCCCCTCTCAGATTCAAACGCTGGAAAAGGGCACGGTGAACGCCCAGACCCTGCCCCGCATCGCCATCGGCGGGATGTTCCTTTTCGCCGTGGGACTGCTGCTGGAAGGACTGTTCGCCAAGGAAAAGAAGGAACTGGTCATCACCGCCGAATCCTTCCGCTCCGCCGCTTTCAAAAAAGAGCTGCGCTCCATTGTCTACTGCCTCTTTCTGGTGGCCTACTGCGTGATCATTCAGCCCCTGGGCTTCGTGATCTCCACGGTGCTACTGGTTCTGGCCGTGATGATTTATTACGGCGCGCGGAAGTGGTATTATTACGCCATCCCTCTGGCCATGGTGGGCATCGTGTACTATGTGTTCAAGGTGCTGCTCCATGTCTCCCTGCCCTGATTTGAAAGGAGACCGCTTATGGAACAATTTTTAGGTGGACTTGACATCCTGATGCAGTGGCAGAACCTGCTGGTCATTCCCCTGGGCCTTGCCATCGGCATCGTGGTGGGGGCCATTCCCGGCCTGACCTCCGACCTTGGCATCATCCTCTGCATCCCCCTGACCTATGGCATGGACCCCACCATGGCGATTTTGATGCTGCTGGCAATCTACTGCGGCGGCACCTACGGCGGGTCCATCACGGCCATCCTCATCAATACTCCCGGCACCTCCGCCAACGCGGCGACGCTGTTTGACGGCTATCCCATGACGGTGAAGGGCCAGGCGTTCAAGGCATTGCAGATGGCTCTGTTCGCCTCCACCATCGGCGGGCTGATCAGCGCCTTCGCTTTGCTGTTCCTGGCTCCGCAGATTGCGAAGATCACGCTGCTCTTTGGCCCGGCGGAGTATTTCGCCCTGGCGGTCTTCGGCCTGTCCGTCATCGCCGGCGTCTCCAACAACAGCATCTTCAAGGGCCTCATCGGCGCGTGCATCGGCCTCTTTATGGCCACCGTGGGCGTGGACAACATCAGCGGCACCGCCCGCTTCATCTTCGGCCAGCGCAAGCTCATGGCGGGCATCGACCTCATCATCGCCCTCATCGGCATGTTCGCCATCTCGGAAATCCTGATGAAGTCCAAGTACGACCCCAAAACGGACCACAAAACCATCAGCGCCAGCGCCATCACCAAGGACAAAATTACCAAGGACGAGTACCGCCGCTGCTGGAAGCCCATCGGCCTTGGCTCCTTAATCGGCGTCATCATCGGCGCGACCCCCGGCACCGGCGGCGGCCTGGCGGCCTTCATCGCCTACAACCAGACCAAGCAGTCCTCTAAGCACCCGGAGACCTTCGGCCACGGCGAAATCGAGGGCGTGGCGGCCTCCGAGTCCGCCAACAACGGCGCCTGCGGCGCGACCATGATTCCCATGCTGACCCTGGGCGTTCCCGGCGACGGGGCCACGGCCATTTTGATGGGCGCGTTCATGCTCCACGGCATGGTGCCCGGCCCCACCCTGTTCTCCGAGCAGGGGAACATTCTCTACGCCATTATGCTGGGCCTCATTGTGGTGAACGTCTTCATGTATATCATCGGCAACGGCTTCACCCGCTTCTACGCCCACATCACCCGGATTCCCTATGAGATTCTGGCCCCCATCGTCATGACCTTCTGCATCGCCGGGGCTTACTCCACCAACAACCGGGTTTACGACATCTTCATCATCCTGATCTTCGGCATCGTGGCCTACTTCCTGCGGCGGATGGACTTCCAGCTGGTTCCCATCCTGCTGGGCATCGTTCTGGGCCCCCTGGCGGAGAAGAATTTCCGCCGCGCCATGGTGATTTCCGAGGGCAGCTTCAAAATCTTCTTCACCCGTCCCATCAGCTGCGCCTTTATCCTCATCGCGGTTGGCTCCGTCCTGCTGTTCGCCTGGAAAAACTACAAGGCCAGAGCGGTTAAAGCAAAATCCTGACGGCAGAATTTCAAACAAAACTAAAATAAAAGGAGTGCTGTTCTATGAAACGGTGTGTTAAAAAACTGTTATGCCTGCTGCTCGCAGCCGCGGCGTTGACGCTGACCGTCGGCGCGGAAGACGCTTCCACGTACATGACATACCGTCAGAACGTGGTGGAGCTCACCGCCGCCGAAGGGCTCACGATTACAAGCGGTTCCTTTGTTGTGACAGAGTTCAGCATTACCGAGGGACAAGACCCCGACGGCAAGAACCAGGTGGGACAGACCCATATTTTAGAGAACGGAACCTTTACCTTTGAGGTCGGCCGCAAGGGTTCGGCTGCCGTGGCGGATTGGTTCAACGGGAAATTCTCCGGTTATAACGACCCGGCGGTCAACGGTGACCGGACCACCTTCGATCAAACGGCCGGAGATTTGAATTTCGCGTTTGTCGGGGATCTGTCCCTTGTCGTGACCTCTGCCGAATACCCCCAGGGGCTCTCCGTGACCTTCCCCGGCGCGGCGTTCGCCCAGGGGAACACCGCTTTCCGCAATAACTGGTGGTTCGCCCAGCTCACCGGCCAGCACACCCGGGACGGAGACGGTCCGGATACGCTGCTTGCCTTTGGTTCCACGCCCTCCGGCGAAACCGTATTCGCCTCCTTCTTAAGAGGCGGCAACGGCGTCAGCGAAGTTTCCCTGCAAGCCATCTCCGTTGCGGAACCGGCCCGGGAACGCTCCTATGCGGTGGCGGACGTCCCTGCGGCGTTCCGCAGCCTGCCGGTGGACGGGACATTGTGCAATCTGGAGGGATTCCCCGGAAGCTATGACCCCACCGTCAACCATATCCAGGGATACAGCCTGTACAACACGGAAAGCGGCTTCCCCTATGTGCTTTTGACCCACAGCGTCAGCACCGCTCCTTACGCCCACATTGTCGCGGGCCCGAAGCTGGGGGATGAAAAATGGGGCTTTAAAACCTACCTGCGGAATTGGCGGCATCCGGGCGGCATTCAGGTGATAGGAGATTATGTTCTGGTGCCCTCCGAGCATGCGTCCTCCGCCCATATCGCCCTCTACGATCTCCGCACCCTGGCGGTGGAGGAACTGCGGCGGGTTGAGGGATTTGACCTGGCCGTGGATCACAAGGCGGGCGCTCTGGGAGTTACGTCGTACCGAGACGCGGGCGGAACCGAATACTATGTTCTGGTCGTCGCCCACCTGGATAATGCCAACAGCGTCTACCATGTTTACCGCGCTCCCGCCGCAGGCGGAATCGAGGCGGCGACATTTACGGAAGTCGGCTCCTTCCCCTATGATAAGGATTTTCAGGGCTTCGGGCTGGTTACGGAGGAAGGGACCAACGACATTTACATGGTCGGCCTGTGGTCCCCCTCCGAGGGCGCTACCTTTGCCGACTACGCATACCTCTACCGTCTGGATACGCAGACCTGGACCATCGGCGAGGCGCTTGACAGCATCCATATGGTCTCTACCGGCGGTCTTCCCGGCGTAATGGGCGTTCATTTCCGGTACGGAGCTGGCACGTATGTGGACCAAAGCGGCCGGATGACGCTTTCGGCTACCGAACGCAATTCCGTACTCGGCAGTTCTCTCGCCACAAACGACTGGAGCTCCGCAGACACAAATTGACGGCTCCCGCGTTTCCGTTTTACCCGTTTCCATAATAAAATTCACGGCCAGAAAGAGTGACATGATGAGAAAGCAATATGACGTTCTGATCATCGGCCCCGTGTCCCTGGACCACAACATCGATTATCAGGGAAACGAGCGCCGGGAAGTCGGGGGGGCCGTAGTAGCCTCCGGCTTCGCGGCGGCTAAGAGCGGCAATCAAACCGCCCTTTTTACCAAGCTGAACCCCGCCGACGCCGATGTGGAGGCCCGCTTCCGGGGCTCCGGCGCGGACCTTTACTGGAAGCCCTCCCAAGCTACCTGTTCCATACGGAACCAGTACTTCACCGCCGACAAGGAAAAGCGCTCCTGCACCTCCATGGGGGTCTGCGATCCCTTCCGGTTTGAGGAGCTGCCGGATATCGATGCGAAAATTTACCACTTTGCCGGACTGGTTTACGGGGATTTTGACGGGCCCCTTTTCGCCGAGGCGGCAAAGCATGGCAAAGTAGCGGTGGATGTCCAATGCCTCCTGCGGCATGTAGAGCCGGATAAAACCATGGCCTTCCACGACTGGGCGGAGAAACGGGACTATCTCCCCTGCATCGACTACCTGAAGACCGACGCCGCCGAGGCGGAAATCCTCACCGGCCTCACGGACCGCGCGGAGGCAGCGAAACTCCTCCACAGCTGGGGGGCGAAAGAGGTCCTCATTACCCACAATACGGAGGTTCTGGCCTATGACGGCAAGCGGGTCTATACCTGCCCCATCAAGGCCCGGAACCTCTCCGGCCGCACCGGCCGGGGGGACACCACCTTCGCCGGATACATTACCGAGCGGCTGCGGGCGGGAATTGAGGAGTCCCTGCTGTACTGCACAGCTCTGGTCTCCCTGAAAATGGAGACTCCAGGTCCTTTCCAGGGGAGCCGCCGGGACGTGGAGGACTATATCGCGGCATTCTATTCAAATTAACCTTGGGATGGGTCCGGTCTGTCCCCATAGAAAAAGAAAACAGAAAGACGAACCTGATAAAGAAGTTTTTATAGCGAGCGGCAGCCGCATGATGCTTTGGTGGCATGCGGCTGCCGTTTTGCCATAGCTCCGCAGCTTGCGGCATAGAGATTCTTCCTTTAGAGCCTGTTTAAAATCTTCTGATAAGGATAGAGATGAGGGCAAAGGTAAGAATTTGAGCAGGAATAAGGAGTTTGCGCTCGCAATTTTTCCAAAGTCTGCGGAATTTATCAAGCCAGCCGAACAGTCACTCAACCACCCAGCGGCGGGGGAGAACGACAAATTTGTGTAATTCACTACGCTTTACCACCTCGACCTGCGCACCACAAATGTCCTTCACTTGATTGGCGAAGTGTTCGCCGGAATAACCTCCATCCACCAGAAATTTCTCCACACAGGAAAGCTTGTCCAGGTTGAGCAGAATCATCTGAACAGCACCATCCCGATCTGTAACATCAGCAGTTGTTACAGCTATAGCATGGGGCAATCCCATCGTATCTACAACAACGTGTCGTTTGATTCCGGAGACTTTTTTCCCGCATCATACCCTTTTCCTTCGGCTGTATCTGCGTTCTGCACGCTTTGCGCATCAACGATTCCGAACGTGGTCTTATCCCGCCTTAAATCTTCATTCCGTATCTGTTTCACCAGTTTCTGCAATACTCTGTCCAGAATGCTGATGCCCGCTTCATCCTTTTCTGACCATACTCGGAAATGATAATACACGCTCTGCCACGGGGGATAATCGCTGGGCAGCATTCGCCACTGTATTCCGCCCTGTACCATATACATCAATGCACAAAACACATCATACAGATCGTATTTCCCAGGGTGCGTTTTTTCTCGCTACTTCTAAGAAGCTGTACCAATAGCGAAAAACATGATAGAATAACAGAATGATACAGAAAAA
>CAJUBX010000081.1 GCA_910585165.1 uncultured Oscillibacter sp. | reverse complement strand
GGCATGCCCGACGGCGAGTATCCCTTCGGCGGGCAGATGATCGAGGTCCACGGCAACCGGGCCACCATCCTGCACCATCCGGAGACGCTGGCCGGCTCCGTCACCAGCCTGATGGGCTGTCTGCGCCAGGCGGTCGCCTTCGGCGTTCCGGCGGCGGACGCGGTGCGGGCCTGCACCTACAACCCCGCCCAGTCCATCGGCATCGAGGACCGGACCGGAACTCTGGACGTGGGCAAGGAGGCCAGCATCGTATTGCTGGACCAAAAGGATTTGTCCATTCGGAAAATCATATTCAAGGGCGCGGCCGTCACGGCCTGATTCCCATTTTCAGCGTTGGACCTGGCGGAGCCTTCCGCCTTTCCATAAATCAACGGGCCGGCGGGCGACTCCATTTCTATCGCCCCCGGCACCAACAAAAAAGGAGGAACCCCCCGCTTTCACTTGCGGTGCGGCAGTGTGGAGACCTGCCGTAATGCCCGCGGGAACGCGCTTCCCGGGGCGAGGCGGAGACGGCGGAGGCCGCTTCGTCAAAGTGAGTACGCTATGGCAACTCTGAACCTCAAGAGCATCAAGGAGATCTACCCCCACAGCGGCGACCAGAAAAAGGCCAAGAAGAAGAAGGACGATCCCGAGAAGAAGGTCAACCTCCAGGTAACGGACAAGGGCGTCGTGGCGGTGCAGGAGTTCAATCTGGACATCGCGGACAAGGAGTTCATCGTCCTGGTGGGCCCCTCCGGCTGCGGCAAGTCCACCACGCTGCGGATGGTTGCCGGCCTGGAGGAGATCAGCGAGGGCGAGCTGTACATCGACGGCCAGCTCATGAACGACGTGGAACCCAAGAACCGGGACATCGCCATGGTCTTCCAGAGCTACGCCCTGTATCCCCACATGACGGTGTATGAGAACATGGCCTTCCCCCTGAAGCTGCGCAAGATGGACAAGGACGAGATCGACCGCCGCGTGAAAGAGGCCGCCGAGATCCTGGACATCACCCAGTATCTGGACCGCAAGCCCAAGGCCCTGTCCGGCGGCCAGCGCCAGCGGGTGGCCATTGGCCGCGCCATTGTCCGGGAGCCCAAGGTCCTGCTGATGGACGAACCTCTCTCCAACCTGGACGCCAAGCTCCGCAACCAGATGCGGGCGGAGATCATCAAGCTCCGGCAGAAGATCAATACCACCTTCATGTACGTCACCCATGACCAGACCGAGGCCATGACCCTGGGCGATCGGATCGTCATCATGAAGGACGGCTTTATCCAGCAGATCGGCACGCCCCAGCAGGTCTTCGATCATCCCGCCAATCTCTTTGTGGCCGGGTTCATCGGCACGCCGCAGATGAACTTCTTCGACGCAAAGCTCCTCAAGGAGGACGGAAAGTACAGCGTCTCTGTGGGCGGCATGAAGGTTGTTCTCTCCGACGTGAAGCAGCAGGCCCTGGCGGCCAAAAACGTGGGGTCCCAGGCCATCACTCTGGGCGTCCGTCCCAGCCACATCACCCTGGGCGACGGGGCCAACACCCTGACGGCCTCCGTGGACGTCTCCGAGATGATGGGCAGCGAGGTTCATCTCCACGCCAACGCCGAGGGGCGGGACGTGGTCGTGATTGTGCCCACTCTGGACCTCTCCAGCGTCAGCTTCGCCCCCGGCACTTCCATTCACCTCAGCTTTGACGGCAGCGTCTGCCATCTCTTTGACAGCGAGGGGAAGAATCTGGAGTTCTAAGCGGTTTTCTTTCCATCCATGCAAAAGCCGGCACGGAAAATCCGTGCCGGCTTTTTACAAAGAGGTTGATTTTTACGCCTATTTCCTGTAAACTGGGATTTATCCCGAAACTTGGAACACAGGAGGCGCTCTATGAAAGAGCTTTTTCTTCTGGCCGCCGTCATCTGTTTCGGCATGGCCATCCTCAAATTCTACAATGCCCGTACCGCCGTGAGAGCCGCGGCCCATGCCGAGCCCAGCAAGGGATACCTGACCCTTGCCCCTGAGGCGGCAAAGACCCGCCTGGATGAAAACCCGGATATCATCCTTCTGGACGTACGGACCCAGGAGGAGTACGACGGGGGCCACATCCCCGGCGCGGTGTGCTTTCCCAACGAGGACATCCTGCCGGAGCTTCCCCTTCCCTTTGACAAGGACGCGGAGATTCTGGTGTACTGCCACTCCGGCCGCCGTAGCGCTGAGGCGGCAGAAAAGTTAAGCGGCATGGGCTATGCCAATGTCGCCGACTTCGGCGGCATTCAGGACTGGCCCTATGAGACTACAACCGACTGACAATCATAACCACCGGCCATGTCGGTGGTTATGATTTTACAGTGAGCTCCTCCAGGCGCAGGAGGCCCAGACCGCGTTGTGGTCGGAAAGCTCCTCCCCGGTAAACGCCGCCAGGGCGGACCCCGCTGGAGCGAAGCCGCAGTCCTCCCTCCGGGTGGAGACGGTGCGGCTCTCTCCGGTCTCCATCCCCCGGACCAGCAGCCAGTCCAGCCGCAAATCCAGATGTCCTCCGCCGGGAAGGGGCTTGCGCCGGGTGGGCATGGCCCTGTCCGGCAGGAGGCGGTAGCCCGCCCCTTCCGCCGCCGGGAGGCATCCCTCCCAGGCGGACACATCCTCCAGACAGCGGCGCTGGAGCGCAGGGCTTCCCGCCACGGCCTGAATCGCGTCCTTGTCCCGGCCGTCGAAGGTGTTGGTGTTCAGATCGCCGCCCAGGACCACCGGCATGCCGGGGAACATAGCCTCCGCCTCCGCCAGCACGGCCTCCAGCTGGGCCCGGCGGCCGGGACCGTGGGTCCGGTTCTCCAGATGAATAGTCCCCACGCCCAAGGGCTGCCCGCCCACGTCCAGTTCCGCCAGAATGGCCAGCCGCCCGCCGATGCGCCGCTGGCGGTCGAAATACCAGTTGTACTGCTCCGGCAGGCGGACTGCTTTAGCCCGCCGGATGGGCCAGCGGGAAAAGATGGCGTTGCCGTGGAAGCCCTTGGGGTCCTCCCGGTTCACCAGCTCGATGAACTCCAGGCCGAACACCGCGTTCATCCCCAGCCGCTTTGCCAGCTCCAGGGTGGTATCCTTCCCGCCGGAACGGACGCAGCCGTCGTCCAGCTCGTTGGCGAGAATCACGTCAAAGGGCCGGACCGCCGGGCAGTGCTCCAGGAAATCTCCCAGCTCCGCCAGGCACACGCCCCGTTCCATGTTGAACACCAGCATGCCCAGGGACTCCGGGACCTGAGATGGAACCGGGGCCAAATTATGGATTTCGGCCTGGGAAAACTGGGGAATCTTTGCCATGACCTCCGCCTGTGAGGTGTGGTCCAGCAGCGTCCCCAGACGCTGCCGGTCTTCGCTGAGCAGTCCCTTCACTGTGACGCGCCTCCTTTTTCTCAATACGGGCAGGCCGCATGCTCCGCTCCGCCGGAGCGGGTCTGCGGTCCGTTCCTTTTTTCATGGAGTTCCTCCGGCAGCCGTTTTGGCGCGGGGCGGCGCTTCATGCTCCCGCAGGTGCGCGGGAGCAAGGGGCCGCTCGGCGCCGCGCACGCGGCTACGGAGGAAAATCCCGCTCCATTATAAACGCCGGACGGGAAAAAGGCAAGAATGAACGGAAGGTTTGGACTGTTCTCCGCAGGCTGTCCTAATTACAATGGGTATTACCGCAGGAAATCCTGCGTTTTTCTTTGAGCACTTTGTCGATTTTTGACGCTTCACTGAAAAAGCGTCCAGAGGGACTGGAAATAAAATCCAGTTGTGTCTGGGGGAGCTTCTGGGTTTTTCCACAGTTTTTTCAAAATTGCTTTCCGGCTGCCGCCGGGGCATCCCGTGCTTTTTTAATTTACATAAAGCCGGACATAAAAACCTTCTACAAATAGTTATCCACACTTTCCACAAGGTTTTCCACATGGCAGCCTTATTAAAAAGCCAAGAAGCGGGTTCCTATTTCCACCGATCCGGAAAGGAGGGCGGAAGACGCTTCAACAGTCTCCACATACGGGCGTAGTTTACATAAAATTGGAGGCGGTGAAAATTTCTCTGCGCCCGCTGCAAATTTCCTCTTGCCATCCGGCTTTTTTGTCTAAAAAAGGGAGAGCCCTGCGCAAAAAAAGAATGCTTATGAAAGTTATGATGCAGATTTTGCCCTCTATGTCCCGCGGCCCCGCCTGTCCGCATGTATTATTTCCGAATTAAAAATTCGGAAATAATACACTTGATTTGAGCCGTTTTGCCCGCCGCCGCAAACGGCGGCAGCCGCAAAATATGGCATTTATTACTTCCAAAATTTTATTTCAGAAGCAATAATGCGTGACAAAGCAGCAGGACTGTACTATAATGATAGCCTCAAAGAGCGGACTAAGGAGGCGTATCATGAGGGAAAATAGGGACCAAAGCGCGCTGATAGCCATGAGCGGCGGGGTGGACAGCTCCGTGGCGGCCCATTTGATGCTGGTGGAGGGTTTCCGCTGCCAAGGGGCTACCATGCGGCTTTTGAAATCGGACGGCGGCCAAAACGCCGCCGACGCGGAGGCCGTCTGCCGCCATCTGGGCATTCCCTTCATGGAGCTGGACCTGGCCGGGGAATTCGAGGAGGCGGTCATCCAAAAGTTCGTCCGGGTTTACCTGGCGGGGGGAACGCCCAACCCCTGCGTGGACTGCAACCGCCGCATGAAGTTTTCCCGGCTGATGGAAGCGGCGGACGCGGAGGGGTTCTTCTATGTGGCCACCGGACACTATGCCCGGGCGGAGAGGGACGAGGAGACGGGCCGGATGCTGCTGAAAAAGGCCCTGGACGCGGGGAAGGACCAGAGCTATTTTCTGTACACCCTGACCCAGCGGCAGTTGGAGCGGGTCCAATTTCCCCTGGGCGGCATGGAGAAGCGGCAGGTCCGGGAGCTGGCGGAGCGGCTGGGCTTTTCCAACGCCCGGCGGCGGGACAGCCAGGACGTCTGCTTTATTCCCGGCGGCGATTACGGCGCGTTCATCGAGTCCTACACCGGCAGGGATTTCCCCGCCGGGGACTTTCTGGACCGGGAGGGCCGGGCCGTGGGGCGGCACCGCGGGGCGGCGCGCTACACCCTGGGCCAGCGGAAAGGGCTGGGCCTTCCCATGGGGGAGCCGGTGTACGTCTGCGGGAAGGACATGGCGGCAAACACCGTCACCGTGGGCCCCGAGAGCGCCCTGTATGCCCGGGAGGCGCTGGTGGAGGACCTGAACTGGATTTCCGTGGAGGGCCTGGCCGCCCCTTTGCGGGTGGGAGCCAAGACCCGCTCCCGCCAGGGGGAGCAGCCGGCAGAGATTGTCCCGGAGGCCGGGAACCGGGTCCGGATCGTATTTGACCGGCCCCAGCGGGCGGTGACGCCGGGCCAGGCGGCGGTGTTCTATGACGGCGGGTGCGTTGTGGGCGGCGGGACCATTGCGGAGGTTTTGAAGGAGGACGGACATGGGCTGTGAGAACTGCGGAGGCGGCTGCGGCGGCTGCGGAGGGGAGCTGCTGCTGACGGAGGCGGAGCTGGCGCTGCTGCGGCGCTTGGGAGAGACGCCGTTTCTCCCGGCTGCGGCGGGGCTGGATGTGAAAACGCCGGTGTACCTGGAGGACCGGGAGCGGTCCCGGGAGGAATACGCCGCCGCCATCCTGGCGCTTGCGGGGAAGGGGCTTATCCGGCTGGATTACGACGTTCCCCTGAAGGGCTTCGATTACGCCGCCTACAGGGACTATCCCCTTCACGGCAGCATGGCGCTGACCGGGCGGGGGCAGGACGTTCTGGAGCAGATTGAGATACTGGGAATCAGGGAGTGAGGAAATGCTGGGCCAGTTTTCGAGAACGGAGCTGCTCCTTGGCCGGGAGGGCATGGAGCGCCTGGCCCGAGCCCGGGTGGCGGTGTTCGGCCTGGGGGGCGTGGGCGGCTATGCCGCAGAGGTGCTGGTCCGCAGCGGCGTGGGGACGCTGGAGCTCATTGACAGCGACCGAGTGAGCCTGACGAACCTGAACCGCCAGATTCTGGCTACCCATGAGACCCTGGGACAGTACAAGGCGGACGCCGCCCGGGCCCGGGCGCTGAGCATCAACCCGGAGGCGGCGGTGCGTGCCCGAAGGGTCTTTTACGGCCCCGATACCGCCGGGGACTTCGACTTTTCCCAATACGATTACGTGCTGGACGCCATCGACACCGTCACCGGGAAGCTGGCCCTGATTCAGCAGGCCCAGGCGGCGGGAACCCGGATCATCAGCTGCATGGGAGCCGGGAACAAGCTGGACCCCACCGCCTTCCGGGTGGCGGATATCTATGAAACCTCCGTCTGTCCCCTGGCCCGGGTGATGCGGAAGGAGCTGAAGCGCCGGGGTGTCCGGCGGCTGAAGGTGGTTTACTCCCGGGAGTCCCCCTTGGAGATGGAGGGAGCGCTCTACCAGGAGTCCCTGGCGGGGGAGGCCCGGCGGCAGGTGCCGGGGAGCGCGGCCTTTGTGCCCGCCGCCGCCGGGCTGGTTCTGGCGGGGGAGGCGGTCAAGGATTTGGCGCTGGACAGAGGGTTTTAGAGCGGTTCAAGGGAGGGAAGCGCGGCGCGCTTCCCTTTTTTCTGTGCCGCCCGGCGACGGCGTACCGCCGGACTGAAAAAACAAATTCAGCCGTTCCGGCTATAACTTTCCCGTCTGCCTGCCGATATATATGGTATAAAAGGAACCGCGCTTTAAGCGGATTTGAGAAAGGAGGCGTCTGAATGGGCGAACTGGCCATCCGCAGGGAGAGGCGCGCTGCCGGGCCGTTGTATCAGGCGGCGGGAAAGACGGAGAGGGCGGACCGCGCCGGAGAGAGCCGTCCGGCGGCGAAAACGCCGGGAGCTACCGTTTCGGAGACGCTCCAGAGGCTTATGAGCCATATTGGCCGGGCGGAGAGCTGCACCCGGGAGAGCCGCCGGACCCTCCAGGCGGGGGAGGCCGTGCTGGCGGAGGTTCAGGAGGCGCTGGACCGCATGGCGGAGCTGGCGGGGAAAGCCGCCGGAGGCGGCGGAGAGGACCGCTCCGCCCTCCAGGCGGAGCTGGACCGGCTGGCGGAGCAGATCGACCGCATGACCGGAGGGGCCTTTGCCGGGGGCATGCGGCTGTTCCTGGATGAAGGCACGGAAATTGAGGACGGGGCGGAGCCCCCGGCAAACGCCGCCCTGGGAGAGGAAGATGGCCCGCAGAAGCTCCCGGATTGGCTGGTGAAGGGCATGTCCCAAAGCGGGCTGACCCCGGAGCGGCTGATGAGCATGCTGGGGCTGGATAAGGATGCGGGAATCCCGGATATTCTGGCCGCCCTTGCCGGGAAGTCCCTGGACGGCAGCGCCGCCGCGGGCTGTTTGGCGGCGCTGTACCTGGGCGGCGTCATCGCCGGAGGCTCCGCCTCCAAGGCGGTGGATTTGAAGGCGGCTCTGGAGGGGCTGCGGCAACTTTTGGAAAAGGTATCCCAGGGCGTTTCGCCGGACGAGGCGGTGCAAAAGCTGACGGACGGCGTCTTCGGCAGCCTTGCGGACCTGGAAGCCCAGTTTACTGCGGGCACGGCCCCGGGAATGGAGGATTTCCTGGTGGCGGTGCTGCTCCCGGGGGATGAAGCTGCCGCCCTCTTGCCCGCCGCATCCATGCTGACCCTTCTGGCGGGAATGGAGGGGATGAACCTGGAGCTGATGATGGGCCTTTTGACGGCGGTCCAGAGCTCCGGCGCGGGGGCGGAGGAACCCGCCCTGGAACATGCCGAAGCCCCGGAACCGGCGGCGGAGGGAACCGCTCCCCAGGCCGCCATTGTGGACCTGGGGGACGCAAAGAGGGCCGGGCAGGACCTTCCCGGCGTGTCCGCCGGGCCCTCCGGCGGGGAGCTGGTTATCGGCGGAAGCGGGGATACGGTTCTTCGGGGAACCGGAGAGGAAGGAGAAACGCTGCTTCTGGCGGGCTCCGGGACGGTGACGCTGCGGGAAGTGAAGATATCTGTGCTGGACGTGGCGGCCTCCGCCCGGGTATCGGTCCCGGGAGAGGCCGCCCTGGGAGAGGTGCGGCTGCGCCCCGGCGCGGTTTTGACCCTGGGCGGCGGCGGGCTGGTTCGAATCGGCACGCTGCGCGGCGGAGAGGGCAGCGTTCTGCACTTGACAGGCGGCGCGGCGGTTCTGGCGGCGGAGGAGGAAGGCGGGGACTTCGGGACCCTGCCCGTCCCCGTGGTCATCGACGGGCCGGTCCTTCTGGCGGCCCGCGGGGCCCAGGTGTCCGGCGGCTCCGGGAAGCCTATGGCCCCCTTCGACCTTGTTTGGCGGACCCTGCTGCCGGGCTGGAGCGCCGTCACCTCCCTGACGGTGGACGGCAGGCACGGGAGGGCCCTGCTGTCAAGCGGGGAGCCCGCCCGGCTGTGGCTGGAAAAGGGGGAGCGGGGCTCCCCCGTCCACACGGTGGTTATCCGGGGAAGGGACGAGGCTCGGCGGCCCAAGACCCGCTACGCCTATCTGCGGTGGAACGAGAGCGCCGGGGCCTTTGAGGAAACCGTCCTCTATCCGAATCCCTTCACCGTCACCGGAGGGGAAGCGGGGACCGATTGGATTTACGAACAGGAAACCCACACCCTGCGCGTCCTGACCAACCGGGTGTCCGCCGTCTCCGGCGGCCCGGGCACCGACGCCAACCAGAGGCCCTTCAGCGGGCGGCTGGCGCTGGCGGACGGCATCGGGACCATGGAGCTGACCCTGGGGGGCGTGATCTGCCGGGTATCCGAGGGCGGGGCCTTTGCCCTGGGCCGGGAAAACGACGTGACGCTGCTGCTGCAAAGCGGCACGGAGAACCGTTTTGAAAGCGGCGCAGGCTGGGCGGGCATCTCCCTGGGGGACGGTACGTCTTTGCTGGTGGACTGCCCGGAGGCCCGGAGCAGCAGCCGGAATCCCGCCGGGACCCTGTCCGCCTGCGGCGGAGCAGGCGGCGCGGGCATCGGGCGGGACAGCGGCGGAGGCCGGGACCGGACCAGCCGCATTCAAATCCGGGGCGGCAGCGTCTGCGCCACCGGCGCAGGGGGCGGTGCGGGCATCGGTGCGGGAAAACGGGGAGCCATGGGAACGGTGGAGATTTTGGGCGGCGTGGTGGAGGCCACCGGAGCCGCCGGCGGCGGGGCCGGAATCGGCGGGGCCCTGGGGGCCCCGGTGGGGGATATCCGCATCCGGGGCGGCAGCGTCGCCGCCCTGGCGCTGGGCCATGCCGCCGCCATCGGAGCGGGGGTCCAGGGGACCTGCGGCGACATCCTCATCACCGGAAGCGCCCGCATCCGCAAGGCCGTGGGCGGCGATCCCGGGGCGGACATTGGGGCCTGTTTGTTCGGAAGCTGCGGCAAGGTCCAGATTGCCGGGAAAGCGGACGTGGGGAAGGCCCGGCTCTGGACCCGGTCCGGGGTTCCGCTCCAGATGGGGGCGGAGACCGTGACGCTGCCCCAGTTCCGCCTGTCCTCCCGGGCCCTGGGGCTGGACCGGCTCAGCGTGGCCACGAAGGAGGCGGCCAAGGCCGCCCGGGCCGTCGTCGAGCGGGACCGGCGCTGGGTCAGCCAGATTCAAAACGCGTACAGCGTGCTCTATCACCGCCTGGATCGGAGCTGGAACGGCCTCTTGGGTGTTCAGCAGTACCTGGACGGGGCGGAGGGTCCCGTGCGGAACGCCGGGGCGGCGGGCGATCTGCTGGAGGACGCCCGGCGGGCCATCTCCCTGCCGTCCTCCCAGGCCATGCGGACCCATGGCAAACGGGGAAAGGAGGACGTGGGGCGGCTGTTCCGGTGAGGAGGACCGCCCCTTCCGGCCCTGCCGGGCCCAGCTGCCTCTTTTTTGCTCCCTGTGCTTGAAAACGGAGGAAAAGGCGGATATAATAATGGGAAAACCGCCGCTTCCCGCGGACCTGGTTTCAAGGCCGCGGGGAGCCGCCTCTGGGCGCGGGCGGGAAACTTCGATTGCCAGGAGGCCGCCTATGCGCCGACCAAATGCTGTGCAGACCCTTGCCCTGGGCTTTGCCCTGCTGATTCTGGCGGGGGCCTGTCTGCTGTCCCTGCCCATCGCCTCCCGGGGCGGCGGGACCATCCCCTGGACCAGCGCCGTGTTTACGGCCGCCTCCGCCTCCTGCGTCACGGGGCTGACGGTGTACGACACCGCCACCCAGT
>CAJUBX010000080.1 GCA_910585165.1 uncultured Oscillibacter sp. | reverse complement strand
TCCTTCCGATTGTAGTGGTTGGTTCATTAACGCTGGTTACTGAACTGCTTTTCGCAGATTGCTCTAATTGCTAGATTTTAGACGGGCTCTCAGACATACATACCAGCTTTAGCGGCCCGGACTCCCCCAAAACCGCTTTCCGGCCCGCCGCGGTGGAGGGGCCGCTTTACGGCAGGTCTCCACACTGCCGCACCGCAAGCCAAGCGGAACTGCTTCCTCCTTTTGATCCGTACAGCGGCCATGAGCAGTGGAGTGGACCGCCGCCGGTATTTTTGAGTTTTAAAAAGATTATCTGGTTTATCTGATTTCGGCAGTCATGCGCAGAAGAGCCTCGATTTGCATCCGTTCCGGCATGGAGCGGATCGCGCCCTTTTTCGTCGTCACCAGATAGGCGGCAGCGTTAGCAAAGGAGAGCATTTCTCCCAGAGCCGCCTCGCTGTTCAGCGCGTCCAGCCCTTTTTTCAAAACAGTGTTCAGCACACAGGCGCAGAAGGTGTCCCCCGCGCCGGTGGTGTCCACCACGCCGCCCAGGGCCAGGCCGGGAAGGTGGACCCAGAGCTCACCACAGGCGGAATAGCTGCCTCCAGGGCCAGCGGTGACGTTCAAGAGCCGGATATTGGGATACTGCTGTTGCAGGATGGCCGCACCCTTGTGAAAATCCTTCTCCCTGGTCATGAATTCCAGCTCGTTATCGGCGATTTTCAGCACGTCGCACTGTGCAAGGCCCCAGGCGATCTGCTCCCTGGCGGTTTCCAGATTGTCCCACAGAGGCGGGCGCAGGTTGGGGTCAAAGGAAATCAGCGCCCCCGCGTCCTTCGCCCAGGCCAACGCCGCCTGGGTGGCGCTCCGCACCGGCTCATGGGTCAGAGAAAGAGTGCCGAAGTGAAAGATTTTACAGTCTTCCACAATCGGACGTGAAACCTCTCCCGCAGTCAGGGTCCGGTCCGCGCCGGGTCCCCGGTAGAAGGAGAAGTCCCGGTCGCCGTTCTCCAGCTTGTGGACAAAGGCCAGGGTGGTGGGGACCGTTTTGTCCTCCGCCAGGCCGTCCATGCAGATGCCAGCGCCCTCTCCCGCCCGACGGAGGCGGCGGCCGAACTGGTCCGCCCCCACCTTGCCGATGAAGGCGGTCTTCCGCCCCAGCTTGGCCAGCATGGCCAGCACGTTGCAGGGCGCGCCGCCAGGGTTGGCCTCGAAAAGGGCGTTGCCCTGTTCGCTGAGGCCGCTTTCCGTGAAGTCGATCAACAGCTCGCCTAAAGCGGTTACATCAAAGCGCTTTGACTGCATGTCTCACATCTCCTCATTAAAAATCAAATCGTATTTTTCTACGTCCATCAGCGCGGAGCCTCCGGCCTCAAAGGTGATGGCGGCCGCCTCCTGGGGGGTGTAAATCACGGCGCTGGCGGCCTGTTCGCCGTCATTCACGAATACCTCCACACTGAACCGGTCCAGAATGACGCGAAGCTCGATCTCCCCGTCCCTGGGGCGTACCAAGAAGGAGCGGGTATGGACGATATCGTGAGGCAGGCCGCTGCGGATGCGGTCCAGCTTGAGGGTGCCTTGGTCGGGACGGTAGCGGATAATGGTCTCGTGCTCCCCGTCCTTGGCCACCCGGATGCGGAACCAGCGGTAGAGATTGGGACCCGTGGGCCGGACCTTTACGGTCATGTCCAGCATCCGTCCCTGAACGCCGGGCAGGTTGATCTCGCCGCAAACGGGGATGTTCTGATGGACAACCCGCTGACCCCGGTAGGCTTCCAATTCCCGAACGGGGTTTTGGAACAGCCGCCCGTTTCGGACGGACAGTTCCCGGGGCAGGGTCGTCTGCCCAAACCAGCGGCAGTGATAGGGCTTGGCGTTCACAGTGTCCCAGTTCTGCATCCAGCCAATCATGACCCGCCGTCCGTCGGGGGTTTCCAGGGTCTGCGGGGCATAGAAATCCAGGCCGTAGTCTATCGCCTGGGCGGACTGGCGGGTGAAACCCGTTCCCTGGGGATCATAATCGCCGATGAGGCAGACCGTCCCGTTGCCCGCGTGGAACTCCAGGCCCACGGGAGTCATATCCTGGGGGCTGGTGAGCAGGACTTGCCTGCCGTCCAGGTGGAAGAAGTCCGGGCACTCCCACATTTTTCCGTACTGGTTATAGCTCCGGTCCAGGATGCGGACAAACTTGCCCTTAAGTCCTTCCGTGAGCTGGTAGAGCAGGACGGCCCCGCTGCCGTCCTCCGTACGGTTGCCGATAACGGCACAGTAATTTCCGTCCAGGTCCTTCCAGACCTTTGGGTCCCGGAAGTCCACGATGCTGCCGCCCTCGGGGAGGTCCTTTCCCTCCAGCACAGGATTGGCGGGCCACTTTTCGTAGTTCACCCCGTCTCCGATGGCGACGCATTGGGTCTGGATGTCCTGCAAATAGCCCTCGGGGCTGTGGTTGCGCTGAACGCCGGTGTACAGCAGAAGCTGCCGTCCGTCCTCCAGCTCCACGGCTCCGCCGGAAAAGCAGCCGGAGGCGTCGTATTCTTCATCCGGGGCCAGGGCGGCGGGGAGCCGCTCCCAGCGGATGAGGTCCTTGCTCTTCAGGTGCCCCCAGTGCATAGGGCCCCACTCCACGCTGTAGGGATGGTACTGGTAGAACAGATGATACTCTCCCTTATAAACGGAAAATCCGTTGGGATCGTTCATCCAGCCGATGGTGGGGGTGGCGTGGAAGGCGGGGCGCTCGCTGTTGGGAATATGGGGGCCGTACTGGGCTTCAAAATCCCGGGCCTTTTGCAGAAGTTCACTGGTCATGACGATTCCTCCGGTTTTTAGTGTGGGGGCGCCGCCCGCTCCCGCCGGGGCAATCCCGGCGGGAACGGAACGGTTTACTGGGCGGCGGTGTAACGGTCGTAGGCGTTCTGGTAGACCTGAATCAGATCATCCATGCCGCACTTTTTGCTCAGGTACTCCTTGTAGTCCTCCCACTCCTGGTCGGTGGGGCCGCCCTCTTTGAGCCACAGGCCCTCTTGTTCCCGGACGGCGGTGACGAAATCGGGCTTATGCCAGTCGATGGTCTCCAGCTCCATGCCGGTAAAGGCACAGTCCACGGGATAGAAGGAGGTGTCCTTTACGTAGGGCATCCAGAACTGGTCCAGGTCGGTGAGGCGCTCGATGGCCCGGTCCTCCATGTAGAAGACGTCGTTGTAGTACTCCGCCAGGATCAGCTTGGGACCATAGACCTCATAGGAGTTGCGGACCTCGCCGGCACTCTTGTTGTATTTTGCCCGGGCTTCCTCGTCGGTGATAGACAGCCACATGCCCTTGTCATCCTGGCCGGTGAAGAACACGCCGATGGGGCCGTATTGCAGCTGCATGGCGGATTCTCCAGTATACCACAGATCGAAGAACCTCAGCAGGTTGATGGGGCTCTGACATTTATTTGTGATATTCAGCTGCCCGGAGGTGATGGGAGAACCGTGCCGGATGGTGACATTGCAGGTGTTTTCATACTCCGTGCCCTTGGGGCCGGTGAGGGGCGGCAGGAAGACGTAGTCCTTGGCGTATTCGCCCATCAGTTCCTCGATGTACCACCAGGTGGACACGCCCACGTAGCCCTGCTGGCACTTGGCGATGAGCTGGCTGTCGCTCTGGGAGAACATCTCCACGTCCATCAGGCCCTCGGCATACCAGTCGTGGAAGTAGGTCAGGCAGTCTCGGTAGGCGTCGCTGGCGCAGACGAATTCCACTTTCCCGTCGCTGTTCAGCTGGAGGTCGTTGATAACGTCGTTGGGGAAGTTGGTGAAGCCGAAGCCGGAGTAGAAGATATTCTGTCCCCAGCACCACTCGTCAAAGCCGGTGGTCATGGGAAGGGTGGAGCCAGGAGCGTTGCCGTAATACTTGGCGGACATATCGTTGTCCTTGAAGGCTTTCAGCACGTCGTGGAGCTCATTCAGGGAGGTAGGGACCTCCAGGCCCAGATCGTCCAGCCACGCCTTGTTGATCATGCTGTACTGGGGAACGGAGAAGATGGAGTACGCCTCGTCCATGGGCACGCCGATGCCCGCGGTAGTCATCTGCTCGCCGGAGGGCAGGCCGTAGATGCCGCCGTCTTCCTGGGTGATAGCCGCGCGAATCTCCGGGTGTTCCTCCAGAATGCCGCAGAGGTTGGGCATGATGTCCGGGGTCAGATAAGGCGTCAGGTCCAGGAAGGTGCCGTCGTCGCCGTACCGGGCCAGGTCGTAGTTGTTGAAGCCCACGCCCATGAAGGCGTCGGGAAGCTGGCCGCCGGTGATGCGGATGTTCACCTGCTCCGCCAGGGAATCGCTCATAGTTTCCCATTTGATGCTGATGCCAGCCTCCTCCAGGAGGCCGTCCAGCACCTCGTGGTCGTCGTAGCCCGCGCAGAGGGCGGACATACCGCCCATGATGTAGAAATCCGTCTGTTCCCGGTTTTCGTTGACGGTGCCGTCGTTGACGTTGTTCACCAGGCCGCCGCTGCATCCCGTAAGGAGCAGCACCGCAAGGCCCGCGGAAATCGTTTTGCCAATCGTCTTTTTCATGGTGCTCCTCCTTTCTCAGCCCTTCACCGCGCCGGCCATGAAGCCCTTCTCGAAATACTTCTGGACGAAGGGATACACGATCAGCATGGGCAGGGCCGCCACGATCATGGAGCAGAATTTCAAAAGTTCCGTCAGCTTATTCAGTTCCGCGTAGCCGCCGGAGATGGTCGCGGCCTGGCTGGCGGTGGCGGAACTTTTAATCAGGATGTTCCGCATCACCAGGGGCAGAGGAGAACCCTTGCCGCCCAAATAGATCAGGGCCGTAAACCAGTCATTCCAGTAGGCCACCATGGAGAAAACCACCATGACCGCCAGAATCGGCATGGACAGGGGGATTACCACGCTGACGAAGGTGCGGAGCTTGGAGCAGCCGTCGATGGAGGCCGCCTCCACCAGGTCGTGGGGGATGGAGTTCTGGAAGTAGTTGCGGACAATAATCATGTTGCCCACCGCCACGCCGCCGGGGAGAAACAGAGCCCACATGCTGCCCACCAGCTGGGTCTGCTTCACCACCAGATAGGTGGGCACCAGCCCGCCGCCGAAGTACATGGTGATGAGGAAGAAAATGCTCAGCGCCTTCCGGCCCGGCAGGTCCCGCTGGGCCATGGGATAGGCGGTGATGTAGAGCATGGCCACGGAGAAGACGGTGCCGATGACGGTGTACTTCACGGAGTTCAAAAAGCCGGAGACGATGCCGTCGTTGAGGAAGACCGCCTTATAGCCGTCCAGCGTGAAGCCGCTGGGGAGGAGGAACGTCTTGCCGGCGTAGACCTCATAGGGGTCGGAAAAGGAAGCCACCACCACGTAGTACAGGGGATAGGCCACCAGCAGCAGGACGATGGAGCAGATCACAATCAAAACGACGTCGCTGGTCCGCTCGGACATACCGGATGCTTTTTTCATGTTCGCTCCCCTCCTTTACACAAATTCCACGTCCGAGGCCTTGGACGCGATTTTGTTGACGATGAGCAGCAGCACGATATTGACGACTGTATTGAATAGTCCCACAGCGGTCGAGTAGCTGTATTTCGCGTTTTCAATACCCTGCTGGTACACATACACGGCGATGACGTCGCTGGTCGCCTTGTTCAGGTCCGTCTGGAGCAGCCAGACCTTCTCAAAACCCACGTTCATCAGTCCGCCCGCCGCCATGATGAGGTTTAGGACCGCCATGGGCAGCAGTTCCGGAATGTCGATGTTTTTGATGCGCTGGAAAACGGACGCGCCATCCACCTTCGCCGCCTCATAGAGGCCGGGGTCCACGTTGGCCAGGGTGGCCAGGTAGATGATGCAGCCCCAGCCCGCGTCCTGCCAGATGCCGGAGGCGATATAGATTGTGCGAAAGGCGGAGGACTCCGTGAGGAAATCCACGCTGGTGCCCATAATCAGGTTCAGCAGTCCGCCGGAGGGGCTGAGGAAGATGCGGAGCATACCGCAGATGACCATGGTGGAGATAAAGTGGGGCGCGTAGAGGACGGTCTGCACCACCCGCTTGAACCGGGCGTGGCGCAGCTGGTTGATGATGAGGGACAGGATGATGGGAATGGGAAAGCTCCACAGCAGGCTGTACAGGCTGATGAGCACCGTGTTCTTGATCATCCGCAGGCAGGTGGGGGAGCTGAAGAACCGCCGGAACCAGTACAGGCCCACCCATTCGCTGCCCATGTAGCCCTGGCTGGCCTTGAAGTCCCGGAAGGCGATCTGGATACCGTACATGGGGATATACTTATAAATGAAGGTCAGCGCCACGGGAATCAGCAGCAAAAGATACATTTGCCAGTTGTCTTTGATCCGCCGGCTCAGGGACTTGCCGGGGCGGACCGCCACGGCGGAGGCCGCCGCGTTTGTTCTTGCCATTGTGATTCACTTCCTTTATGCGTTTTCTCCTGAGAAAGCAGCGTTTGTCCGGCTCATCCCCCCTCGCGGCCCCCGCGGACCGGCGCCTGGCCCCGTGGAACGTTCTTTTTTGTGAAACGTTACACATCTTTTGAGGAAATAATAGGGCGGTTTTCGGAATTTGTCAAGGCAGTCCGCTCCAGTTTTTCCGATTTTTACGTTTAGAACGAAAAATACAGGGAATTTTGTGCAAAGAAACGATTTCAGGAATGGGGGCTTGAAAAATAACGTTTCATGAATATAATGGGTTTCAGCGCAGGATTTCACGAAAAGGACGTGAGGGTTCATGAAACAAAAGGGGAGCGCCCCCACGATGAAGGACGTGGCGCAGGAGGCTGGCGTGGCCCTGGGGACGGTGTCCAAGGTATTCAACAATCTGCCCGTAGGGGAGAGCTACCGCCTCCGGGTGGAGGAGGCGGCCCGGCGGCTGGGCTATCAGGTCAACAGCTACGCCCGGGGGCTGAAGACCAACAAGACCTATACGGCGGCGCTGATCCTCCCGGATATCACACCGCCATTCTTCGCCTCCCTGGCCCAATATGTCTGCCAGGCACTGGCGGCGCGGAATTACAAGCTGATTTTGGCCCTGACCGCGTCGGACCCGGACGCGGAACAGCGGTGCATCCAGATGGTCCAGCAGAATAAAGCGGACGGGATCATCGGCCTTACCTACAATCCGGAACTGGAGGTGGACCCCCGGCTGCCTTATGTGAGCATCGACCGCAAGTTCAACCCCGGAACGCCCTGCGTCTCCTCGGACAACTTCGGCGGCGGGCAGCTGGCGGCGGAAAAGCTGCTGGAGCTGGGCTGCAAGCGGCTGCTCTTCCTGCGCATCGGCTCCCAGGTCCCCGGCGAGTCGGACAAGCGGGGAGACGGGTTCGAGTCCTGCTGCCGCCAGAAGCAGGTGGAGTACGCAGTCTTGCGGAAGGATGACCGGGAGGGCGTCGAGAGCTTCCGCGCCTTTCTGGAGGAACACATGGAGAACGGACGGCTGGCCTTCGACGGCATCTTCTGCGCCACGGACGCCCTGGCCTGCCGGATCGTACGGATGCTGGCAGAGATGGGCGTGCGGGTCCCGGAGGATGTGCAGCTCATCGGCTTTGACGGCACCCGGCATTTTGCCTTCGGGGATTTCCACTGCTCCACCATCATTCAGCCCGTCAACCGGCTGGCGGAGACCTGCGTGGACCTGCTTCTCCAGGAGGACCGGAGCAATCTCCCCAGTCTGGTCTGCCTGCCGGTGTCCTATGCCAGCGGCGGGACCACAAAAGAATGAGGGGAAAGGGTATACCCTTTCCCCTCAGGCGGTCCTACCGCCTGAATCTTTCCTGTAACCTGGAGCATAAAGAGGAGGCGCTTTCGTGGCAAGCGAATACCTGAAATGGAAATACCGGGACGTACAGCCGGACGCGCCCCGTGAGCTGACCGCCCAGGAACGGCGGGCCAATTGGTGGCACTACCACAAGTGGCACGTGGGGGCGGCGGTGCTCCTGGCGCTGGTCCTGGGGGACCTGGGCCTCAACGCCTGGAAAACTCACCGGGACGCGCCGGACTATCAAGCCGCCTACGTCGCCGCGAAGCCCCTTCCTGAGGAGGCCGTGTCCGCCCTGGAGACCGTTTTGTCCGGCCTGACAGGCGGCGGGAAGGTGCGGGTGAACCAGTACCTGACCGCTCAAACCGGCGACGCGGACCTGTACGCCTCAGCGGCGAACATTCAGCTGATGGCGGACCTGGAGACCTGCGAGAGCTTCCTTTTTTAATGGACGACCCTGAAACGTTTCAAGCCAACTATGAAATCCTTCAGAACCTGGACGGGACCCTGCCGGGGGACGAAAAGGAAAAGGCATTCTGCCTGCCCTGGGACGGCTGCCCCGCGCTGGCGGCGCTGGAGCTGGGGACGTATTCGGAACCCGTGCTGGGCCAGGAGTTCACAGGTGACTGCCGGGAGCTGTTTTCGGGACTGTATCTGGCCCGCCGGGGATTTTGGAGCGAGGAGAAAACCTGCAAAAACCCGGAGGGCTGTGAACGGCTTTGGGGGATTTTAACAGAAGGGGCGGTCGTATGAAAACAAAACGCATTTGGGGATTGGTTCTGGCTTTGAGCCTTTTTGCTCTGACGGGCTGTTCCGTCGCGCCGTCTCAGGCGGCGGACGGCAGCGAGTGGAGCGAGGACTGGATTACCCTGGGCCCGGTCCTGGGCGTGGAACCGCCGGAGCATGGTCTGACCCTGTTGTACAACAACACGGCCCTCACGGCCAACGATATGTTCTACGCGGCCTGGACCATCGGGGAGGCGGAGTCCTACACCAACGCGGACGGAGAGGAAATCGACCTATACGAGGCCCAGCTGGACGTGCTGGTCTACGGCTGCGCGGACGCGGAGCACGCTCAGGCGGCGGTGGAGGAATGGCAGGGCCGTCAGGATGAGCTTTATACCGCCGTCGATCGCCGGGAGGAGACCTGGAACGGCCAGGACTATGCCCTGTCGGACTACGAATGCGGCTCGGAGACGAATCCGTACAGCCGGGGAGCCTCCGCCTTCGGGGTCTGCGGAAAGTACGCCCTGAGCTTTGAGCTGAACTGCCGGGATGCGTTCGACGGAAACGAGGCGGATATCCTCGAGGACTTTTTATGCGGCTGTCACTACGGGGCCGGTATTTCGGACTGAGGAGGGAATCAGCGATGGGACTCTTTATCCATGACGATCCTGAATATGATATCAATGTCCGTCAGACGGGCTTCAACCGCTATAAACAGCTCCTCTCGTTTCACGCCGGACATTGGATGTGCCTGAACCTGGCGACGGTAGCGGGCGCCCTGCCGCTGGCGGCCGGGATCGCCTATTCCGCTTTATCCTCCAGCCTTCTGGTTTTGCTGCCCTGCTCTATCCTGGGCGGGATGATCTTCGGACCCTTTCTGGCGGGGATGTACGACGCCATTCTCCGGGGACTCCGGGACGATCCCCAAAACTGGCGGAAAAGCTACTGCCAAAGCTGGCGGCAGAACTGGAGGGACAGTCTGCTGCCCGGCGGGGTTCTTGGCCTGCTGACCGGCCTATACGCCTTTATGGCCCACTTGTTTTGGTGGTCTCAGCGAGGGGTAGGCATCGGCACCATGACGTTGTATCTGCTTTCAATTCTGGTGTTTCTGGTAGTCAGCACATTGTATTGGCCGCAGGTGGCGCTGTTCCGGCAAAGCGCCGGAACGCGGCTGCGGAACGTGTTGCTGTTTACCGCGAAATATCTGTGGCGTGTCCTTGTTTCGGCGGCTTTGCAACTGGGCTATCTTGCGGTGATGGTGCTGTTCGCCCCATGGACCGTGCTGCTGGTTCCGGTTTTGGGTTTTTGGTATATCTTGTTTTTGTCCCAATTCCTGATTTATGACCAGATGGACGAGGCGTTTGAAATTGAAGACGGATATAATAGTAATGCTGTACAATAGAGGGGGAGAGGCTGTTGGTGGAAGAGTATAACTGAACCGGCGGAGGAAGCGGGAGATTTAAGGCTTGCTTTGCGGGGAATCCTGGGCTATACTGTAGCTTGTTCAATCAAAGAATACGCCCTTTATCAAAAGGAAGGAGTCAGCTATGGTCCGCCTCATCGCCAGCGACATCGACGGGACCCTGCTTCAGAATGGAGCTGCGGAGATTCCCCCGGAAATTTTCGGCCACATCCGCCGCCTGGAGAAAAAGGGCATCCTTTTCTGCCCCGCCAGCGGGCGGCAGTACACCAGCCTCCGGCGGCTGTTCGCCCCGGTGGCGGACAAGGTGCCCTTCCTCTGCGAAAACGGCGCGGTGGTCT
>CAJUBX010000079.1 GCA_910585165.1 uncultured Oscillibacter sp. | reverse complement strand
TGCCCTACGGCAACCAGCGGACCCCCACCGCCCAGTGGACCGCCACCGCCGCCGGGTGCACCATACTGGCCTCCCAGGGGGACGGGCCCTATATCACCCACATCACCTGCGGAAAGATTGTGGACAAGGGCGTCGCCGACGCCAACAACATGGGGGCCGCTATGGCTCCGGCGGCCTACGACACCCTGTCCGCCTTCTTCCAGGACACCAAAACCGGTCCCCAGGATTACGACCTGGTGGTCACCGGGGACCTGGGGGAGCTGGGCCACGCCATTGTCCGGGACTTTTTCGCCAAGGACGGCGTGGACATGGGGGACCGTTTCCAGGACTGCGGCCTCCTCCTCTATGACCGGGAGCGGCAGGACATGCACGCCGGGGGCTCCGGCTGCGGCTGCTCCGCCTCGGTATTCAACGGCTACCTCCTCTCCGGCATGCGGCAGGGGAAGTGGAAAAAAATTGTCTTCGCCCCCACCGGGGCCCTGCTCTCCCCCACCTCCAGTTTTCAGGGGGAGTCCATCCCCTCCATCTGCCACGCCCTCTGCATTTCCACAAAGAAGTGACAAGAGGCCCGGTCTCCGGGCCTCTTGTTACATATTCCACATGGTCCGCCTCGTATTTTTGTGAAGGCCGCCCCTTGACTATGGTATGAGATCGGACTATAGTGTCTCCTGCAAGTCTGATTTCATACTATAAGGAGAGCCACCGGATGGACAAATACCAATTATTTCAGGAGTATCTCCAAACCGACCATCAAATCGACGAATTTTACCATACCCTGGCCCAGGGCCTGGGCCTGTCGGACAGCGCCCTCTGGGTGCTGTGGAGCCTGGCTGAGCTGGGGGAGGGCTGCACCCAGAAGGATATCTGCCGCCAGTTTTTCCTCAGCAAGCAGACTGTCCATTCCTCCGTGCGGAAGCTGGAGGCGGGGGGCTTCCTCGCCCTCCGGCCCGGCGGAGGCCGGGAGGTGGCTGTCTGTCTCACGGACCGGGGCCGGGAGCTGGTCCGGAAAACCGTCCTCCCCGTCATGGAGGCGGAGCGGGCCGCCGCCGAGGGCATGACGGAGGAAGAGTGGCTGGCCATGCTCCGCCTGTCCCGGAAGTGGTTCGCCCTGTTTCAAAAGGTGGCCCCCATACCCCAAAAATAAAGCCGCCGGGAAACTCCCGGCAGGCGCGTCATACAGAGAAAGGAACTCCCTATGCATATCCGTTTATCCGAGCATTTTACCTATGGCAAGCTCCTGCGCTTCACTTTCCCCACCGTCGTCATGCTGATTTTCACCTCCATCTACGGCGTGGTGGACGGCGTCTTCGTCTCCAACTACGCGGGAAAGACCGCCTTCGCGGCGGTGAACCTCATCATGCCCGCGCTGATGATTTTCGCCACGGTGGGCTTCATGCTGGGCGCCGGCGGCAGCGCTGTGGTGGCCCGCACCATGGGGGAGGGGGACCTTCCCCGGGCGAACCGCTACTTCACCCTCATCGTCTGGGCCGGAATCATCGCGGGACTGGTCCTGACGGCGGCGGCGGAGCTTATCATGGAGCCCCTCTGCGTCCTTTTGGGGGCGGAGGGCGAGATGCTGCCCCTGGCGGTCCTCTACGGGCGGGTGCTCACCTTCGCCCTGGTGCCCTTCATTTTGCAGAACATGTTTCAAACCTTCCTGGTGGCGGCGGAGCGGCCCAAGCTGGGCTTGGGGCTCACCGTGGCGGCGGGGCTGACCAACATGGCCGGCGACTGGCTTTTGGTGGGAGTCCTGCCCTGGGGCGTGGCGGGAGCGGCCATCGCCACGGTGCTGAGCTCCCTCGTGGGGGGCGTGGTGCCCCTGATCTACTTCCTCCTGCCCAATAAATCCCCCCTCCGCCTGACGAAAACCAAGTTCGAGGGCCGGGTGCTGGCCCAGACCTGCTCCAACGGCTCCTCGGAGATGATGAGCAACCTCTCCACCTCCTTTGTCAGCATCCTCTACAACTTCCAGCTCATGCGTCTCATTGGGGAGAACGGCGTGGCCGCCTTCGGGGTGATCATGTACGTGAACTTCATCTTCATCGGCGTGTTCCTGGGCTATTCCACCGGAGCGGGGCCCATTATCAGCTACCATTACGGGGCGGGAAACCAGGAGGAGCTGCGGAGCCTTCTGCGGAAGAGCCTGCTTTTGATGCTGGCGGGCTGCGCCGGGCTCACCGCTGCCGCCGTAGCCCTGGCGGGGCCGCTGTCCCGGATTTTCGTGGGCTATGACGCGGATCTCCTGGCCCTCACCACCCGGGGCTTCCGGCTTTACGCCCTGTCCTTCCTGGCTATGGGCTTCAACATTTTCGGCTCCGCCTTCTTCACCGCCCTGGGCAGCGGCGTGATTTCCGCCGCCATCGCCTTTTTGCGGACGCTGCTGTTTCAGACCGCCGCCATCTTCGTTCTGCCCCTGTTCCTGGAGCTGGACGGCATTTGGCTGGCGGTGACAGCGGCGGAGGTGCTGACCCTCTTTGTCACCGCAGCGTTTCTGGCGTCCCAGCGGAAGCGGTATGGCTACTAAGAGCCTATCCGCGAATAAGACGCACACAGCTTGCTTGCATATTTTCCGCCATCCTGCGTTGCGTTTCCTTGCCGGACGACAGCCCGCCTGCGTCAAAGCGCCTTGTCTGGCGATCGGACAGCCGTTGGCGGCTTTGCCGCTTAGGGATGTCACATGCCCTTGGGGCAAAAATCTGACGGCGCAATCTGCGCACGTCTTATTCGCGGATAGGCTCTAAGCCCGCAAATCCATTCCCGCCGTGCCCCCCACCACGATGACGGCGGGGGCCTCGGTCCCGGCCTTCCGGGCCTTTTCCGCAATGTCCTCCAGCGTCCCCCGGACCGCCATGGGCCGGGGGGCGTTTTCGCCGGAAACCACGGCGGCGGGGGTGGACTTCGGCAGTCCCGCCGCCATGAGGCGGCGGGCAAGCTCCTCCAGCTGGGAAAGGCCCATGAGAAACAGCAAGGTTCCCGGCAGGCGGGCCAGGTTCTCCAGTCCCTCCGGCAGGCCGTCCGGCGAGTCCGCCGTGTGGGCGGCGGCCACGTGGAAGCTCCGGCTCACTCCCCGGTGGGTGGCGGGAATGCCGGCCCAGCCCGGGACCGCCACGGCGGAGGTCACGCCGGGAACGTATTCCCACCGGATTCCGGCGGCCTGGAGGGCCAGGGCCTCCTCTCCGCCCCGGCCAAAGACAAAGGGGTCCCCGCCCTTGAGGCGGACCACCGTCTTGCCCTCCCGGGCCTTGGAGATCAGAAGGGCGTTGATTGCCTCCTGGTCCATGGAGCGGCGGCCCCGCCGCTTGCCCACATAGAGGGCCTCCGCGCTCTCCGGCACGGCCTCCAGCAGCCTCCGGTCCAGCAAATCGTCGTAGACCACCGCGCCGCAGCGCTCCAGAAGCCGCAGGCCCCGGAGGGTGATGAGGTCCGCCGCCCCGCAGCCCGCTCCCACCAGATAGACCTTTCCGGCGGCGGCCTCCTCCAGAACCGCCGCCAAGGCGGCCTCCTCCAGAACCGCCGCCAAGGCGGCCTCCTCCAGGGGAAAGCCCCCCTCCAGGCAGGCGGAAAACAGCCGGGAGAACACGGCGGCCCGGCGCTTCTCCGGGACGCGGGCTTTGACCAGGGGGCGCAGGGAGGCGAGATAGGCAAGCATATCCCCGAAATCCTCCGGGAGTTGACCCGCCGCCCGCCGCTTCACCCAGGCGGCGGCGCTGGGGCTTGTTCCGGCGGTGGAAATTCCCACGGTCAAATCCCCCTGCTTTACCAGGGCGGGGAACAGGAAGCCGCAGTCCTCTTTGCTGTCCGCGGCGTTGACCAGGATTCCCCTCTCCCGGCAGAGGGCGGCGATTTTCCGGTTTTCCTCCCGGCTGCCGGTAGCGGCGATTACGAAAAACTTCCCCTCCAGCATGGCGGGGTCAAAGGCCCGGCGGAGCAGGGTGAGCCCTGGCAGGGCCTGGATTTCCTCCAGCAGCTCCGGCGCGGCCACGGTGAGCCGGGGGCCGAAGGGCAGAAGCTTTTGGAGCTTCCGCAGCGCCACGGCCCCGCCGCCCACGATAAGGCCCTCCCGGCCCTCCAGGTCCATGAAAAACGGAAAGTACGCCATGTCACCCCTCCTCCGGCAGCTCGCAGAAATAACGCCATCCCCCCGGCCCGGCAAAGCGGCCCAGGCGGACGCCCATGACCCGCTCCAGAATTTTGCTGCGGTAGATTTCCTCCGGCCCGTCCAGGGCCAAAAGGCGGCCGCCGCCCAGGACGGCGATATCGTCCGCCATGGCCAGAGCCAGGCAGAGGTCGTGGAGGACCAAAGCCGCCGCCCGCCCCTCCGCCGCCAGGCGGCGGGCCAGGGCCAGGGTCTCCAGCTGGCAGCGGATGTCCAGGTAGGCGGTGGGCTCGTCCATGAGGAGAGTCTCCGCCTCCTGGGCCAGGGCCATGGCGAGATAGACCTTCTGCCGCTGCCCGCCGGAGAGCTCCGGCAGGGGGCGGTCCGCCAAATCCAGGGCGCCCGCCAGCTCCAGCGCCCGGTCTGCGGCCTCGTAGTCCTCCCTCCGGCAGCGGCGGGGATAGGACAGGTGGGGAAACCGCCCGTGGAGGACCATCCGCCGGGCCGTAATGCTGGGCGCCGTCCGGGACTGGGGGAGGTAGGCGGTTTTTCGGGCTATCTGCCGGGGACTGTAGTCCCCCAGGGGCCGCCCGTCCAGCAAAACCTCCCCGCCCAGGGGGGAAAGCAGGCCGGGCATGGTCCGCAGGAGGGTGCTTTTCCCGCAGCCGTTGGGCCCCAGCAGAACCAGCACCCGCCCGGGCCGGAGGGCCAGGGTCACATCCTCCAGCACCCGGCGGCCCGGATAGCCCGCCGCAAGACGCCTCACTTCAAGCACGCTTCCTCCTCCTTCCCCGCCTCTGGCGCAGCAGCAGCCAGAGGAAGAACGGCCCCCCCAGCAGAGACAGCACCACGCCCACCGGAAGCTCGTAGGGGGCGAACAGCGTCCGGGCCAGGATGTCGCACAATGTCACCAGGGCCGCGCCCCCCAGGGCCGAGGTCAAAAGCAGCCGGGCGGAGCTGTCCTCTCCCGCAAGCCGCCGGGCCATGTGGGGGGCGATGAGGCCCACGAAGCCCAAAAGGCCCGCGAAGCTCACCGCCGCCCCCGCCAGCGCCGCCGCCAGGGCCAGCAGGACCAGCCGCAGCCGCCGGGCCGGGAGGCCCAGGCTCCGGGCGGTCTCGTCCCCGAGGAGCAGCACGTCCATCTCCCCCGCCAGGGACAAGGCCAGGAGAAACGCCGGCAGGATTACCCAAAAGGCCGGGGCCACCCGGCTCATGGAGAGGTTCGCCACCCCTCCCACCCGGAAGTCCGCGTACCCGTTCAGCGCGTCGGGAAAGAAGGACAGCACCGCGTCGATGCCCGCGCCGAACATGCCGCTGACCGCCACCCCCGCCAGCACCAGGGTCATCCTGGACGCGCCGGTCCGGTATCCGATGCCCAGCACCAGCAGCACGCCTCCCAGGGCCCCCAGAAAGGCGGCCAGGGGAACCGCCGCCGCCCGGGCGGGCCAGAGGGCGGCGCACACCGCCGTGCAGAGCCCCGCTCCGGCGTTGACGCCGATGACGTTGGGGGCGGCCAGAGGATTTTCCAGCACCCCCTGGATGACGGTTCCCGCCGCCGCCAGGGCCGCCCCCGCCAAAAGGCAGCCGCAGGTCCGGGGCAGGCGGGCGTAGAGCACGATCTGCGCCGCCGTGCCGCCGCCTCTTCCAAGCAAAGCGGCCAGGACCTCCCCCGGGGGCAGGGCCGCCGCCCCCAGGCACAGGCTCAGCAGGGCGGAGAGGACCGCCAGGGCCGCCAGCGCCGGGAGCACGTATTTAATCCGGGTAGAGGATATCCGCAAGTCCTTCATAGGCTTCCCCCCAGCGGGCGTTGGGTTTGAGGTTGTAGAGCCGGTGGTCCAGGGTGAGGAAGCGGCCCTCCCGCACCGCCCGGAGGCCGCTCCAGGCGGGGTTGGAGAGCAGGGCCCCCTCCAGGGATTCCCGGGCCGCCGAGGCGTCCGCCCCCTGAAGGACGGCGAAGATGTAGTCCGGGTCCCCGGCGATGACGCCCTCCATGCTCAGGTTTTCCAGAAGCCCCCCGCCGTCGGCGATGTTGACGCAGCCCAGGTCCGCCAGCATCTCCCCCAGGACGCTGCCCTCGCTGCCCTTGGCCTTGCAGCTGCTGCCGCTGGCGCGGACATAGAGGACCTTGGGGGCGCTGCCGTCCTGCCGGGCCACGGCGGCCTCCACCCGGGCCCGGACGGCGGTCCCATTGGACGCATACAGCTCCGGATGTCCCGTCAGACGGGTACAGATCTCCAGCATCCGCAGGTAGTCCTCAAAGCAGTCCACCTCGAAGTAGGCGGCGGGAATCCCCGCCTGGGCGAAGGTGTCCTTCAGCTCCAGGTCTGCGGCGGTGTTGACGCTGGCCAGGATGAAATCCGGCTCCGCCGCCAGCAGGGCCTCCAGGTTCGGCTCCTTCACCGCCCCCAGGTCCGCCGCGTCCTCCCGCAGCCCCAGATCAAAGGAGGTCCACGCGTCTCCGGCGGCGGCCACCAGGGTGTCCCGCCCCCCGGCCAGGCACCAGATGTCGGCGAAGCTGCCGATGAGCGCCGCCGCCCTTTGAGGCGGGTCCAGGGAAAAATCCGTTCCCAGATCGTCGGTGAAGGCCGCCGCCCCGGCGGGAGGCGGCGGGGCCTCCTCCGCCGGAAGGGGCTTCCCGCAGGCGGACAGAAGCAGGAGCAGGGCAAGCAGGGGGCAAAGGCGTTTCATAGGCGGTCTCTCCCGTCAGGCAGGAAAGGAGGCGGGCCGCAGGCTCGCCTCCCTTCCGTCAAAAATCGTGTCTCAGGCGTACTTTGCCACAATGGCGTTCAGGTCTTCCCGGTGGGTTTCGCTCCACTGGGTCCAGGTCTGGCCCGCCGCGGCGGCGGCCTTCCCCAGCTCCACCAGCAGGGCGGGGATATCCTTTTCCAGGATGACCGCCCCCGCCTCGCCGAAGCGGGCCCGGTCCGGCGCGTCGCTGCCGCCCAGGAACATACGGAAGGCGGGCTGGGGCTTCTTGTCCTCCAGGCGCACGCCGCCCTGGAAGCCGATGGTTCCCGCCTGGTGGGCGGCGCAGCTGGAGGGACAGCCGGAAATCGCGATCCTGGGCAGGGCCCCGCCGGGAATGCCCGCCTCCCGGACCGCCGCCACGGCGGACCGCAGGAGGCCCTGGCTGTCCCGGATTCCCTGCTGGCAGACCGTGGCCCCGATACAGGCCGCGCTGTACTCAAACTCCGTCTCCGCGCCGCCCTCCGTAGCGGCCAGGACCGTTTCGGCCTCGGCGGCGCTGAGATTCAGAATATACAGCGTCTCGTCCGGCCCCACCCGGCATTCCACGCCGGGCATATCCTTGATAGCGGCGTAGAGCTCCGCCGGCTTCTCCACGGGAAGCGCGCCGCCGATGGGATGGTATTTCACGGCGTAGAGCCCCTCCTGCTTCTGGGGGACCGCCCGGGGATGGGAAATCTCCCCCCGGCCCTTCTCAACGCAGGCAGGGGCTTCCAACCCGGTAATCTCCAGCCCCCCTGCCGCCTTGGCGGCCTCCACGTTTCTGAGGAACGCCTCCTTGAGCCCGTCCGGGCCCAGGGTATCCTGCATGAAGCGGGTGCGGGCCTTGGCCCGGTTTTCGTAGTTCCCGTGCTGGCAGAAGGTGTCCACCATGGCCTTGATATAGTAAAGGACCTCATTGGGCCGCACCGCCTCCGCCACCGGCACGCCCATACGGTGGCCCATGGCCCCCAGTCCACCGGCGATGCGCAGGGAGAAGGTTCCGTCAGGCTTGGCCCGGAAGCCCATGTCCCGGAAGGCGCTGTGGACGGAGTCGTCCGCGCCGTTGGAAAAGGCAATCTTCAATTTCCGGGGCATGCGGATATCCCGGCAGACGGAGAGCAGGTAGTCCGTCGCCGCCTCGGCGCAGGGAGTGGGATCAAACGCCTCTCCCCTCTGCACGCCGGAGAGGGGACTGCACATAACGTTCCGGGGATTGTCCCCGCCGCCGCCCCGGCAGATGACGCCCGCCGCGATGGCCTCTTCCATGATGGCGGGGACCTGCTCCGCGGTCAGGTCGTGGAGCTGCACCGTCTCGCAGGTGGTGAGCTTCATCCGCTTCACGCCGTATTTTTCCGCCGTGTCCGCCAGGAACTTCAGCCGCTCCAGAGTCAGCCGCCCGGCGGGCAGGCGCAGGCGGAGCATGTGCCTGGACTGGTCCCGCTGGGCGTAGCTGCCCATGCCGCCGGAGAAGCCCTTGTAATCCTTTTTATCCAGTCTGCCCTCCTGGAAATCCTGAATCTTTTCCGAGAAGGACTTGATTTCCTCCCGGTAGGTCCGGAGCCATTTGGAATCCGCCATAAAACGCCGCCCTCTTTCCAAGTATTCCGCCGCTGCGGGAAAATTTTCACTCATTGTACCACAAAGCCCCGGCCTTCGCAATCCCCAATCAAAGGTCCTCCAGGTCCCCCGGCTCCAGGAGGCGAAGGCCGTTTTCCGCCAGCAGCCGGGCGAATACGCCCATCCCCGGGACCTTCCGGCCGGAGAAGGTCCCGTCGTAGACCTCCCTTGCGCCGCAGCTGGGGCTCCGGGGCTGGAGGACGGCCAGCGTTATCCCCTGGCGCTTCGCGGCGTCCAGGGCCAGCGCCGCGCCCCGGCGGAAGGCGGCGTCCACATTCCGGCCGTCCCGGGTCATGACCGCGCCGTTTACAAGCTCCGCCGGGGTCCGGGGGGTGGGCAGCCCGCCCAGGACCTCCGGGCAGACGGGGACGGCCTCATGGCCCTCCCGCCGGAGCCAGTCCGCCACCCGGGGGTCCAGGTTGCTGCCGCCGCTGTACTTGCAGTTCTCCCCCAGAAGGCAGGCGCTGACCAGAACCTTCATTCCTCCAGGCCCTCCAGATAGTGGACGAACTGCTGGGCCGTCCGGCCGGAGAAGCCGCCGTGGCGGACCTCCCAGGCGTTGGCCTTCACCGCCAGCTCCTTCTCGTCCATTTCAATCCCCTGCCGCTGGGCCAGGGCCCTGACAATGGCCTGGAACTCCTTGGGAGAGGGGGCGTTGTAGTTGATGGTCACGCCGAACCGGGCCGCCAGGGACAGCTTTTCCTCCATGGTGTCGGAGCGGTGGATGTCCCCGTGGTGCTCCATATCCTGGCGGTCGTTCCAGGTCTCCCGGATTAGATGACGGCGGTTGGACGTGGCGTAAATCAGCACGTTTTCCGGCCGGGTCTCCACGCCGCCCTCAATGACGGCCTTGAGGAACTTGTATTCCACCTCGTTTTCCTCGAAGGAGAGGTCGTCGATGAAAATGACAAAGCGGTAGTTCCGGTTCTTAATCTCCGCCAGGATGCGGGACAGCTCCCCGAACTGGTGCTTGTAGATTTCAATCATCCGAAGGCCCCGGTCGTAGTATTCGTTGATGAGGGCCTTGACGCTGGTGGACTTGCCGGTGCCCGCGTCGCCGTAGAGAAGGACGTTGTTGGCGTGCTTTCCGGCGAGGAAGGCCTCCGTGTTCCGGCGGAGCTCCCGCTTCTGGCCCTCATAGCCCAAAAGGTCCTCCAGCCGCACGCCGTCCACATTGCTGATGGGCAAAAATTCCAGCTCTGCCGCCTCCCGCCGGATGCGGAAGGCCCGGTTCATGGCGAACACGCCGTAGCCGTACTGTTTGTAGTAGTCCGTGGTCAGGAGGAACATCTCATGGCCGTCCTTCGCCTCCGCCAGGGCGCTGCGGAGGCGGAGGACCTGGGCGCTCACGTCCCGGTTATAGGTCCGCTCCCGCTTGGGGATGGCGCGGTAACGGCAGATGGTGGAAAAGCAGTCCGTTCCAAGGTACGCCTCCAGCGGGGAAAAATCGTAGTGGAACAATTGATGGAAGACGGCGAAATCGTTCTCCGCGAAGTGGTTCACGCTGCCGCCCTCCACGGCTCCCGCCCGCTCGCAGGTGCGGGTGAAGGAGTTGTCGTTGGTCATGAGGACCCAGGTGAGATAACACTGCCAGAGGTTTTCGTCAAAGCCGCAGGCGGTGGAGAGGTCCAGAATCCGCTTGACCTGGGCATAGGCCCGCTGCATCAAAGGCTCCTTGGCTCCGCCGTTTTTGGAATCCCGGACAATTTCCGCCAGCCGGACGAGAATGCTGTCCCCGCCCAGGCTGCTGTAGAGGATCAGATGGGGAAGAATGCGGTTCATGAAATCAGTCCTTTCGTTTGGAAAAAACCGCCGCCTCCCGGGAGACGGCGGTTTTCGCAGGCGGAATCAGTTGGAGGCGGTATCGGGGTCCGTGTCGTCGCCCCAGAGCATGTTGCGCCGCAGCTCCGCGCCCACGGTCTCCATCTGGTGCTGGGCCAGCTGGCGGCGCTTGGCGTTGAAGAAGGTCCGGCCGT
>CAJUBX010000078.1 GCA_910585165.1 uncultured Oscillibacter sp. | reverse complement strand
CCCGGAAGCTGGACGAGCTGGGCTTCCAGCTCTACGCCACCGACGGCACCGCCCATGAGATCGAGCGCCTGGGCACCAGCGTGGAGGTCGTGGGAAAGCTGGGGAAGGACAACCGGGTCTTCCAGCTCCTGGAGGAGGGGAAAATCGACTACGTCATCCTCACCGGGTCCACGGAGCCGGAGTACATCCGGGACTTTATCCGCCTGAACCACCGCTGCGTCCAGCTGGGGATTCCCTGCCTCACGTCCCTGGACACCGCCGGGGCCCTGGCGGACATCCTGGAGTCCCGCTACAACCAAGGGAACACGGAGCTGGTGGATATCTGCCACCTCCGGGACCGCCGGGAGAAGCTCCGCTTTACCAAGATGCAGACCTGCGGCAACGACTATATCTTCCTGGAGAACTTCGACGGCCATATCACCTGCCCGGAGTCCCTCTGCGTCACCTTCTGCCGCCGCCACTTCGGCGTGGGGGCCGACGGCATCATCCTCCTGGAGCGGTCCGAAACGGCGGACGCGAAAATGCGGATGTTCAACGCCGACGGCAGCGAGGGCAAAATGGCGGGCAACGCCCTTCGCTGCGTGGGCAAGTACCTCTATGACAACGGCTTTGTGGACCGGGAGACATTGACGGTGGAGACCGCCAGCGGCGTGCGGGCCGTCACCGTCTACACCATGGGCGGCAAGGTCACCTCCGCCAGCGTGGACATGGGCCGGGCGGAGCTGGACACCTCGGCGCTGAAGTTCGCCATCGCGGAAAAAGAGGTGGTGGACTACCCCGTCCGCATCGCCGGGCGGCCCTACCGCATCACCTGCGTGGACATGGGGAACCCCCACTGCGTGGTGTTCTGCGGCCGGGTGGACGCGGTGGACATTGAGTTCATCGGCCCCCGGTTCGAGCACGCGCCCTATTTCCCGGAGCGTATCAATACGGAGTTTGTCCGGGTGGTGAACCCCAGCACCATCAAAATGCGGGTCTGGGAGCGGGGCAGCGGGGAAACCATGGCCTGCGGCACCGGGGCCTGCGCCGCCGCGGCGGCGGCCATCGCAAACGGCCTTTGCGAGAAGGACCGGGACATCACCGTCCGGGTGAAGGGCGGGGAGCTCATCGTCCACTATACCGGCGAGGGGGTCACCCTGACGGGAGACGCCAAGCTGGTGTACACGGGGGAGATTGAATACTGAGCCTTTCTGGAAGAAACAAAGGACCGCCCTCTTGGGCGGTCCTTTTGAATGCGGGTTCCGGGGAATCAGGCCGCGCCAACTGGCGGCGGCTTCTCAGTCCTGGCCGTCCTCCTCCTCCCCGGGGGCCTCCCCCTGGGAGATATACAGCTCCTCCGTATGGGCCTGGCCCTCCCGGAGGTATTCCTTTGCCTGTCCGATATTGAGCCGCTCCAGCTCCTCCAGCCCGTCGGAAATGGCGTTGAACAAAATGTGATACATCTTTTGATAATCGGGCATGTCAGCATTCTCCTTTAGATATAGTTTAGATATATTTTACATCTATTCTTTACACGATACCACAAAATAAGCCTAAAGTAAACATACTTTAAATTTATTTTGAGGTTTACGATGATGAAGAGTTTATCCATCCGCATTGACGAGAATCTGCTGCACAAGCTCCATGTGGTTTCCGCCTACGAGGGCCGCTCCGCCAACAGCCAGATTTTAATCCTGATCCGGGACGCCGTGGAGGCTTATGAGCGCAGGCACGGCAGGATTGAATTGGACGGGAAAAAGGAGCCCTGAGGAAAAAGGACCGCCCGGAGGGCGGTCCTCAGGCTGTGCCGGTGGTTCCAAAAAGCTTTAGCTATGCAAAGAAAAAGTATCCTCCTTTGGTATAATAGCAGAGGTCTGCCAACCGCCACAAAAAACCAAAGGAGGAATCAAGCCCAGATGAAACTTGATGTATCAAGTTTAGCACACACGAATGAGTATTTCAGAGTACATCGACCCCTTTACGGGTAAGCCGGTAAAAGAAGGCAAGTAAATAAGCCCCTTTAGGGGCAAGCCCGGGAAATCTGCGCGATTGGCAGACCTTTCGATGAGCCTATAGGCTCTGCTCGGGACATGCCCCAAGGAGGCCTGTGCAAACCACCGGCATGGCCGGTGGTTATGATTTCCGCCGAAGCGCCGAGACTCCGCAGGCCAGGAGGAACAGCGCCAGGTTCGCCGCCACCACCGTGGCCCCCACCGGCGTGGACCAGGCGAAGGACACGGTCAGCCCCGCGCAGAAGCACCCCACCGACGTGACGGCGGCGCAGGCCGTCACCCCCAGAAAGCTCCGAAACAGCCGCATGGCCGTCAGCGCCGGGAAAATCACCAGGGAGGAGATCAGCATGGCCCCCATCATCCGCATCCCCAGGACGATGGTCAGCGCCGTCAAAATGGCAAGAAGGGCGTTGTACCGCTCCACCTTCATCCCCGTGGCCCGGGCGAAGCTCTCGTCAAAGGTCACGGCGAACATTCGGTGGTAGAACAAAACGAACAGCGCCAGCACCGCCGCGCACAAAACTGCCGACAGCCCCACGTCCGCCCGGCTCATGGCCAGGACGCTGCCGAACATGTAGTTGTCCACATCCGTGGTCATGCCGGAGGTTTTGGAGATCACCAGCACCCCCAGCGCCAGGGAGGAGGCGCTGACCACGGCGACGGCGGCGTCGCTGTTCCACCGGGGGCTGTCCGCCGTCCGGAGGAGGAGGAAGGCCGCCGCAATAACCACGGGGATGGCGAAATACAGCGGCGCGAAGCCCATTGCCGCCGCCACGGCCAGGGCCCCGAAGGACACGTGGCTGAGGCCGTCGCCGATCATGGAATACCGTTTCAGCACCAGCGGCACCCCCAGCAGCGCGGCGCACAGGCTCACCAGCACCCCGGCGATCAATGCCCGCTGAATAAAGGGAAAGGAAAACATGTCTATGAGGCTCATTCCGCCGCCTCCTTAAAGCGCCTCCCATAGGGGGAGGCCAGATACTCCGCCGGGGAGCCCAGGAAGGTCCCCCCGTGCCCGATGTGCAGCACCGTTCCCGCGTCCCGGAGGGCGGGGCGCAGATCGTGGGTCACCATGACCACGGCCATGCCCTCCTCCTTATTTAAATAGCGCAGCGTCTTGTAAAGGTCCTGGGCGGCGGCGGGGTCCAGCCCGGTGACGGGCTCGTCCAGAATCAGCAGGCGGCCGGCGGCGCAGAGGGCCCGGGCCAGCAGCACCCGCTGCTGCTGGCCCCCGGAGAGGTCCCGGTAGCTGCTCCTGCGCAGCTCCAGCACCCCCAGCTTGCCCAGGTTCATCAGCGCCCGGGACCGCTGGGCGGCGGAGTAGAAGAACCGCAGGCCCTTCTGGCTCAGGCAGCCGGAGAGGACCACCTCCTCCACCGTGGCGGGGAAATCCCGCTGGGCCCGGGTCTGCTGGGGGAGGTAGCCCACGGCTCCCCGCTCCAGCTCCGCCGCCCGCCAAATGCTTCCCGCCAGGGGCGGCAGAAGGCCCAGAAGCCCCCGGAGCAGGGTGGACTTCCCGGAGCCGTTGTCCCCCACGACGCAGAGGTAGTCCCCGCCTTGGACGCGGAGATTCAGATGGTTCAGGACGCTTTGTCCCTCGTAGCCCAGGGATACCTCCCGGCAGACGATGAGGTCCGCGTGTTCCATAGCTTGCCTCCCGGTTCGCAAATTGTAAATTGCTGCCATCTTACAGCGGGGCGGCGAAAAAGTCAAGGGTTTCTTCTTGCGCCGCCGGGGCGGCCCGTGATAGAATCGAAGGAGCCCCGGCCATCATCTGCTGTACTCACAGCCGCCGAAGGCCGGATTTGAACACGGGCAAAGCGGAAAGGAGGGCGGGCTTATGACCCCTATGGAATGGAAGTCCCTCTGGCTGGAGGAGGAAGCCCGGGCCCGGGTCCGCGGCTGGGATTTCTCTCCCATCCGGGGCCGGTTTGAGGAGGAGAGGGACCTTCCCTGGAGCTACCGGGCCCTGGTCCGGGAGTACCTGCGGGAGGATATGGCCCTCCTGGACTATGACACCGGGGGCGGCGAGTTCCTCCTGTCCCTGGGCCATCCGCCGGGGCGCACCGCCGCCACGGAGGGCTATCCCCCCAACGCGGCCCTCTGCCGTGAGGTCCTTCCGCCTTTGGGGATTACCTTTAAGGAGTGCGCGGACCCTTCCGCCGTCCCCTTCCCGGACGGCAGCTTCGATATCGTCCTCAACCGCCACGGGGCCTTTGACCCAAGGGAGCTGTTCCGGCTTTTGAGGCCCGGCGGCCTGTTCCTCACGGAGCAGGTGGGGGAGGACAACGACCGGGACCTGGTGGAACGGGTCCTCCCCGGGACGGCGAAGCCCTTCCCCGGCAAAAACCTCCGGGAGCAGCAGGCGGCGTTCCGGGCGGCGGGCTTTCGGATGCTCCGGGGGGAGGAGGCGTTCCGCCCCATTGTGTTCTACGACGTGGGGGCCTTCGTCTGGTTTGCCCGGGTCATAGAATGGGAGTTCCCCGGCTTTTCCGTGGACCGCTGCTTCGGCGGCCTCCTGGCCATGCAGCGGGAGATCGAGGCGGCGGGAGCGATCCGGGGAACCATCCACCGCTATTTAATTGCCGCGCAGAAGCGGTGGCGGGAGTATACCGGGCGGGCAGGGGCGTTCCCCGCCGGGGCAGGAGCGGGCAGCCCCTTTTGCGAAGAAACCGCCTCGTCGAAAAATTGGATATCCTTGGAAAAAAGCATTTTTTTGCCTTAGATACTATCCACAAAAATGCCCGTTCATTTCTTCGGAACTGTACAAAAATGGTATACTCTCCTTGACTGGCGGAGTGCACTTGTGCTAAAATACGGACGTATTTACCGGAGAGCACGGCGTTTCCCCTCATAGGATTTTGGAAAAGGGAGTACTCCCTTTTCCCGCGCTTATAAGCGCGGGATCCAGAGTTTTTTGAGGGGGCCTCCTGCTTTTTGGGAAAACATCTGAAAAGGAGAAAAGAAGTTATGAAGAAGTTTCTCGCGCTGATCCTCTCTCTCGCCATGGCCCTGTCCCTGGCCGCCTGCGGCGGCGACAAGGGCGGCGGCTCCGCCCCCGCGGACGGCGGCCAGCAGCAGTCCCAGCCCGCCGATTCCGGCAGCGGCGACGCCGCTCCCTCCGGCGAGGAGAGCTACAACATCTCCGTCATCCTGAAGACCACCGCCTCCGAGTACTGGGGCTATGTGGTGGCCGGCGCCGAGGCGTATGCCAAGGACCATCCCAACGTGACGGTCAACGTCAAGGGCCCCTCCTCCGAGACCGCCTATGACGAGCAGCAGAACATGATCGAAACCGATATGAGCAACGGCGACATCGACGGCTATGTCATCGCCCCCCTCCAGGCCGACATGGTGGCCAACATGATCGCCGGCCAGACCAAGCCCATCGTGGCCGTGGACACCGACATCGACGCTCCCGAGGTCCTCTCCTTCGTCGGCACCGGCAACGAGGCCGCCGGCAAGCTGGGCGGCGAGGCCGCCGCCAACCTGGCCAAGGAGCGCGGCTGGACCGAGATCAAGTGCATTGAGATCGCCGGCGTTCAGGGCGACTCCACCAACGAGGCCCGTATGGCGGGCTACAAGGCCGGCATCGAGGCCGCCGGCGGCACCTTCTTGGAGAAAGAAACCCAGTATGCCAACGCCGTGGCCGACCAGGCCGTCGCCTGCATGGAAGCCATCATCCAGAACCACCCCGAGGGCATCGCCGTGATCTGCGCCAACAACGACGACATGGCCATGGCCGCCGCCCGCACCGCCGCCGCCTCCGGCAACGAGAACTACAAGAACACCGTCTTCCTGGGCTTCGACGGCATCCAGTCCGCCTGCAACTCCATTCTGGCCGGCGAGGAGACCATGTCCGTCTGCCAGGAGGGCTACAGCATGGGCTATAACTCCGTGGACGCCGTGATCCGCGCCCTCCAGGGCGAGAAGCTGGACGAGTTCATCGACGCCGGCGCCAGCATCGTCGATCCCTCCACCGCCCAGGCCCGCCTGGAGCAGCTCCAGGGCTACCTGGCCTGATACCATCGGTACATCCCTTTTGAAGTGAGTGGAAGGGGCCCCGTCCCGGCTCCGCCGGAGCGGGGCCCCTTTTCTCTTTTCCCCCGCAAGCGTCCAACCCCAAGCGCGCTGCAAAACCCCTGACTTCCAAGAGAATGAGGTGATTATTAGGTGGGCGAATACGTAGTTGAGCTGAAAAACGTAACCAAGCGGTTCCCCGGCGTCGTGGCTCTGCGCAACATGCAGCTGGCCGTGAAGCCGGGCGAAATCCACGGATTGATCGGTGAGAACGGCGCGGGCAAATCCACGCTGATCAAGGTCCTCACCGGCGTCCACATGGCGGACGAAGGCGAGATTTATGTCCACGGAGAGAGGAAGGTCTTCAAAAACCCCAACGAGTCCGCCGCCGCAGGCATTGCCTGCGTGTACCAGGAGCTGAACATCGAAAAGCTCCTCAGCGTCACGGACAACATCTTTATCAACAAATGGACCAAGAAGGGCCTCTTCCTGGACTACGAGGGCATGCACAAAAAGGCCGAGGAGGTCATGCGGTCCCTGGGGCAGGACATCGACCCCCGGAAGGCCGCCGGCACCTTCGGCATGGGCGTCCAGCAGATGATCGAGATTGCCAAGGCCGTCTTGATCGACGCGAAGATGATCATCATGGACGAGCCGACCTCCTCCCTGGGCGAAAAAGAGGTCAAGCAGCTTATGCAGACCTGCCGGGAGCTGAAGGCCCGGGGCGTGGGCATCCTCTTCGTCTCCCACAAGCTGGAGGAGCTCTTTGAGCTCTGCGACCGGGTGACGGTCATCCGGGACGGCGAGTACATCGAAACCCGGGATATCAAGGACTGGACCAACGACTCCCTCATCACCGCCATGGTGGGCCGGACCCTGGAAAACCAGTTCCCCAAGGAGTTCGGCACCAAGGGCGAGTGCATGCTGAAGGTGGAGAACCTCACCATCGGCGGCGTGCTGAAAAACGTCAGCCTGGAGGCCTACGGCGGCCAAATCCTGGGCATGAGCGGCCTGGTGGGCGCGGGACGGACGGAGACCGTCCGGGCCGTCTTCGGCGCGGACCCCATTGACGGCGGCAAAATTTACATCAAGGGCAAAGAGGCCAACATTAAAAACCCCAAACAGGCCATCGCGGCGGGCATCGCCCTGCTGACCGAGGACCGGAAGGGCCAGGGCCTGGTGCTGCAGGAGTCCATCCGGACAAACCTAGTGCTGGCCAGCCTGAAGCGGCATACCGCCGGGCTGTTCCTGGACGAAAAGCGTATTCAGGAAACCGGAGAGGGACACATTCAGACCCTGCGGATCAAGACCCCCTCCATTGATGAAATCGTGGGCCAGCTCTCCGGCGGCAACCAGCAGAAGGTGGTCATCGGCAAGTGGCTCAACAGTGAAGCGGATATCTACATCTTCGACGAGCCCACCCGGGGCATCGACGTGGGCGCGAAGGTCGAGGTTTACAACGTTATGAACAGCCTGGTGAAGGCGGGAAAATGCGTCATCATGATCTCCTCCGAAATGCCGGAAATCCTGGGCATGAGCGACCGGGTGGTCGTCATGCGGGGCGGCCGGGTCATGGCCACCGTGGACCGGGGCAGCAAGCATTTCAACCAGGAGGATATTATGAAAGCGGCTTGGGGAGGTAGTTTAGATGACTAAGAAAAAGAACGGGGCCGGGTTCCAGATGGGCACCTTGCTTGCCCTGGTTGTCATGTGCGCGGTCCTGGCGATTGCCAAAAGCACGTTCTACAGCTATAGCAACCTGATGGGCATCCTGAAGCAGACAGCCTTCAACGCCTTCCTGGCGACGGGCATGCTGCTGTGCCTCATCACCGCGGGCATCGACCTGTCCGTGGGCGCCAACGCCGTGTTCTGCGCCTGCGTCATGGGCTGCATGAACAAGGCGGGCGTCACCAGCGGCGTTTTGATGATGGTGGTGGCCATTGTGGCCGGCGGCGTGGTGGGCTTCATCAACGGAACCCTGCTGACCCGGCTGCACCTGCCCCATCCCTTCGTGTCCACCCTGGGCATGAAGAACGTCCTCTGGGGTCTTGCCCTGCTGGTCACGGGGAGCCAGATGGTCAACAACTTCCCCGAGTCCGCCCAGTTCCTGGGCAAGGCCACCATCGGCGGCTTCCCCGTGAGCTTCATTGTGGTCATCGTTTTGTATGTCATCATGCACCTGTTCCTCAGCCGCACGGCTCTGGGCCGGTCCATCTACTGCGCCGGCGGCAATATGGAGGCCACCCGCCTCTCCGGCATCAACACCGCCAACGTCCTGACCTTCTGCTACACCATGAGCGGCATCATGGCGGCCCTGGGCGGCATCGTCTCCATCGGCCGCTCCGGCATCTGCAACGGCGCCAACGCCAACCAGCCCTATGATACCGACGCCATCGCCGCCTGCATCATCGGCGGAGCCTCCTTCACCGGCGGCAAGGGCACCATGATCGGCACCATGCTGGGCTGCCTCATCATCGCGGTCCTCCGCAACGGCTTCACGCTGCTGTCCATCGACTCTGCGGGCCAGAACATCGTTTTGGGCCTGGTCATCATTCTGGCGGTCTTTATGGACGTGGTCCGGGCCGGCGTGGAGGCCAAGAACCGCCGCATGGCTGCCGCCGCCAAGCAGGAGGCCGAGGAGAAAGAGAAGGTCGCGAAGTAATGGAAAAGCTGAAAATCGGCGTGGTGGGCCTGGGCCGCCTGGGGAAGGTCCACGCCCAGAATATCCGCTATAAAATTCCCGGCGCGGAGCTGACGGCGGCCTGCTCCATCGTCCCCGCCGAGCTGGAGTACGCCAAAAACGAGCTGGGCGTTACCGACGTTTACACCGACTATAAGGAAATGCTGGCCAAGGCGGACATTGACGCGGTTGTCATCGTCACCACTTCTTCCGAGCATTGCTGGCAGATCGAGGCCGCCCTGGACGCAGGGAAGCACGTCTTCTCCGAGAAGCCCCTGGGCGTGGACGTGGCCCAATGCAAACAGGCGGAGGCCGCCGTGGAGCGCCACCCGGAGCTGACCTTCATGCTGGGCTTCATGCGGCGCTACGACAAATCCTATGCCTATGCCAAGCAGAAAATCGAGGAGGGAGCCATCGGCACCCCCTATCTGGTAAAGGCCACCGGCATCGACCCGGAGGCGTTTGTGGACGGGGCCATCCGCTTCGCCAAGAACTCCGGCGGCATCTTCCTGGACATGGCCATCCACGATATCGATTTGTGCCGTTGGTTCCTGGGCTGCGAGGCCACGGAGGTCTACGCCATGGGCTCCACCTTCAAGCACCCCGAGTTCAAGGAAGCCGGGGACGACGAAACCGGCGTGGCCGTCTACAAATTCGAGAACGGCGCCATGGGCATGATCCATGTGGGCCGGACGGCCCCCTACGGCTACCACGTGGAGACGGAGATTGTGGGCACGGAGGGCACCATCCGCATCTCCGCCGTCCCGGAGAAGAACCAGGCCCGGCTGTACAATCAAAACGGCGTGTGCGCCGAGTGCGTGGGCTCCTTCCCGGAGCGGTTCGAGGAGGCGTACCTCACGGAGGTGCAGGAATTTGTGGACTGCGTGCTGAAGGGCCGGACCCCCGGCGTCAGCGTCTACGACGGAACCAAGTCCACCGCCATCGGCTACGCCACCACCGAGGCGTGGAAAACGGGCAAGGCCGTGAGCATCGGGTAAGGCAGGAAAAACCGGCGGGTGAAGCCACCCGCCGGTTTTTGGCGCCCGGCTTCGGATTTGGGATTGACAGCCCGTGTGAAAACAGGTAAAATAAAAACGCTGTTTCCCCTGCGCCCCGGCAGACCGGCCGGACCCAGGAGGGCGGCTCCGCCAGGCTGTCCTGTTTCTATGCCCGCGTAGCTCAGTTGGATAGAGCGACCGCCTCCTAAGCGGTAGGCCAGAGGTTCAAGTCCTCCCGCGGGTGCCACTTCCGGCGCAAAACCTCCGGTTTTCCGGGGGTTTTCGTTTTTTAGAAGTCATTGGCCTTTGCGCCGGAGCAGGGGGGACCTTCCGGCCTGCCGGGGTCCGTTTCTTCCGGCGGGAAACTTTTTTGCGTTCTGTTGGAATTCCCGGCAAAAAAGGCTTGATTTTTCCACCGCTTTCGTTTATAATAATACCGTTGTGAAGAAGAAATAGGCAGGGTTAGTACATCGGTAGTACAACGGCTTCCCAAGCCGTGGAGGCGGGTTCGATTCCCGTACCCTGCTCCATAAAGACGAAACAATCTGGATATCTGGGCCTGAACGCCTAGAGTCCCAATTGTTTCGTCTTTTTGCTTTTCTGGATTTCAAAATTCTCAAGTAAGCGTCAAATAGCAAGGGACGAGCGGGGCGGAAAGAAAAACCGCCACAGGGGAGTGGCGGCAAAACTCATTTGCAGAGAGCTTGAGCAGAATTGCTCCAGGGCAGACAGTCCTGCAATCTGCATCCAGCGGGCAGACGCTCCAACAAGAACTGGAGGTATCGGAATGGGCGCAGGCCATTTGCCTTTGCAGTCTCTACAATGGAATAAACAGCGGCGCTGGCGTCGGCCCCGGCGGGCGTGTTGCAGAACAGCCAGTTTTTGCGCCCAACGGCAAAGGGCCGTACCGCGCGTTCCGCGCAATTATTGGATAACTCCAGCCGCCCGTCCAGAAAAACGTTCATCAGCCAGTTCTCC
>CAJUBX010000077.1 GCA_910585165.1 uncultured Oscillibacter sp. | reverse complement strand
AACTGCTGGAACGACTACTTCATGCAGCTGGTCATGCTGGCCAGCGGCAGCAACTTCACCATCCCCCTGGGCATCGCCACCCTCCAGGCGGAAACCTCAGTGGACAACGGCCTGCTGATGGCGGGCGCTACCCTGGCGGCGGCTCCCATCATCATCGTGTTCCTGATTTTCCAGAAATACTTCACCCAGGGCATCACCATGGGCGCGGTGAAGGGATAACGCCATGATTTACGCCAAGCTCAAGGACGCCCCGGCCTACCGGGGCATCCACCCCAATCTGGATCTGGCGCTGGAGCGCATCACGCCGGAGTTTCTCGCCGGCGTGGGCGCGGAGCGGGTGGAAATCAAGGGCGGCGACGTGTACGCCACCCGGTTCACCTATGAGACCCTCCCGGCGGAGGAGACCTTTTTCGAGTCCCACCGGAAGTATCTGGACATCCATATGATGGCGGAGGGCTCCGAGGGCGTGGAAATCGCCCCGCCGGAGGCCCTGGCCGAGTTTGACCGTGCGGAGGACGGCGACTTCTACGCCTACCGGGGCGAGGGAGATTATAAGCTGGTTCTCTCTCCCGGGGATTTCCTGGTGGTCTTCCCCGGCGACGCCCACCGCATCAAGATGCAGCTGGATGGCCCGAGGACCGTGAGCAAGGTGGTCTTCAAGGTAAAAATTTATGACTAGGAGTGACAATATGAAAGACCTTTCCAAGTACCAGGGCATTTTCCCCGCCTTTTACGCCTGCTATGACAAGGACGGCAAAGTCAGCGCCCCGGCGGTCCGAACCCTGGCAAGGTTTTTGCTCGACAAGGGTGTTCAGGGCTTGTACGTAGGCGGCTCCTCCGGCGAGTGCATCTACCAGAGCGTGGCCGAGCGGAAGGAAACCCTGGAGAACGTCATGGCGGAAGTGGGCGGCAAGATGACCATCATCGCCCATGTGGCCTGCAACAACACCGCCGACAGCGCCGAACTGGCGGCCCACGCCGAGAGCCTGGGCGTGGACGCCATCGCCTCTATCCCCCCGATCTACTTCCACCTGCCCCCCAAGGGCATTGCCAAGTACTGGAACGACATCTCCGGCGCGGCCCCCCATACGGATTTTGTCATCTACAACATCCCCCAGCTGGCGGGCGTGGCGCTGTCTGTGCCCCTGCTCCGGGAGATGCTGGAAAATCCCCGGGTCATCGGGGTGAAAAACTCCTCCATGCCCGTTCAGGACATCCAGATGTGGCATGACGAGGGAGCCCTGGTCTTCAACGGCCCGGACGAGCAGCTTCTCAGCGGCCTGGCCGCCGGAGCCTCCGGCGGCATCGGCGGGACCTACGCCGCCATGCCGGAGCTGTACCTGGAAATTTTCCGCTGCTTCAAGGCCGGGGATTTGGAAAAGGGCCGGGAGGTCCAGAACGAGTGCTGCCGCATCATCTATAAGATGTGCTCCTCCCAGGGGAACATGTACGCCGTGATCAAGGAAATCCTCCGTCTTCAGGGCGGGCCCGATATCGGCGGCGTTCGCGCTCCCCTGCTGGAAGTGGAGAGCGGCGATCGCGAGACCGTGGTCCAGGCCCACGAGATGATTCAAGCCGCCATTGCAAAATACTGCTAAAGCCCCATAAAAGGCCCCCGCTTTTCTTTGGAAAAGCGGGGGCCTTTTCGCTTGTTTCTCCTGACCCGCAGAACGTGTCCCCGCGCTTACAGCGCGGCTTTGCGGACCCGCTCCAGGGCCTGCTCCACTGCCGGAATCTTCATCACGATAACGGTAACCACCGCCTCTGCCAGCAGGTAGCTGTAATTATAAATGATGGGATACAGGTTCCGCAGGGCCTGGGGGAAGTTTTCCGGCATGTAGTCCATCCAGTAGAGGTAGCCCCCAATGGAGTGGAACACGCCCCTGGCCAGCACCGCGACAATATAGCCGATGAGAAGGCTGTTTTTCTTCCCCCGGAACAGCCCCGCCAGTCCCAGGGCGGCAAAGGCCAGCACATAGTCGCAGCAAACCTGAAACAGCGTCAGGAAGTAGGGCTCCTGCAAAAATTGCAAAATGCCGTAGGCAAAGCCCACCAGCATGCCGGTCTTCACCCCGTACCAATTGGCCACCAGCACGATGAAGAGCATGCTCATCAGCGTGACGGACCCGCCGTAGGGCAGCTTGAAGACCTTGATGAAGCTGGTCACATACGCCAGGGCCACGGCCATGGCGCAGTAGGCCAGCTGCTTGACGGCAAAGCCCTTTTTCTCTCCCCGGTCCGCCAGGGACAACCCCGCCAGAACGCTTACAAGCAGCAGCGCGGCGCTCAGCACGTACCCGGCGGTGGTGAGGCCCCCCTCACCGTTGACAAACAGGTTCAGCATGAAATCACGTCCTCCTCTTTTCCGACCGCGAAACTGACGGCAATCAAACAAGCCCTCCCGAAACCGGGAGGGCTGTTCCTCATGCGGAAAAAAGCATGACGGTTCATGACGGCTCCCTACGTTGGCATTACCCAAATCAGGTTGTGGGTCGAAGCGTTCGCTTCCTCTCAGCCCGCTTCCGCGAGCTCCCCAGTTCACGATCTATGTAGTTGGTATATTTATTATAGCATCCCTCTCCCTCCGGCGCAAGACTTTTTTCTCCTCGTTCAGCTTCAATTTTGTAAAGAAATATATTGCATTTTGCTTTACATATGATATAATGTAGTCGTGCTGAGAGGAGTGACTTTCATGGCACAGGTTATGGTAAACTTTCGCATGGACGAAAGCGTCAAGAAAAGCATGGAGCTGGCCTGTAAGGAGATGGGATTGAGCATGACCGCCGCGTTCACCATTTTCGCTACGAAGGTTGGCCGGGAAAAACGCATTCCCTTTGAGATCACGGCAGAGCGAAGCGGCCCGGAGGCCGCTCCCGGCCCCCGCCCTGGAATCCCCATGGCCGAGGATCCCTTGGTCCAGAGGCAGGAGCGGCTGGAAACGCTGTGCGCCGAAATCCGGCGGTCGCTGACCTCGATTCATACCGCCATTCCCTCCTCTATTACGGGGCTCACCATGGAGCGCATCCGCCTGCTGTGCGGCGGCGAGCTCAAGGACAAGGCCGTTTCCGCCGCCGCGAGGCCCCTGTTTTCCGGCAGAAACGCCATAGCCCTGCGGGAAAAGGACCTGGGCGTCCTGGACCAGTATCTGGACGGCCTGGCGGACATCGCGGAGGAGATTTGGAGCGTCGAGCGCGTCCTGGTTCCGGCCATGAAGGCGTGGGCCGGAGGCGGCGGCGATGCCTTCGCGGCCTATGAGCAGAGGCTTTCCGAAGTCTCCCGGGCCTTTGACGGCCTCCGGCCTGTGATGGACCGCTTTTTGAGCTCCGCCGCTCCCGGACGGGGCGAAGCCCGCGCCCTTCAATCGCGGCTGCGGCAGGCCGCCGCGGGCCTGGAGACGGATTACGTCCTGGCGGCCCTGGAGGACTTGGAAACCCTGGTCCTGCGGCATTATGACGCCTTGGACAGCTCTGCGAAGGCCCGCCTAGAGTCCCACTATTTCCAGACGCTGGAACTTACGCTCCAGGAACTGGGCCGGGCGGAGCAAAGCGGCGAGGACCCCGGCGGAAAAGCCGCCCTGTGCCTCCGGGCGGCAGGGGTCCTGTCCCAGGCCCTTGCCTCCGGCGGGCAGGCCCGGCGGGAAAAGGACGGGCGGGGGCTGGAGGCGGAGGTCTCGGCCCTGGAGCGCCTGGCCGCCATGCGGGGAGATATCCCCGGGCCTCCCGGGCCGGAAGTCTGAGAGCCTGTTTAGAATCTATCAAAATGCCGTCTCAGTCCAGATATTAAACAGGCTCTGAGGAAAATTCCAAGTCGCCGGGAACACCGTCCCTTCGTTCCGGCTTGTTTGCATATAGAGAACCTGCTGCTGCAAATTTGAAAGGAGGAGTTCTTATGCTTGACAACATCCTGTCCCTGCTTCCCGTCATTCTGGCCGTCGCGGTCGTGCTGGCCATCATCCTGGCCGGCTACGTCAAGGCCCCGCCCGACCAGGCGTACATCATTTCCGGCCTGAAGAAGGAGAGCAAGGTCCTCATCGGCCGGGCCGGCATCCGGGTCCCCTTCTTTGAGCGCATGGACCGGCTCTACCTGGGACAGATGACGGTGGACATCAAAACCGAGCAGTCCGTCCCCACCAGCGACTTCATCAACGTCAATGTGGACGCCGTGGCGAAGGTCCGCATCTCCCCCCATGCGGACGGCATCAAGCTGGCGGCCAAGAACTTTCTGAACAAGCGCCCCGAGGAGATCACCCGGGACCTCCAGGACTCCCTCCAGGGCAATATGCGGGAGATCATCGGCACGCTGTCCCTCAAGGAGATCAACACGGACCGGGATTCCTTCTCCGACCAGGTGATGCAGAAGGCCAGCAAGGACATGGACAAGCTGGGCATTGAAATCCTCTCCTGCAACATCCAGAACGTCACCGACGAAAACGGCCTTATCAAGGACCTGGGCGCGGACAACACCAGCCTCATCAAGAAGAACGCCGCCATCGCCAAGGCCCAGGCGGACCGGGACATCGCCATCGCCCAGGCGGAGGCGGAGCGGGAGTCCAACGAGGCCCGGGTCCTGGCGGACACGCAGATCGCCCAGAAGCAGACGGAGCTGGAGATCAAGCGGGCGGAGCTGAAAATCCTGGCGGACGGCAAAAAGGCCGAGGCGGACGCCGCCTATGAAATCCAAAGCCAGGAACAGCGCAAGAGCATCGAAACCGCCACGGTCAACGCGGAAATCGCCAAAACCCAGCGGGAGGCGGAGCTGAAGCAGTACGAGGTCGAGGTAGAAAAGCAGAAGCTGGAGGCGGAAATCCGCGCCAAGGCGGACGCGGAACGCTACCGCCAGCAGCAGGAGGCGGAGGCCGCCCTCTACAAGCGCCAGAAGGACGCCGAGGCCAAGCGCTACGAGCAGGAGCAGGAGGCCGAAGCCGAGCGCAAGAGCGCCGAGGCCCAGAAATTCGCCCGGGAGCAGGAGGCGGAGGGCATCGCCGCCGTGGGCAAGGCGGAGGCCGAGGCCATCCGGGCCAAGGCCCTGGCAGAGGCCGAGGGCATTGACAAAAAGGCGGAGGCCATGAAGAAGTACGGCGAGGCCGCCGTCATCGAAATGGTCATGCAGGCCCTGCCGGAAATCGCCCGGAACGTGGCCGAGCCCCTGTCCAAGGTGGACAAAATCACCATGTACGGCGCAGGCAACAGCGCCAAACTGCTGGAGGACATCGTCACCGGAACCACCCAGGTCACCGAGGGCATCACCCAGGGCATGGGCATCGACGTGAAGTCCCTCATCGCCGGAATGCTGGGCGGAAGGCTGGCCGGCGGGGAGGAGAAAACCATCATCGTCCAGAATCCCTCCGTTTCGGAACCGTCCGCAAGCGCTCCGAATTCTCCCGAAGGGGAATAAGCGCCTTTCATACAGGTAAGCGGGCCGGAGCCCGGCATATCCATGCCGGGCTCCGGCCCATTTTGCTTTGCCGCCGCCGGGAGGCCGCCTTCGGCCCTCAAAATCCGCAGCCTATGATATTCTCGGCGCAGAGCACGTCGATGCGCCCCTGGGCCCTGGCGGGGTCCGGCGGGATACCCTTCCGCAGCAAATCCCGCAGCAGCAGCAGCGGCAGGGCCCCCTGCTGGACCATGTCCTGGGGTATGGTGAAGTCCACGCCGCCGTCCAGCAGCAGCCGCCGGATGCCCTCGTTGATGTCGTGGCAGACCACCCGGATTTCTCCCTTCCGGCCCGCCGCCCGAACCGCCTCCGCGCAGCCGGACACATTGAGGTTCGCCATGTAAACGCCCTGAAGGTCCGGGTGCGCCGCAATTGCCTCCCCCACCACAGAAACCGTCGTTCCATAGTCGTTGAAGGTCTCGGCCACCAGTATCCGCTCCGGGCCGAAGCCCAGCTCCGCCATGCGCTCTTGAAAGCCGCCCAGCCGCTGGCGGTGCCCGTCGAACTTCAAATTGCCCACCGCCGCCAGCACCAGGCCGTCCCGGGAGACGCACTTGCTCATCAGCTCCGCCGCCACCCGCCCGGCCCGGCGGATATCCTGGCCCACAAAGCACAGCCGCCCGCTCTGCGGAAGGTCCGAGTTAAACGTGATGCAGGGAATTCCTCCCTCCGTCAGCTCCCGCACCCGCTGCTGAACCAGGCGGTCGTTCAGCGAGCAGATGGCCAGGCCCCGGCAGCCCTCTGCCTCCAGCTCGTTCAGCAGGGCCAGGGCCTCCTGGGGGATGTCCGTCTCGCAGTGGCGGACCAGCACCCGCACCCTTCCGGCGGCCAGCTCCTCCCGTACGCTGTCCACGCCCCGCAGGATATCCGCCCGGAACTGTCCCTCCTCACTGGGCAGAAGCACACCCAGCTTCAGCGTCTCCAAAGAGGCGGCCATCTGCCGGGCATGGGCCTCCCGGGGGGAGACATATCCCGTTTCCGCGATGGCGGCCAGCACCCGTTCCCGAACGTCCGCCCGCACATAAGAGCGGTTGTTCAGCACCCGGTCCACCGTCCCCCGGGAGACCCCCGCCAGCGCCGCCACCGTTTGAATCGTCGCCCGCTTTCCCATCTTTGTCCCTCCGATATGTGCACCGCACAGTTTATGATGCATTTATGATAGCACAGCTCTTGTGGATTTGCAAAAGAAATTTTCTCCGCTTTTGTAAAAACCGCCGATTTCCTTGCAATTCAGCCCCAAAATCAAAAAAGGGGTTGACAGGACTGGAGTAGTTTGCCATAATGTGTGTAAAGACACACAAATTAAAGCACACAATAAAGCACATATAGGAGGATGCGATATGACCTTTCTGAAATCGGCCTGCATCGAGCCCATGTACAGCGAGCTCCCCTTCCTGGAGCGGTTCCAGGCGGCGAAGGACGACGGCTTCGACTTCGTGGAGTTCTGGAGCTGGACGGACAAGGACCTGGACGCGGTGAAGGCGGCGGCGGAGAAAGCCGGAATCGGCATTGCCGGCTTCAACGGCGACGCGGAGCTGTCCCTCATCGACCCGGAGCAGCGGGAGGCGTATCTGGCCTTCCTCCGCCGGTCTGTAGAGGCGGCGAAGAAGGTGGGGGCCAGGTCCGTCACCATCCACTCCAACGGCCTGGGGGACGGCGGCGTGGTCATCAATTCTTACCCGGAGCTCAGCGATACGGTGAAGCTCTGCGCCATGTTCGACACCCTGAAAGAGTGCGCAAAAATCGCCGGGGAAAGCGGCGTTGCCATGAACCTGGAGCCCCTGAACGTCACCACGGACCACGCGGGCAACTTCCTCCAGACCACCCGCATGGCGGCGGAGCTGACCCGGCTCATCGGCTCCCCCAAGCTCAAGGTGCTCTATGACGCCTACCACATGCAGCTCAACGAGGGCAGCCTCTGCGACAATATCCGGGCCTATGGGGACCAGTTCGGCCACATCCACGTGGCGGACGCCCCGGGCCGCCACGAGCCCGGCACCGGCGAAATCAACTACGCGGGCGTATTCGCCTGCCTGGAGGAGACTGGGTATACCGGACTCGTTGGCTTCGAGCTGATTCCGAAAACCACCACCGCCGAGGCGGTAAAAGCCATTGTGAAACTTTAAATGAGGAAAGGGAGAACTGCTATGAAAACCATCAAAATCGGCATCATCGGCGCGGGCCGCATCGGCCGGGTCCACGCGGAGAACATCGCGAAATTCGTCCCCGAGATGGAGATCAAGACCATCGCCGACCCTTACATGAGCGAGGAGACCGTGGAGTTTCTCCAGCGCCTCCGCATCCCTAACATCGTCAAGGACGCGGACATCATTCTGAACGACCCCGAGATCAAGGCCGTGGTGGTCTGCTCCCCCACGGACCTTCACGCGGAGTACGCCATCAAGGTGGCCCGGGCCGGGAAGGACGTGTTTGTGGAGAAGCCCGTGGACTACCGCATCGACCGGGTGCGGGAGGTCATCGCCGAGGCCAAGAAGGCCGGGGTGAAGCTCCAGGTGGGCTTCAACCGCCGCTTCGACCACAACCACCGGGCCGTCTATGAGGCCGTCCGGGCAGGCAAGGTCGGCAAGGTGAATCTGGTGAAGATCAGCTCCCGGGACCCCGAGCCCCCCACGATTGATTACGTGAAGGTCTCCGGCGGCATCTTCTACGACATGATGGTCCACGATTTTGACATGGCCCGGTTCCTGGCGGGCAGCGAGGTCACCGAGGTCTTCGCCTACGGCGGCGTGCTGGTGGACCCGGCCATCGGCGAGGCGGGGGACGTGGACACCGCCGTGGTGAGCCTGAAATTTGCCAACGGGGCCATGGGTGTCATCGACAACAGCCGCAAGGCCGTCTACGGCTATGACCAGCGGGTGGAGGTCTTCGGGTCCGAGGGTGCGGTGATGGACGAAAATGACACCCCCAACAACGCCACCTTCTACGGCGCGGACGGAACGGTCTCCGGCGCCTGTTACAAGATCATGTGGGACCGCTACACCATGGCCTTCGCCGCCGAGCAGCGGGCCTTTGCCGAGGCCGTCATCAACGGCACGGAAACCCAGGTCACGGGAGAGGACGGCCTCTATCCCATCCTCATCGCCGCCGCCGCCACCAAGTCCCTGAAAGAGGGACGACCCGTCAAGCTCAGCGAGATTACGGAGTAAGCCCCTTCCCCGCGCAAACATTTAAATAATGGAAAGAGGTATTTTTCTATGAAAAAGCGCGTTATTTCCTTGGCTGCCGCCGCCCTCCTGCTTCTCTCCCTCTGCGCCTGCGGCGGGGACGGCTCCTCCTCCACCGGGGACGGCGCTTCCTCCGGGGACAAGGACGGAGCGCTGAAAATCAATGTCATCCTGAAAACCACCGCCTCTGAGCATTGGCAGCTCATCATGGCCGGATGCCGGAAGTTCGAGTCGGAACACCCCGACGTCGTCATCGACATCACCGGCCCCGCCAACGAAACCTCCTACGACGACCAGCAAAATATGATCGAGACCTCCCTGAACAACAGCGAGGTGGACGCCATCATCATCGCGCCCCTCCAGTCGGAAACCGCCGCCACCCTCATTGCCGGAGAAACCCGGCCGGTCTTCGCCCTGGACACCAACATCGACGCGCCGGAAATCGTCTCCTTCATCGGCACCGGCAACGAGGCGGCCGCCAAGCTGGGCGCTTCGGAGGCGGTCAAGGCCGCCAAAGCCGCCGGGTGGGAAACCATCCAGTGTATTGAAATCGCCGGGGTCAAGGGGGACGCCACCAACACCGCCCGCATGAACGGCTACACGGCGGGAATCAACGAAAACGGCGGAACCTTCCTCACCGACGAAATCCAGTACGCCAACGCCGTGGCGGACCAGGCTGTCACCTGTATGGAGGCCATCATCCAGACTCACCCGGAGGGAATTGCCATCGTCTGCGCCAACAACGACGACATGGCCGTGGGCGCGGTCCGGGCCGCTTCCAGCTCCGGAAACCCCAATTTTGACAACACCATCTTCCTGGGCTTCGACGGCTCCACCGGCGCCTGCCAGGCCATTTTGGATGGCCTTCTGACCATGTCCGTCGCCCAGCAGCCCTATGAGATGGGCTACCTGGCCTGCCAGACCGCCTATGAAAAGCTCCAGGGCAAGGAGGTCGAGGCCGTCATCGACCCAGGCATTGAGGTCATCTCTCCCGAGAATGCCCAGGCCCGCATCGACACCGTCAACGGCTACCTTGCCGGAGTCAACTGACTGTAAAAAAGGGACCTGCATGCTTTTGCATGCAGGTCCCTTTTTTTCGGCCGTTCAGCCGCCGCAATGGCCGCTTCCGGCGCAGCCGTTCTTATCCTCTCCGCAGTGTTCATGATGCTCGTGCCCGTGGTGATCGCAGCGGATATCGGGGTTGTAGGCCAGCTTTCCTTCCAGGAACGCCCGCACCGCTTCGTCCGCCTCTCCGGTCACGCCGCCGTAAAGCTTGATTCCGGACCGGGCCAGAGCCTCCTGGGCTCCGCCGCCGATGCCGCCGCAAATCAGTACGTCCACCTTCCGTTCCGAGAGGAAGCCCGCCAGCGCGCCGTGTCCGCTGCCGGTGGTATCGGCAATCTGCTCCCCGGCAATCCGGCCATCCTCTGCGTCGTAAATCTTCATCCGGCTGGTATGCCCAAAGTGCTGGAACACCTGGCCGTTCTCATAAGGTACTGCGATTCTCATAACGATTCTCCTTTTTCGCCGTTTGGGGCAGAGGCCCAGGACCGAGCTTCCGCCGCCTATGGATAGAATACCCTCCGGATGAGAAAAAAGCAAGTACTGTGTGCTGTCGGAGCTGTCCCCGGACGAGCTGGAGAAATTTGAGGCCGCCATGGACAGCGGCGAGTACACGGGCAGCGTCAAGGACCTGATCAATCTGGCCCACAACCTGGACAATTACGGGTTTTATCCTGAAATTGACAGCGAGGAGGCCCTGGGGCGAATGTATATCCAGGAGCTTGACGCGATCCAGGTCCCGGAGCACCTGATCGACTACATCGACTACGAGGCATACGGGCGAGACGCCCGTATCAACGAGGGCGGACACTTCGCCCCCGGCGGGTATGTGTTCTCCTATCATGGCAGCTTTATCGAGCGTTACAACGGGATCGAGGATATACCCGCCGAGCAGCGGGTATTTTCCATGCCCAAGGTGCCGATCCGGGAGCAAATGGCCGCCTAGCGGTATACGGCCTTCCAGAAACCCTCCGCCTCATTGTACGGCTCAAAGGTCA
>CAJUBX010000076.1 GCA_910585165.1 uncultured Oscillibacter sp. | reverse complement strand
GGAGGTCTGCCCCGCCCCGCTGACGGAGGCGGAGGCCGCCGCCGCCGGGGAGCTGGCCCTCCGGGCCCACAAGGCCCTGGGGCTTGCGGTGTACTCCCGGACGGACATGATTCTGGATAAGGACGGGAAGCTCTGGTGCCTGGAGGTTAACTCCCTGCCGGGGATGACTCCCACCAGCTTCGTGCCTCAGGAGGCCGCCGCCGTGGGCATCAGCTACGGCGGGCTGTGCGAGGAGATTGTGCGGCTGTCCCTGAACGTCAAACGCCGCTGACTGAAACCCGGCTCTTGTTTCTTTAAGGAACCACTGAATAAATCCCCACGCACATCTTTACGCCATAAATTTCCCCTGGTCTGCGTCAGAAAACCTTGAAATCCGTCAGGATTCCTGCGGCTTTCTTCCTTGCCGGATGAAAATTTCTGGCGCAAATCTGCACATGTTGATTTAATCAGCGCTTCCTTAACCAAGAGTGCCGGCTATACATGAAAAAAAGAAAGCGCGCCCCCTCCGGGCGCGGAGAGGACGATTGGAATGGAGCCCATGACTGCCCGCCAGATTGCCGCCGCCGTGGACGGCGTGTGGCTGAACCCCGGCGAAAACGCCCCCGCCGTCTCCGCAGTCTGCACCGACAGCCGCAAGCTGACCCCCGGCTGCCTGTTCCTGCCCTGGGTGGGAGAGCGGTTCGACGGCCACGATTTTATCGAAGCAGCCCTGGAGGGCGGCGCGGCGGGGTGCCTCTGCGCCCGCGTGCCAAAGACGCTCCGGGAGGATAAATTTTACATTCAGGTTCCGGACACCCGCCTGGCCTTCCGGGCCCTGGCCGCCGCCTACCGGGACCGGTTCCATATCCCCGTGATCCAAATTACCGGAAGCGTGGGGAAAACCACCACCAAGGAGATGATCGCCGCCGTGCTGGGGGCGAAGCTCAAGGTGCTGAAAACCCGGGAGAGCTACAACAACGACATCGGAACCCCCCTTACCCTGCTGGAGCTGACCGGGGAGCACCAGGCGGCGGTGATTGAAACGGGCATGAACCATTTCGGGGAAATCGAATACCTCACGGAAATGGTAAAGCCGGATATCGCCGTCATCTCCAACATCGGCGACGCCCACATCGAGCATTTGGGAAGCCGGGAGGGCATTCTGAAGGCCAAGTGCGAGATTTTCTCCCACCTGAAAAAGGACGGCCTGGCCGTCCTGAACGGGGACGACGCCCTGCTGGACACTGTGTCGGTTCCCTTCCCCACCGTCCGCTGCGGCAAGTCGGACCGCTGCCAGGCCCGCATCACCGAAATCGCCGACTTTGGAATCGAGGGCATCCGCTGCACCGTGGTGACGGAGAAGGAGCGCTATGTGCTGGACGTTCCCGCCCCCGGGGAGCACATGGCCTACGCCGCCGCCATCGCCGCGGCGGTGGGAGAGGCCCTGGGCCTCAGCCGGGAGGAAATCGTCCGGGGAGCCGCCTCCTACGTCCCGGCGGGAAGCCGGATGCGGGTCCTCCGCCTGCCGGGGCGGCGGATGCTGCTGGACGACTGCTACAACGCCAACCCCCAGTCCGTGGCGGCGGCGCTGGAGATTCTGGCCCGGACGGACTGCCAGCGGCGGGTGGCCGTCCTGGGGGACATGGGGGAGCTGGGCGGCATCAAAAACCGGGCGCATTACAACATGGGGGCCTTGGCCGCCATGCTGGGGGTGGACCTGGTGTTCGCCGTGGGCAGCGGAGCCCTGGCGGGGAAAATCGCCGACGGCGTGGCCCTGAGCGGCGGCTCCGTCCTCTACTTCCCAACGAAGGAGGAGGCCCTGCCGGAGCTGCGGCGGCAGCTGGCCCCGGAGGGAACCGTCATGCTGGTGAAGGCTTCCCACGCCATGAAATTCGGCTGGCTGGTGGAGCGGCTGCAAGAAACGTAAACGGGAGAGCAAACGGTAAAGCACTATGATTGAGATACAGATCAACTCCCTGGTCAAGTCCTTCGAGGTGGGGCGCAGCGTCCTGGACGGCCTGACCTTTCAGATTGACCAGGGAGAGCGGGTGGGCCTTCTGGGCCGCAACGGCGCGGGCAAAACCACCCTGTTTCGCATACTGACCCACGAGCTGGAGCCGGACGAGGGCCAGGTCTCCATAGGCCAGGGGCGGCGCGTAGGCCTGATTTCCCAGATTCCCGTCTACCCGGCGGGGTACACCGTGGAGGACGTGCTCCGCTCCGCCTTCCGGCGGCTGGAGAGCCTGGCCGCGGAGATGGCGGCCCTGGAGGGCCGCATGGCGGCGGGAGAGTCGGACCCTGCCCTTCTGCGGCGCTACGGGGCCCTCCGGGAGCGGTTCGAGGTGTTCGGCGGCTATGATACCGACGTGGCCGTCAACAAAATCGCCAACGGCCTCTCCATCTCCCAGGAGCAGCGGGCCCAGCTCTTTGACAGCCTCTCCGGCGGGGAGAAGACCCGGGTAAACCTGGGGCGGCTGATTCTGGAGGATACGGACATCCTGCTGCTGGACGAGCCCACCAACCACCTGGACCTCCACGCCACGGAGTGGCTGGAGGAGTATATCCGGGGCTTCCGGGGCACGGTGCTGGCCATCTCCCACGACCGCTATTTCCTGGACCGGGTGGTCACCCGGGTCATCGAGATTGAAGGCGGAAAGGCCGAGTTCTACAGCGGGAACTACAGCTTCTACGCCGTGGAGAAGGAGCGCCGCTACCAGGAGCGGCTGAAGCAGTACCAGAAGGAGCAGGCGAAAATCCAGCAGCTGGAAAAGGCCGCGGAGCAGCTGCGCCTCTGGGCCTTCATGGGCATGGACAAAACCTACCGCCGGGCCGTGAACATCGAGCGGCGGATTGAGCGGATGCGCGCCACTGCCAAGCCCTCCAAGGCCAGGAAGATGGACGCGCGGTTCTCCACCGCCGAGTTTCACGGGGACGAGGTGCTGGGGATTCGGAACCTGGCCAAGTCCTACGGGGACAAGCACCTGTTTGACAGCATCACCCTGAAGGCGGAGGGGGGCGAGCGCATCGCCCTCATCGGCGACAACGGCACGGGAAAATCCACCCTCATCAAGATGATTATGGGAGAGCTGTATCCCGACGAAGGCCGCATTAAGCTGGGCCCCCAGGTGAAGCCCGCCTACCTGCCCCAAATCATCCGCTTCGACCATCCGGACTGGAATCTGGTGGAGAATATGATGGCCTCCAAGCGGGGGCTCTCCGCCCAGAGCGCCCGGAACCGCCTGGCGGCCTATGACTTCCGGGGGGAGGACGTATTCAAGCCCGTATCCGTCCTCTCCGGCGGGGAGCAGAGCCGCCTGCGCCTTTGCATGCTGATGGACGGGGAGATCAATTTCCTCATCCTGGACGAGCCCACCAACCACCTGGACATCGCCTCCCGGGAGTGGATTGAGGAGGCGGTGGAGGGCTACGACGGGACGCTGCTGTTCGTCAGCCACGACCGCTATTTCATCAACCGCTTCGCCACCCGGATTTGGGAGCTGGCGGACGGAACCATTACGGACTATCCCTGCGGCTTCGCCCAGTACCGGCAGATGAAGGCCCAGGAGGCGGCGGAAAAGGCCGCGCCTCCGCCGCCCCGGAAGGAAAAGGCCCAGCGCCCCGCCCGGGGAAACCGGGCCCAGCAGAACGCGAAGCGCCAGCTGACCATCTGCGAGCGGGACGTGGCCAGGGCGGAGGAGCGGATTGCCGCCCTGGAGGCGGACATGGAAGCCGCCGCCTGCGACTACGAGAAGCTGACGGCCCTGACGGCGGAGCGGGAGGCGGCCCAGGAGGAGCTGAACGCCCTCTACGGGCGCTGGGAGCAGCTCAGTGAGGAGGCCGGAGAGGCGTGAGAAAGCGGGCAAAGCTGCAAGAAACCCTTATCGCCCTGCTGGCCCTGGCGGGGCTGGGGCTGGCCGTCATCCCAAACGGGATGCGTTTTACGGGCTGGCTGTTCCTTGGAACGGCGGCGGTCTGGATTCTGGGAATCCTGACCGTCCGCTGGGGAAAGCGCTCCCGGACCGGAAAGCTCTGCGGGCGGGTTTTTTTCGCCGGGTTATCCCTGGGCCTCGCCATTCTGCTTGGCATTGAGGCCGCTGTCGTCTTCCGGGGGGAGGCGGACAACTCCGCCGTTCCCGTGGACGCGGTAATTGTCCTGGGGGCCGGGGTCAACGGGGAGGAGCCGTCGGCGGCGTTGTGGAGCCGCATCCGCGCGGCGGCGGACTATCTCCAAAGCCATCCCGGCGTGCCGGTGGTGCTCTCCGGCGGACAGGGCCCCGGAGAGGATATTTCCGAGGCGGAGGCCATGCGCCGGGCCCTTTGGACCAACAGCGGGGAGACGAACGCCCTATATCTTCTGGAGGAGCGGTCCACCAACACGGCGGAGAATTTCCGCTATTCCAAGGCCCTGCTGGAAGAATGGGGCCTGGATACGGAGACGGCGGTCGTCGCCGTGGTGACCAATGACTTCCACTGCTTCCGGGCCCACATGATTGCCCAGAAACAGGGACTCCGCACCGTGGATATCCCGGCGGAGCTGCCCTGGTGGTGGCTCACCGCCAACTACTATTTGCGAGAGGCCTTTGCCGTGGTGAAGACGGCATTGTTTGATTGATGAAGGAGATGAGCGCCAAGTGGCATGGAACAACGTGCTGTGCGTGTACTATTCCCGGACGGGCCATACCCGGGCGGCCATGGAGGAAATCTCCAAGGCCCTGGGGGCGGAGCTTCAGGAGCTTCAGGACAGCGTGGACCGCAGCGGCTGGGGCGGCTGGCTCCGGTGCGGCGTGGACGCCATGCGCCGGACGCTGCCAAGCGTGAAATGCGCCGCCCGCTTCCCCCTGACGGACTACCGGCTGGTCATTGTGGGGACCCCGGTGTGGGCGGGGCGGTGCAGCTCCGTGGTGCGGAGCTTTTTGAAGGAAAACGGAAAACAGCTCCGCAACGCCTCCTACGTGCTGACCCGGGGCTGTGAGGACAAGAACGAGGAGATTTTCGAGCAGATGGACCGTTACGTCCCCTGCGGGCACCGGACGGCGGTGTCGCTGCGGAGCGGCTCCGTGGGCTACGCCTTCTGGCAGGAGGAGTTCCTCCGCCAGACCCAGGAATTTTTGCAGACCAACGGGCGGTAAGTTTTCTCTGTTTCCGCGACTATATTTTTTCCCGGGAGAAATGCTATGCTGGAGAAACTAAAAAAGCTGGCGGTCCGGCGGGAGGAGCTGGAGGCCCGGCTGGCGGACCCCGCCGTCTACGGCGGCGGGAACCTGGCGGCCATTCAGCGGGAATTGAAGGAGCTGACGCCGGTGGTGGAGGCCGCCGAAGCCCTGGAGGCGGCGGAGCGCCGCCGGAAGGAGGCGGAGTCCCTCCTCCGGGACCCGGAGCTGAAAGTCCTGGCCCAGGAGGAACTGTCCGCCGCCAAGGCGGAGGCGGAGCGCCTCCGGGGGGAGCTGAAACGGCTTCTCCTGCCCCGGGACCCCAGCGACGGGCGGAACGTCGTCCTGGAAATCCGGGCCGGCGTAGGCGGCGAGGAGGCGGCTCTGTTCGCCGGGGAGCTGCTGCGGATGTACACCATGTACGCCCAGCGCCGGGGCTGGCGGACGGAAATCCTCAGCGCCAGCGAGACGGAGCTTGGGGGAATAAAGGAGGCCGTGGTTCTGGTGGAGGGGGAGGACGTGTTCTCCCGCCTGAAATTTGAAAGCGGCGTCCACCAGGTGAAGCGGGTGCCCCAGACGGAGTCCGGCGGCCGCATCCAGACCAGTACGGCCACCGTGGCGGTGCTGCCGGAGGCGGAGGAGGTGGATGTGGAGATCGATCCCGGAGATTTGCAGATTGACACCTACCGCTCCTCCGGCGCGGGGGGGCAGCACATCAACAAAACCGAGTCCGCCATCCGCATCACCCACCTGCCTACGGGGACGGTGGTGACCTGCCAGGACGAGCGGAGCCAGTACAAGAACCGGGACAAGGCCATGCGGGTCCTCCGCTCCCGGCTCTACCAGCGGGAGCGGGAGAAGCGAAACGCCGCCGCCGCCTCGGAGCGGAGAAGCCAGGTGGGATGCGGCTGGCGCAGCGAGAAAATCCGCACCTACCGTTTTCTCCAGAGCCAGGTGGTGGAGCACCGGATCGGACTGACGGTATACCGGCTGGGCGCGGTGCTGAGCGGCGATTTGGACGAGATTATCGACGCCCTGGCCGCGGCGGACACGGCGGAGCGGCTGAGAAACGAAGACGGTTGACAGCGGCGGGAACCCCCGCCCGGAAAGAGATAGAGGCGAAGCATATGCAGACGATTTATTACGACTTGCGGGACACCAAGGGACAGCAAAAGGAGATCGAGGACAAGATTTCCGCCGCCGCCAAGATTCTCCGGGAGGGGGGGCTGGTGGGCATCCCCACGGAGACGGTGTACGGTCTGGGAGCCGACGGAACCAACCCCGCCGCCGTCCGGCGCATTTTCGAGGTGAAGGGACGGCCCCAGGACAACCCCCTGATTCTCCACGTCACCGGGCCCCAATGGCTGCCCCGGTACTGCGAGGACATTCCCCCGGTGGCCTACACCCTGGCGCGGAAGTTCTGGCCGGGGCCCCTGACCATGATTCTCAAACGCCAGCCCTCCGTCCCCAACGAGACCACGGCGGGACTGAACACCGTGGGCGTCCGCTGCCCCAACCACCCGGTCACCCTGGCCATCATCCGGGAGGCGGGGATGGCCATCGCCGCCCCCAGCGCCAACACCTCCGGCCGTCCCAGCTGCACTACGGCCCAGGATGTGCTGGAGGACGTGGGCGGCCGGGTGGACATGGTGATTGACGGGGGGAGCTGCGCCGTGGGGGTGGAATCCACGGTGCTGGACCTGACCCGGGAGCCTCCCCGGCTTCTGCGCCCCGGCGGGCTTCCGGTGGAGGACATCGAGCGGCTCATCGGCCATGTGGACGTGGACCGGGCGGTGGTCTCCTCCCTGGGGGCGGACGAGCGCCCCGGCGCGCCGGGGATGAAGTACCGCCACTACGCGCCCAAGGCCCCTGTGACGGTGATCACCGGCTCTCCCATGGCCTCCGCCCGGGAGATTGAGCGGCAGGCGGGCCCCGAATCCGGCGTTATCTGCTTCGACGAGTACGCCCACCTCTTTCCCCAGCAGGTGGTCCGCACCCTGGGCCCCAGCAGCGACAAGCAGATGCAGGCCCAGCGGGTTTTCGAGGCCCTGCGGAGCTTCGACAGCAGCGCCGTGGAGGAGATTTTCGCCCAGTGTCCGGATAACCGGGGCCTGGGCATGGCCATCGGGAACCGGCTGAAAAAGGCTGCGGGCTTCCACATCGTCAACGCGGACAGCCAGCGGATCATCCTGGGGATTACCGGAGGCACCGGGGCGGGCAAGAGCAGCGCCCTCCAGGCCATCCGGGAGCTGGGCGGCAGCGTCATTGACTGCGACCAGGTCTACCACCAGGTTCTAAATGGGAACGAGGACTTCAAAAACGCCATCAACGTGCGCTTCCCCGGGGTCTTCACCGCCGAGGGCCAGCTGAACCGGAAAAAGCTGGGGCAGGAGGTCTTCGCCAAGCGGGACCGGCTGGACCAGCTCAACGGCATTGTCAACCGCTTTCTCCTGCCGGAGCTGGAGGCAATGGTGGAGGCCGCCGACGGCCTCTGCGCCCTGGACGCCATCAACCTTTTTGAAAGCGGCCTGGACCGCCTCTGCGACCGCACGGTAGCGGTGACCGCTCCCACAGAGCTGCGGGTAAAGCGGATCATGGCCCGGGACCATATTACGGAGCAGTACGCCCGCCTTCGCATCAGCGCCCAGAAGCAGGACGAATACTACAGGGGCAAGTGCGACTGCGAGCTGAACAACGCCACGGATTCCCCGGAAGAATTCCGCCGGGACGCGTATTTGTTCTTCGAGCGCCTGGTGGAAACGGTCCAGGAGGAAAAGCGGCACGGATTAAATTAGGAGGTAACGGTTTATGGAAAAAAAGGAATTCAAGGAGCTGAAGGACCGGCTCCTCTCCACGAAGAAAAACGGCTATGACATTCTTACCGCCGCAGACCGGGAGGCCATGGAGGAGTACTGCGGCGGCTACAAGCGCTTTTTGGACGCGAGTAAGACGGAGCGCCTCTGCGCCGCAGAGGTCCTCCGCCTGGCGGAGGACGCAGGCTACCGGGCCTATGCGCCGGGCATGGCGGTGAGAGCCGGGGATAAGCTCTATCTCAGCAATCGGGGCAAGGCCGTCATGCTGGCCCACATCGGGCTAGCTCCCCTGGCGGAGGGCGTTCAGCTGGCGGCAGCCCACATCGACTCCCCCCGGCTGGACCTGAAGCCCAACCCCCTCTATGAGGACAGCGAGCTGGCGTATTTCAAAACCCACTATTACGGCGGCATCCGCAAGTACCAGTGGGTGACCATCCCCCTGGCCCTTCACGGCGTGGTCATCCGTAAGGATGGAACCAAAGCGGCCGTCCGCATCGGCGAGGAGGAGGGGGAGCCCCGTCTGGTCATCACGGACCTGCTGCCCCACCTGGGAGCGGCGCAGAACAAAAAGCCCCTGGCGGAAGCGGTTCCCGGCGAGACGCTGAACCTTCTGCTGGGCAGCCGCCCCATCGGCGGGGAGGAGGAGTCCGGCCGGGTGAAGCTGGCGGTGATGCAGCTTTTGCACGAGAAATACGGGATTGTGGAGGACGATCTCGCCTCTGCGGAGCTGGAGGCCGTCCCGGCGGTGAAGGCCTGCGACGTCGGCCTGGACCGCTCCCTCATCGGGGCTTACGGGCATGACGACCGGGTCTGCGCCTACGCCGCCCTCAAGGCCCTGCTGGACCTGGAGGAGACTCCGGCGAGAACCGCCGTGTGCATTCTGGCGGACAAGGAGGAGATCGGCTCCGACGGCGTGACGGGCATGCAGTCCGCCGCCTTCGACACGTTTATGGAGGACCTGTGCGCCGCCCAGAACACGGCCCTTCGGACCTGCTTCTCCAAGTCCTTCTGCCTCAGCGCCGACGTAACGGCGGCTTACGATCCCAACTTCCCCGACGTATTCGAAAAGCGGAACGAGTCCCAGCTGAATTACGGCGTGGGCCTTTGCAAGTACACCGGGGCCCGGGGCAAGTCCGGGGCCTCCGACGCGGACGCGGAAACCGTGGCCTATGTCCGGCGGCTCTTTGACGGGGCCGGGGTCATCTGGCAGATTTCGGAGCTTGGAAAGGTGGACGCCGGCGGCGGCGGCACCGTGGCCATGTATATGGCCAACCGGAACATCAGCACCCTGGACGCGGGGGTCCCGGTGCTGAGCATGCACGCTCCCTTTGAGACGGTCGCCAAGTTGGACTGCTACGAGACCTACAAGGGCATGAAGGCGGTCTTCCAGGCGAAAGAGGGCATATAAATAAGACTATAAAAGCGCCCGGGGCGGCAGGCCCCGGGCGCTTCAAATTATTTCTTCCCGCCAAAGAGGCCCTTGAGGAAGCCTCCCTTTTCCGCTTTCTTCTTCTCAGGCGCCCTCTTCGCCTCCGGCTGGGGAGCAGGACTGCTTTTCAAGCGCTCCAGGGCTTCCTTGGCGTGCCGGTAGCCCTGCCCGGCTGCGGCCTCGTACAGCTTCCGGGCCTCCTCCATGCTGGCGGCCACGCCCTTGCCGTGCTCATAGCACCAGCCCAGGAGGTACTGCCCCCGGGCCTGGCCCCGCTGCGCCGCCTGGCGGTAGTAGGACGCGGCCTGGTCCCAGCTCTGCTCCACGCCCTCTCCGGTCTCATAGAGATACCCCAGGTTGCAGGCTCCCGAGGCGTCCCCGCTCTCGGCGGCCCGCCGGTACCATTCCACGGCGGCGGCCATGTCCTTCTCCACGCCCTGACCGGATTCGAAGCAGAAGCCGTAGCAGCACATGGCCCGGGGATGGCCCGCCTCCGCCGACAGCTTATAGAGCTCCGCCGCTTTTTCATAGCTCTGCTCCACGCCCCGGCCTGTTTCGTACATATAGCCCAGGTTGCACCGGCCCATGGGATCGCCCTGATCCGCCGCCTGGCGGTAGAGCTCCACAGCCTGCTCCAGGCTTTCCTCCACGCCCTCGCCGAACTCATAGCAAACGCCCAGATCGCACATGGCCCGGGTGTGGCCCTGCTCCGCCGCCTTTTGATACCACCTGGCGGCCTCGGCGTCATCCTGCTCCACGCCCTTGCCGTACCGGTAGCAAAGGCCCAGGCAGAAAAGGCCCCTGGGATCGCCCTGATCCGCTGCCTTGCGGTACCAGTGGACGGCCCTGGCCAGGTTGTGCTCCACGCCGTTTCCGGTCTCATAGCACCAGGCCAGGTTGCACATCGCCCGGGGAAAGCCCTGCTGGGCGGCGGCGCTGTACCACTTCACCGCTTCCTCCCAGCTCTGTTCCACACCCTGGCCGGACTCGTACATAAAGCCCAGGTTGCATTGGCCGGGGGCGTTGCCCATTTCTGCGGCCTTCCGGTACAGCTCCACCGCCTTTTCAAAGCTCTGGGGCACGCCCTCCCCCCGCTCGTAGCAAACGCCCAAATCACAGGCGGCAGGGGCGGACCCGGCGTCGGCGGCCTTTTGATACCATTCGGCGGCCTTCTCCGCGTCCCTCTCTGCGCCGACGCCGTAGTCATAGGCCCGGGCCACGCTGAACAGCCCCCGGGGGTCCCCCTGCTCCGCCGCCTTGCTGTACCAAACGAAGGATTCCTCCGGATTTTTCTCCACGCCTTTGCCGTACTCGTAGCACCAGGCCAAGTTGCACATGCCCCGGCTCAAGCCGCCCTCGGCGGCCTTGCGGTACCACTCCACAGCGGTTTCCCAGCTCTGCTCCACACCCTCGCCGGTCTCGTACATAAAGCCCAGGCAGCACGCTCCGTCCTCGTCGCCCTGCTCGGCGGCCTTTCGATACCACTCTGCGGCGGCGGCCTTGTCCGCCGGCACGCCCCGTCCCCGCTCATAGCAGAGGCCCAGGCACAGCTGGCCCCGGGGATACTCCTGGTCCGCCGCCTCCCGGTAGAGCCGGACGGCCTCGGCAAAGTCCCGCTTTACGCCCTCGCCGTGCTCATAGCACCAGGCCAGGTTGCAAAGCGCCCGGGGATATCCCTTTTCGGCGGCCTTGCGGTACCACTCCACGGCGGTTTCCCAGCTCTGCTCCACGCCCCGGCCGGACTCGTACATAAAGCCCAGGCAGCACATGCCGGG
>CAJUBX010000075.1 GCA_910585165.1 uncultured Oscillibacter sp. | reverse complement strand
TCCTGGAGGAGGCCCTTTCCGCAGGGTTCGACCAACGCTCCTCTGGGTCCACCAAGTCGGAGCAAGCTGCATATCGCTTGCTCCGACTTTTTTCAAAAGTCAGAGCGCGCTCATTCTGCTGCTCCTCCTCTCCAAATCGAACCCGCTTCGCTGGGCTTCGATTTGGTCTTGGGTGCAAACCAAAAAGAAAATCGATTTTAACCGCTTATTGCAGCTCAGAAATTCCTGACACCGTTCCGTTTCCGCCCCCGGCAAAAACTGCACTCTGTCAGGAATTTCTTCGCTTTCAACCGCGACCCGCTTTGCTGGGTTCGCGGTTGATTTTTTACGGGGAACGATGGAAATTGGAAGCCAATATCCAGATTGCCGGGATGTTCCAAATGGACATTGAACGAACGGCGGAGGTCAAGGGTTTTGCCTTGACCTCCGCGTTTGAGCTTCTCCGGCCAGGTGGAATACAGAATAAAAATGCGGCATATTCATATTGACTTATTTATTAATATACACTATACTATTTGATGTTATTAAAAATATAAGAGCATCAAAAACTGGAACAGCAGACGGGAAAGGGGCTTGATATGAGTGAGAAACGGGCGGTTTTTTCAGATTGGTGTAAGCAAAACGGTTACGAAGCGCTCCTTCGGCAATGGGACTATGCGGCAAACGAGTTTGGACCTGAGGATATCGGCCCGCGGTCCAGGAAAATGTGCGCCTGGGTCTGCGAGTACTTTCCCGAACACCGGTGGTCCGAGCCGGCTGAACGAAGGACCCGCCATAAATCCCAAGAGTGCCCCTTCTGCTCCGGGCGATACCTGAGCCGCTCCGTTAACAGTCTGGAGGCGAAGTATCCCCAGATTGCCAGGGAATTTGACACAGAACGGAACGGTATTTTGCCGGAAGAAATATTTCCCAAAACCAATCGGGTCTATTGGTGGCGGTGCAGCCGCGGGCACAGCTGGAGGGCGGCTCCCAATTCGCGCACCTCGAACAACCGGGGCTGCCCGTATTGCAGCCATCGCCTGGCCAGTCCGGAGTACAACCTGGCGACAGAATTTCCCTTTGTTGCCGAGGAGTGGCTGGCTGAAGAAAACGACGGCGATCCATCCGACTATCTTCCGCATTCGGAGCGGGAAGCCTGGTGGCGCTGCCGTTATCATCCCGATGTGAAGTGGAAGTCAAAGATATGCAGCCGTACCGCATCCCGCCTCAGCAACTGCCCCGCCTGCCAAAGAGAACGGGGGACCTCGTTCCCGGAACAGGCGGTCTACTATTATTTGAAGCTTTTGTTCGGGGATGCGGAAAATCGAAGCAAAATAGAAGGCACGGAAACCGACATCTATCTCCCGTCTTTAAAGCTGGCCATTGAATATGACGGCAGCTTTTACCACGGCGGGACAGACAGACAGGCCAGAGAGGAAAGGAAGGACCAGCTGCTGAAAGAAGCCGGACTTTCCGTGCTTCACATCAAGGAGGCGCCTGACAGCCGGGAGCAGCCTCCAAGCGATTCCATCCTCTGGTGTCCCGTCGAGAGCTATAAGAATTATCTTTTTTTGGAAAGCGTGATGCAGTCGCTGGTCCGGTGGCTGAACGGGCGCTATGGCCTTCACCTGGTTGTCCGGCCGGATATCCGGCGTGACAGCGCAAAGATATTGTCCGCCTATATGTCCAGACGCAAGGAAAACAGCTTGGCAGTAAAGGCTCCTCAGCTCACGGCGGAGTGGAACGCGGAGAGAAACGGGCAGCTTACACCCGCAATGGTATCCGCCGGTTCCGGGAAAAAGGTTTGGTGGAAGTGCGAAAAAGGCCATGAGTGGCAGGCGGCGGTTTGCAAGCGCTATCAGGGCGGAGGCTGCCCCTACTGCTCCAACAAAAAAGTGTGCCGTGAGAATTCGCTCGCGTTTTGCTATCCAAAACTTGCGAAAAAGATGTGGAATGCGGAGAGAAATGGTTCGCTTACCCCTGGGGACGTGACGGTGGGATCGGCAAAAACTGTATGGTGGAGATGTGAAAAGGGCCATGAGTGGGCCATGAAAGTAAGTGATTTCAAGAAAGGTTACCGCTGTCCCTACTGCTCCAATCACAGGGTCAGTTCGGCAAATGCCCTTGCGCTCCGGCGGCCGGAGCTGGCTCATGAGTGGAATTATGAAAAGAATGAGGATTTGACCCCTTCAACTGTCTCTTTTTCTTCAGGCAAGCTGGTTTGGTGGAGGTGTGAGCAGGGACATGAGTGGCAGGAACGGGTCAGCAACCGCAGCCATCTGGGCTATGGGTGCCCCTATTGCTCCGGGAAGCGGCCGACCCAGGACCGCAACCTTGCCGCGCTCTATCCCGCGCTGATGACGGAGTGGCATTTTGAAAAAAACGAGGGGGTTGACCCGACAAAACTTTTGCCCCGCTCCAACCGCAAGGTTTGGTGGAGGTGCAGGGAAGGCCACGAGTGGGAGGCCCAAGTATCCAGCCGCACAAGCGGGACAGGCTGTCCATACTGCGCGGGAAAGCGCGTTTGGGAGAAGAACTGCCTGGAGCGGAAGCATCCGAATGCGGCCCGTTACTGGCACCCTTCCAAAAACGGCACACTGACACCCCGGGATGTCGCGCCGAATTCCTCCAAGGCGGTCTGGTGGATGTGCGAGCGGGGCCATGAGTGGCGCCGGAAAATATCTTATGAGATCAAAAGCTCCGGCTGCCCCTATTGCAGCGGCCGTCTTGCGTGCAAAGAAAATTCTCTGGCGGCTCTTTTTCCGGAGCTGGCCGGAGAATGGGACAATGAAAAAAACGGCGCCCTTGCCCCCCATGATGTGACGGCTAAGAGCAACCGCCGGGTCTGGTGGAAATGCAGCCGGGGACACAGCTGGCAAATGGACATCCGCACGCGATGCAGCGGGATTGGAAATTGCCCGTACTGCATGGGAAAGCGGGTGTGTGAGGAAAACTCCCTTGCCGCCCTCAGCCCCGGAATAGCCATGGAGTGGGATTACGAGAAGAACCAAACGCTCACTCCGGAGCAGGTCACAAATCACGCCAGCACCAAGGTCTGGTGGAAGTGCAGCCGGGGGCACTCCTGGCAGGCCGTGATCCGCAGCCGGACGGTGCTGGGAAGCGGATGCCCGGTATGTGCGGGAAAGGCGGCGTCGCCGGAGTATAACTTGGCGACAGAGTATCCAGATATTGCGTTGGAGTGGGATATACGCAAAAATAAGCTCCTGCCGGAACAGTACCTCCCTTACTCCAATAAAGAGGCGTGGTGGAAATGCCGCGCCTGCGGCTCGAGCTGGAAAGCCATGGTGATTAAACGCACAAAGGATGGAAACGGCTGCCCCCGGTGCGGCGGCGCAGGGGGTTAGGGCGGCCTGGATGATTCCTGCCTGGGCGGAACGGATTTGTGAGCTTTGAAAGACCGGGCCGTGAAGCGCCTTTATGGCCGGCCCCTATCCCCGTTGGCAGTCCGGGAATCCGGCAGAGGAGATTTCTGCGGCCGGGGAACCCGGAAATTGATGCCAGACGGATAAACTCCGTCTGGCATCTTCTCTGCAAGCGCCGGGCAAAGGCCGCATAGGGACTTCCCTGGTTTACATACGTTAAGGGAAGAGGACGGGGGTTCCGTCCCAAAATTCGGTCCGCCGCCAGCCGGGAAAGCGGCAGCCGGGCTGGGTCCCGGCGAGGAGGTCTTATGCTGTCTGCCGCGCTGCTGCTCTTTGCCAACACGCTGCTGTTCTCCCTGCGCCTTTCCGGCGGCGGGTCCTTCCCAAAGCCTCTGTCCGCCGCCGAGGAGCGGGAGTGGCTGGCAAAGTACGCCGAAGGGGACCCGGAGGCCAGGCAGGTGCTGATTGAACGGAATTTGAGGCTGGTGGCGCATATTATTAAGAAGTACTATACCCAAAGCTCCGACCAGGAGGACCTGATTTCCATTGGAACCATTGGCCTGATTAAGGGAATTTCCAGTTTTGATCCCGCCAAGGGAGCCCGCCTTGCCACCTACGCCGCCCGGTGCATTGAAAATGAAATCCTGATGTACTTCCGCAGCCAGAAAAAACTCCAGGGAGAGGTTTCCCTCTCCGACTCCATCGACACGGACAAGGACGGCAACGCCCTTCAGCTGATGGACGTTGTGGGCGTGGACGACACCATGCTGGAGGACCTTCACGACCGGGACAACGCCCTGCGGCTCCACCGGCTGGTCCGGGAGCGGCTTACCACCCGGGAGGCGGAGATCGTCCGTTTGCGTTACGGGCTGGGGGGCACCGTGCCGCTGACCCAGCGGGAAATCGCGTCCTCCTTCGGCATTTCCCGGAGCTATGTGTCCCGCATCGAAAAGCGGGCCCTGGAGAAGCTCCGGGAGGCGCTTCAGGAAAGCCCGGCTTCCCGGCCCGCCGCCAGGCGGCCCGGGTAAGCGCGCCGGGCGGCGTCTGCCCGGCGCGCCGCTTCTCCTCACAGCCGCAAGCTGCCGATTGCCTCCCGCATCTGCTCTGCCGAGGCCGCCAGCGCAGCCTGCTCCTCCCGGTTCAGAGGCATCTCCAATATCTCCTGGAGTCCCTTCCGGCCCACGATGGACGGAAGGCTCAGGGCCAGGCCGTTGAGCCCGTACTGCCCGTCCAGCACCGCGGATACCGGAAGCACCGCCCGCTCGTCCTTCACGATGGCTTCCGCAATGCGGCCCACCGCCATGGCGATGCCGTAATACGTGGCGCCCTTTCGCTGGATGATCTGGTAGGCGCTGTCCCGCACCTCCCGGTACAGCCGCTCCCGGTTTTCCGCGCCCAGGGTCTGTCCCCGGACCCGGCAGAAATCCTCCAGGTCCAGGCCGGAGACGTTGGCCTCACTCCAGACCGCCAGCTCGCTGTCCCCGTGCTCGCCGATGATGAAGGCGTGGATGTTCCGGCTGTCCACCTCCAGCTCGGCCCCGAGAAGCTGCTTCAAGCGCCCGGTGTCCAGCACCGTGCCGGAGCCCAGCACCCGCTCCCTTGGGTAGCCTGAGAGGCGCCACGCCGCATAGGTCAGCACGTCCACCGGGTTGGACACCACCAGGAGAACGCCGCCGAAGTTCCGGGCGGTGACCTCCTTTAAAATGGAGCGGAGAATTTCGGTGTTTTTTCCGATAAGGTCCAGCCGGGTCTCCCCCGGCTTCTGATTCGCTCCGGCGGCGATGACCGCCAGGCCGCAGTCCGCCAGGTCGTCGTAGCCTCCGGCGGAGATTTCCATGGCCGCGCCGTAGGGCAGGCCGTCCCGGAGGTCCATGGCCTCCCCCTCCGCCTTGTCCCGGTTCGCGTCCAGAAGGACGAGGCGGGTGAATAATCCCTGCTGCAAAAAGCGGAAGGCGATGGACGCGCCCACCTGGCCGCAGCCGATGATGGCCGCCTTTCTCTGACCGATTTTCATGAAATGTCCTCCCTGTCAATGCTCATCGTTTTTTTGCCGTCTGTGGCCGGGTTGTCCAAAAGCCGCCCGTCCTCCCCAAACCGGGAGCCGTGGCAGGGGCAGTCCCAGCTGCGCTCCTGGGCGTTGTACTTCAGCGCACAGCCCATGTGGGGGCACCGGGGGGCCGTGGGGGTCAGCAGGCCCAGGGCGGATTCCCAGGCGTTGGCCGCCAGCTGGGGCCGCATTACGCTCCGGGACGGGTCGAACAGCTCCGCCCAGGGATTTTCCTTTCCCCGTATCAAATCCGCCAGCATCATCGCCGCCGCCATGGAGGAGGTCATCCCCCACTTGTTGAAGCCCGTGACCACATACAGCCCCTCCGTCCCCCTGGAATAGCGCCCGGCGTAAGGCGCGCCGTCCAGGGTCATGCAGTCCTGGGCGGCCCAGCGGGCGGCGATCCTTGCCTGGGGATAGTGCCGGGCGGCGAAGTCCTCCAGCTCCCGCCAGCCGCCGCCCTTCTTTCCGGTCCGGCCGCCGCCGCCCCCCAGGAGGAGGAATCCCCTATAATCCCGGAAGGACAGGCCCTTTTCCCCCTCGTCCACGTACATGCCCCCTGCCTCCCGGGCGTTCTCCAGGGCCAGGACGTAGGAGCGGTGCTGATAGAGCTTGAGGAAGTAGCCCCCGTGCTTGTTCAGCAGGGGGAAGTGGGTGGCGATGACTATGTTTTCCGCCCGCACCGTCCCCCGGTCCGTTACCGCCGTGCCGGGGCCCAGCTCCAGAACCTTTGTGTGCTCGTAAATCCGCAGCCCCCCGGCGATGGCGGCGGCGAATTTCAGCGGGTGAAACTGGGCCTGCCTCGGAAACCGCACCGCCCCCGCCGTGGGCATGGACAGGGCCGGGGTTTCGGTCAGCTCCGCCTGGAACCCCAGGCGCGCCAGGGCCTCCAGCTCCCGGTCCAGCTTCCGCCGGTCCGTCAGGGCATAGACATAGCTGTCCCGTTCCTCAAAATCGCAGCCGATCTCCCGGCTGAGCGCCCGGTACTGCCCCAGGGCCGCCCGGTTGGCCTCCAGATACAGCCGGGCCCGCTCGGGGCCGAACTCCCGGAGAAGCCTGGCGTAAATCAGGCCGTGCTGAAACGTGAGCTTGGCGGTGGTGTTCCCCGTCACGCCGCCGCAGAGCCGGTCCGCCTCCACCAGGGCGCAGTCCACGCCTTCCCGGTTCAGCCAATAGGCGCACAGCAGCCCCGCCAGTCCGCCGCCCACCACCAGCACGTCCGTACGCAGGTCCCCGTCCAGAGGGGAAAACCGGGGCATATCCGCCGTTTGCGCCCAAATGGAATCCATGGAATCACCTCGCTGTTAGCTTGACCGCTCCGGCGGGGATTATGCCTCCTTCTCCGAAGTCCCGGCGGCGGCACAAAAAAATTTACAAAATTCGGATAATTCTGCCTGATATTTTGGGGATTTTTTAATAAAGTATAAATTTAATGCATAAATTCTTGCAAAATTGTAAGGACGCCACTATACTGATGTGTACTATCCACTGGAGAAACCGGGAATGCCCGCGCCGGAAGCGGGAGAGAGGAACGCGTTATGAAAGTACTGGTTTTATCCGATTCCCATGGAAACATCTCCAATATGATTCAGGCGGTGGAGCGGGAGGAGCCCCGGATGATTTATCATCTGGGGGACTGCTGGCGGGACGGCGAACGGCTCCACGACCGCTTCCCGGAGCTGCCCCTGGAACAGGTATACGGCAACTGCGACTATTTCCGGGGGTCCCGGGAGGCGGAGAAGCTGCTGTACTTAGGAGATAAGCGGGTGCTGCTGTGCCACGGGCACACCTACGGCGTGAAGCAGTCCCTGCTGGCGGCGGGGCTGGCGGCGGAGGAAAAGGACCTGGACCTCTTTTTATTCGGACACACCCACAAGCCCCTGGTGGACATGCGGGGGAAGACGCTGTTTTTAAACCCCGGCAGTATCGGGGACTACGTCCGGCCCTCTTATGGCGTCGTGACCCTGGAAAACGGCAGGCTGAACGCGCGGACGGCGCTGCTGCGGGGCTGAAACAGGCGGCTGACAATTCCGAAATATTTTTATAAAAGTAATTTTAAAATAGAAGAGGGTGGAGACAGGTGAGGCGCTGCATTGCCTAAGCCGGAATCGTCCAAACTATAGAACAAAACAAAAGGAGAACATTTCATGACGGTTCCGGCTTCAACGAAGCTGTACCCCAGGACGGGAGACAGCCAGACCATTTATCTGAAAAACGCCGTGCAGAATCCCAATATTGAAATCGGCGATTTCACAATTTATAACGATTTTGTCCACGACCCCAGGGATTTTCAGCGCCGCAATGTGCTGTACCACTATCCGGTCAACGGCGACAGGCTGGTGATAGGGAAGTTTTGTTCTATCGCCTGCGGCGCGCGGTTTTTGATGAACAGCGCCAACCACGCCCTGGGCTCCCTGTCCACCTATGTGTTCCCCATCTTCTATGAGGAGTGGGACCACGGCATGGAGGTGACGGAGGCCTGGGACCACCGGGGTGACATCGTGATTGGGAACGACGTGTGGATCGGCTATGAGGCGGTGGTTTTGTCCGGCGTAACCATTGGGGACGGGGCCATCGTGGCCGCCCGGTCCGTGGTGACGAAGGACGTGCCGCCCTATACCATTGTGGGCGGCGTTCCGGCAAGGCCCATCCGAAAGCGGTTCGGCCAGGAGACCATCGGCGCCCTTTTGGAGCTCAAATGGTGGGACTGGCCCCTTGAAAAGCTGTCGGGGAAGCTCCGGGCCATTCAGGCGGGAGACCTGGAGGCCCTGCGGCGCAGCGTCTGACAGGATAAAAAGGCCGCCGCCCTGAGAAGGGCGGCGGCCTTGTTTGCCATACGCTATATAGTCCGTTAACTTGAAAAACGGCATTGCCATTTTTCAAGCAGCAGGCTCTAGGCCTGCCGGCGCGCAAAGCGCGCAGCAACGGAACTATGAAGTCATATAAACTGGTCGCCGAAGGCGGCCACAGCGAAAGCCGCTGTTGAAAGGTATCTTTGATACTTTTCAAGTTTATTGACTATAAAATCTCGTAATCCACCGCCACCCGGTCCTCCCGGATGGATTTGCACAGGGCGGAGACCGCCTTGTGCCGGGGATCGTTCTTGTAGGCTTCCAAATCCGCGAGGCTTTGGAACTCGCTGATTAGAACCGCGTCGTAGTTCCCCTCCCCCACGTTTCGCGCCGCTTCGCTGCGCAGCAGCTGGGGGATTACGCCCTGAAGCGCCCGGAGGCCGCTGAGGAACTGCTCCTGCTCCGCCCCGGTGCCGGGGCGGAATTTCCACATGACGATATGGCGGATCATAAAAGGCTCCTCCCGTTTATTTCCCGTATTTCCGGTTATACGCCTCAATGCCCAGGCCCAGCAGCTCAATGGCCCGGGTCAGCTCCTGGGGATTCGTGACGTAGGCGATGCGGATTTCATTCCGGCCCTTGCCGGGAGTGGCGTAGAAGCCCTCGCCGGGGGCGTACATGACGGTTTCGCCCCGGTCCTGGAACTCCTGGAGCAGGAAGTACTGGAGCTTTTCCGCGTCGTCCACCGGCAGCGTGGCCATGACGTAAAACGCGCCCTCCGGGGAGCTGTGGGTGACGCCGGGGAGCTTGGAAAGGGCCTCTACCAGCGCGTCCTTCCGCCGCCCGTACTCGTCCCGGACGGAGCGGAGGTAGTCCGGGGTCATTGTCCGGTAAAGGGCGGCGGCGCCGATCTGGTCCAGGGTGGCGGCGCAGAGGCGGCCCTGGCAGATTTTCATGGCCAGCTCCATGAAATGCCTGTTCCGGGAGATCAGCGCGCCCACCCGGGCGCCGCAGGAGGAAAAGCGCTTGGAGATGGAGTCGGTGACGATGACGTTCTCCGCCCCGTCTTCAAACTCCAGCGCCGAGCTGAGGGTTTTCCCGGAGTAGATAATCTCCCGGTAGACCTCGTCGCTGACGAGAAAGAGGCCATGCTCCTTGCAGATGTCCAGGAGCAGCCGCTGCTCCTCATGGGTGAGGACCGCGCCGGTGGGGTTGCCGGGGTTGGTGATCATGATGGCCTTGGTGCGCCCGGTAATCAGGGGCTCAATTTTTTCCCGGCGGGCGAAGCGGTAGCCCTCCTCCGCCGTGGTGGGGATGGGGACGATCTTCCCCCCCGTAACGCCGATGAAGGTGCCGTAGTTGGGGTAAAAGGGCTCGGGAATCAGCACCTCGTCCCCCTCGTCCAGGATGCAGGCGGCGGTGAGCTGGAGGGCCTCGCTGCCGCCGAAGGTGGCCAGGATATCCTCCGGGGCCAGGGAGATCCCGAAGCTCCGGTAATAATCCACCACGGCCTCTAAGTACGCGTCCACGCCGGCGGCGGGGGCGTAAGCCAGGACGGAACCCTGGAAGCTCCGCACGGCGTCAAAGAATGCCCGGGGCGTTTCCACGTCGGGCTGCCCGATGTTCAGATGGAGAACGCGCCGCCCGGCTGCCTCCGCCGCCACCACATAGGGGTGGAATTTCCGAATGGGGGAGAGGCTGCACGCCTCGCATTTGCTGGAAAACTTCATCCTTTTCGCCTCCTTGGGGCCGTTTGAATTCACAGGAACACCCCCCGCTCCGGGAGGTGCATTTTCTTATTGTAACATGACGGCGCATGAAGTCAAACACTTTTCCAAAAATCGGCGTTTTGCCCGACAAAGCCGGAAACGCCCCCTGCCGGGGCTGGTCAAACTGCGCAAAGAGCCGGGAAAATCCGCCGGGGACGGACGCGCTTTTCCGGCGGAAAACGGCGGCGGAAGGGGGGCGGAGTGGAAAAAGCCGGAAAAAGGGAAAAAAGAGTGTTGACATTTTCAAATTGCTTATTATAATAGGTGCCAGCATGATAGAGGCGCGGACGTCATGAGTACGCCTCCCCACAGGTTCAGGAACCGGGGAGGGGGAAAGGGGCTTCCGCCGAGGTTTCGCCCTCCCGCCTGAGGGAGCCGGAGCCGGGCCGCGGAGAGAATATCCCGCGGACTGTCACCTCCTCGGAGGTGGAGCGCTGTCGTGGATTCATCCGAAAGTGTGTACGGTATGAAGTCATGACGAGCTGTCATGACTTCATTTTTCATTTAGGAGAGAGCGTTATGAGAAAGCTGAGAAGACGGTTCCTGCCTCTGCTGGCAGTGATGCTGCTGCTGTGCGCGGCCATGACCGTCCCCGCCCTGGCGGCCGGGGAGGACCTGACCGATGTGGCCGGAACCAAGTACATCGAGTGTCCCGACTGCGGAAGCTCCGGCGTTGTGCTGTCCGAGGACCTGGAGGCCGTTACCTGCGAGTCCTGCGGCGGCGTTGGGTATGTGGAGTCCCCCAGCCGTTTCTACAACACCTTCTGGGCCCTGATTCCCCCCATCATCGCCATTGCCCTGGCCCTGATTACCAAGGAGGTCTATTCCTCTTTGTTTGTGGGCATTCTGGTGGGCGGCCTGCTGTACTCCAACTTCGCCTTTGAGGGCACGATTCTCCATGTGTTCAACGACGGCATTGTGGCCTCCGTCACCGACAGCTACAACATGGGCATCCTGATCTTCCTGATCATCCTGGGCTCCATGGTGTGCCTGATGAACAAGGCGGGCGGCTCCGCCGCCTTCGGCCGCTGGGCCAAGGACCACATCAAGTGCCGTGTCGGCGCGCAGCTGGCCTCCGTGCTCCTGGGCGTGCTGATTTTCATCGACGACTATTTCAACTGCCTCACCGTGGGCAGCGTCATGCGGCCCATCACCGACAAGCACAACATCTCCCGGGCGAAGCTGGCCTATATCATCGACGCCACCGCCGCCCCGGTGTGCATCATCGCCCCCATCAGCTCCTGGGCCGCCGCCGTGGCGGGCTTCGCCGAGGACGGCCAGGGCTTCAACCTCTTCCTGCGGGCCATCCCCTACAACTACTACGCCCTGCTGACCATCGTCATGATGGTGGGCATGATTGTCATGAAGGCCGAGTTCGGCCCCATGGCCCGGTTTGAGAAAAACGCCCAGGAGAAGGGCGACCTCTTCTCCGGCGCGAATCCCTATGCCAATGCGGAGGCGGAGGTAGTGGAGGACAAGGGTTCCGTGCTGGACCTGGTGTTCCCGGTGGTGACGCTGGTGATCTTCTGCGTCATCGGCATGATCTACTCCGGCGGCTTCTTTGACGGCGAGGGCTTCATCACCGCCTTCTCCAACTCCGACGCTTCCGTGGGACTGATGCTGGGCTCCGCCTTTGCCCTGGTGGTCACGCTGATTTACTACCTGGAGCGCAAGGCCATGAGCTTCAAGGAGATGATGGGCTGCATCCCCGAGGGCTTCAAGGCCATGGTGCCCGCC
>CAJUBX010000074.1 GCA_910585165.1 uncultured Oscillibacter sp. | reverse complement strand
GCAGGCGGCGGTGTAGATTTTCCCGTCGATCTTGAACATGATGTTCATGCTGCCCACTTCCTCGACGTACTTCTTCTCCACGCCGTCCAGCCACAGCACCTGGGCGAAGCCCTTCTGCTCCGCCTCCTCCCCTGCCTTGATGGAGGCGGCGTAGTTGCCGCCGCACTTGGTGAAGCCCGTCAGGCCCGGGGCGGCGCGGATGTACTCGTCCTCCACATAGATGCGCACCGGGTCGATGCCCTCGGCGTAGTACGCGCCGGAGGGGGCGCAGATGATGCAGAAGGTGTAATGCTTGCTGGCGTGGACTCCCAGGCCCACGTCGGTTGCGAAGACGAAGGGGCGGATGTACAGCGACGCGCCGTCGATGTGGGGCACCCAGTCCTTCTCCAGCTCCACCAGGGCCTTCACCGCCTGGACGAAGTCGTCCACGGGCACCAGGGGGATGCACATGCGCTCGGAGGAGTCCTGCATCCGCTGGGCGTTGCACTCCGGGCGGAAGAGCTGAATGGTGTTGTCCGCGGTGCGGTAGGCCTTCATGCCCTCGAACAGCTCCTGGGCGTAGTGGAAGACCACGGTGGCGGGGTCCATGGGGAAGGGGGCGTAGGGGACGATGCGGGGGTCGTGCCAGCCCTGTCCCTCGGTATAGTCCATTAAGAACATGTGGTCCGAGAAGATTTTGCCGAAGCCCAGCTTGCTCTCGTCGGCGGGCTTGGCCTTGGGGGCGGGATTTTTGGTGATCTTGATATCCAGCATTGCGAACACTCTCCTGTTTTTTATTGGGGGGGCGGGCCCCCTCTGCCGGGCGGGGCGGGAGCCGGGCCCGGTTTTGTGCTTTATTTTTTGCTTTAAATGATTATATGCTTGCCCGGCGGCAAAGTCAAGCGGCAAAAAGGGGGAGGGGCTCCGGCCCCTCCCCCCCGTTCCTCTTCCGCTCAGGCGGGCTTTCCGCACTCCATGCCCCGTTTCAGGGCCTCCAGGTTCAGGGGCACCAGCCTGGCCTTCTTCCCGGTGAACATCTCGGCGATCATGGTCTCGATGGTCTCCTGCCGCAGTGCGCCCGTGGCGGCAATATAGGCCCCCAGCATGACCATGTTGGCCACCTTGGGGTTTCCCAGCTCCGAGGCGATCTCGTCGCAGGGGACGTACACGGCCTTCACGTCCGTCCGGGCCACCCTGTCGGGGATGATGCTGCTGTTGACGAACACGGTGCCGCCGGGGCAGACCCGCTTTTCGAACTTCGCCAGGGCCGCCCGGTTCATGGCCACCACCTCGCTGGGGCTCTCCACCAGGGGCGCGCCGATCCGCTCGTCGCTGATGATGACCGTGCAGTTGGCGGTGCCTCCCCGCATTTCCGGGCCGTAGGAGGGGACCCAGGAGGCCTCCAGGTCCTCCGCCACGGCGGCCTCCACCAGGTTCTTGCCGATGGACATGACGCCCTGGCCGCCGAAGCCGGACAAAATGACTTCCTTTTTCATCTCATGTCGCCTCCGTATCCTTGATGACGCCCAGGGGGTAGTACGCGGCCATGTTCTCCATCAGCCATTGGTTGGCCTCGCCGATCTCCATGCCCCAGTTGGTGGGGCAGGCCGCCAGCACCTCCACGAAGGTGAAGCCGTCCCCGGCCATCTGCCGCTGGAAGGCCTTTTTCAGGGCCCGCTTGGCCTTGTTCAGGTGAGGGATGCCGGTGACGCAGACCCGCTCGGCATAGACGCAGCCGTCCAGGGTGGAGAGCATCTCCGCCACCCGGATGGGCATACCCGCCTGCTCCCTGGTGCGGCCTAAGGGGGCGGTGGTGGCCTTCTGGCCGATGAGGGTGGTGGGGGCCATCTGGCCTCCGGTCATGCCGTAGATGGCGTTGTTGATGAAAATCGTGGTGAACTTCTCCCCCCGCATGGCGGCGTGGACGATCTCCGCCGCGCCGATGGAGGCCAGATCGCCGTCGCCCTGGTAGGTGAAGACGGGCTGGGCGGGGTGGGTGCGCTTTACGGCGGTGGCCACCGCCGGGGCCCGGCCATGGGCGGCCTCGATGGTGTCGAAGGCGAAGTAGTTCCCCGCGAAGACCGCGCAGCCCACCGGGCAGATTCCGATGGCGGTTCCCAGGGCGTCCATCTCCTCCAGCACCTCGCCGATGAGCTTATGTACGATGCCGTGGCTGCACCCCGGGCAGTAGTGGAGCTCCGTGTCCTGAAGGCCCTTGGTCCTCTTGTAGATCGTCGTCATGTCACTTGGCCTCCTTCCAGGCTTCCTCTGCCGCCCGCTCCACCTCGGACACGTGGGGAATCGCGCCGCCGCAGCGGCCATAGAACCGGACGGGCTTGCGCTCTCCCACGGCCAGGTTTACGTCGTCCAGCATCTGCCCCAGGCTCATTTCCACATCCAAAAAGACCTTCACGCTCTCCCGGCAGGCAATCTCCCGCAGCCTGGCGTAGGGATAGGGCCACACGGTAACGGGGCGGAACACGCCGGCCTTCACGCCCTTTTTCCGCAGGTTCTCCGCCGCCGTCTGGGCCACACGGGAGGGGGTGCCGTAGGCGACGATAACCACCTCCGCGTCCTCCAGCAGAATCTCCTCCCAGCGGCATTCGTTTTTCTCCATTTCGGCGTACTTCTTCGCAAGCTCCAGGTTGTGGGCCTCGCAGGCGGGGGCGTCGATGAGCAGGGAGGTGATGAAGTTGCTGTGGTCCCGGTCTCCCCGGCCGCAGGCGGCCCAGGTCTTTTCCGGGAGCTTGCGGGGCGTGCGCTCCTTCCAGACGATGGGCTCCATCATCTGGCCGATGAGGCCGTCCGCCAGCACCACCACGGGGTTGCGGTACTGGTCGGCGATGTCGAAGGCCTCCTGGGTCAGGTCCGCCGCCTCCTGGATGTTGGCGGGGGCCAGGGTGACGGTGCGGTAATCCCCGTTGCCGCCGCCCCGGGTGGCCTGAAAATAGTCCCCCTGGGCGGGCTGGATGGACCCCAGGCCCGGGCCGCCCCGCATGACGTTCACAATGACGGCGGGCAGCTGGCAGGCGGCCATATAGCTGATGCCCTCCTGCTTCAGGCTCACGCCGGGGGAGGAGGAGGAGGTCATGGCCCGCACGCCGGAGGCCGCCGCGCCGTATACCATGTTGACGGCGGCCAGCTCCGACTCCGCCTGGACGAAGACGCCGCCGCTCTGGGGCATGTGGAGGGACATGTACTCGGGAATCTCGTTCTGGGGGGTGATGGGATAGCCGAAGAAGCAGCGGCAGCCCGCCCGGATGGCGGCCTCAGCGATGGCCTCGCTGCCCTTCCAGATTTCTCGTTTCATGGGACGCGGCTCCTTTCAGTCTTTTTCAATGGTGATGATGGAATCGGGGCACATCTTCGCGCAGCTGGCGCAGCCGATGCAGGCGGCTTCGTCCGTGCAGGCCGCGGGGTGGTAGCCCTTGACGTTGGTGCCGCCCTCCAGGGCCAGAATGTGCTTGGGGCAGGCGGTGACGCAGAGCCCGCAGCCCTTGCAGCGGTCCTGGCGGAAGGTGAGGTGGATTGCCATGGCGCAAACTCTCCTTTCCTCTTTTATTCCCAGGGTTTTTTCATCCGGATTTCCATGGGGAACACGTCGAGGTCCCCCAGCCGGTCCTGAAACCGGGCCTCCGCCGCGTGGCAGATCACGGGAATTCCGGTCATGCGGGATACCTCCTCCGCCAGGGCCGCCCCCTCCCGGATTTCCCGGGGGGCCGTCTCCCCGCAGAGGTGGGAGTTGTTCACAAGGCCCGTGCAGGCAAGGCCCGTCACATCCCCGATGGCCCGGAGATACGCCGCCGCCCGCTCTGCTGTGGAAACCTCCGGGCGGCAGGCGTTCACAACATAGAGAAGCTGGTAGTCCTCTTTTATGATCCGCAGCCGGAAGCGGGCCAGGACCCGGGCCCCGGAGGGGTCCCCGCCCACGTCCAGCACCCCCCGGACCGTCCGGTCCTCCAGCACGGCGTGGACCTCCGCCGGAAGGGCGGGCACGTCCGCGCCGGAGAGGGGCGCGGCCACCACCCGCACTCCCGCCGCCTCCAAAAGCTCCCGCCGCTCCCGGCTGCAAAAGTAGGGATTCACGATGTCCAAATCCACCAGGGCCGTCCGGGCCCCTTCCGCCGCCAGGGCCAGGGCCAGGTTCACGGAAAATTCCGTCTTTCCCGTGCCGTAGTGCCCGGTCACTAGGGTCAGCCGGCGGGGAAAGCGCTCCAAGGCGGTCAAGGGGGACCACTCCTTCCAGAAAATAGTAAATAAGTTGTCTATCCTGATGTCACGTTGTATGATGTCATTTTATACTAAATTGCGTCGGATGTCAAGAGCCTTCTTGTTTTTTCCGGCAAAAGGCGGTATAGTACTTTTACCATGAGAATTAGATGGGAACACAAAGGCCCGGCGGGTCCGCCGGAGGATGGAGGAACGTCTATGGAAGGCAAACGCGCCAAGCTGTCCGAGCAGACGGCGGACCGGCTTTACGAGTGGATTGTGGAGGAGCGGCGCTACCCCGGCGGCAGCAAGCTGCCCAACGAAAACGAGCTCAGCGGGGCCATGGGGGTCAGCCGCACCACCCTGCGGGAGGCCATCTCCTTTCTGGTGGCCCAGGGGGTGCTGGACATCCGGCGGGGAAAGGGCACCTTTGTGGCGGAGAGCCTCCCCGCCCCGGGGATGGACCTGACCGCTCTGGCGGGGGTCCGGTCCCGGGTGCGGGCCAAGGACCTTTTTGAGATGCGGCTGATTTTTGAGCCCGCCACCGTGGCCCTGGCCTGCCGCCGGGCCGGCGACGAGGAGCTGGAGCAAATCCGCAAAAGGGCGGAGCGGGTGGAGCGCATCGCCGCCGAGGGGGGCAACTGGCCCCTGGCGGACCAGGAGTTCCACTGGGCCATTATCAAGGCGTCCCACAACGAGTATATGCGGCGGCTGTACCCCATCATCAACAGCGCCGTGGATGAAATCCTGCAAATCTCCCCCAGCCGCCAGCAGATGCAGGACATCGCCCTGGGGGACAACCGCACCATTCTGGCCTTTCTTCTCAAGCGGGACGAGGAGGGGGCCCGCTGCGCCATGAGCATTCATATGAAGCACCTGATCAACACCCTCCAGGAGTAGCTCCCGCCCGGCCCGAGACAAGTTACCCAAATCATTCGGCAGAACCGACAAAGAATCTTTACCTTTTTTGTCGGTTTTGCCGCTTGTCTTTTTGCTTTTTCCGGGTATTCACTGGCGAAACCCACAATTCCTTCGGCTCTATTCACAAATTGTACACAAATTTGTTCAAACCCTCTTAACAAATTGCCGGGGAGGGTGTATAATGCCTTCGCAAGCTGGGGTTCTTTCCAGAATCCCATGAAGGGGGCGCCCCCTTCTCCGCCGTTTTCCACAGGAAACGGCGGCGCGGACGGACGAAGCGGAGGACAGTATGGAGAGAACCCCCCAGGAGTGTTTTGAAAAGCTGCTCAGCGCCTATTCCCACAACTACGACCTCACCCGGGACGTAGAGACGGAGGAGGGCGGCTTCTTTCCCGCCATGGCCCATTACTTCCTCCGGGATGAGCACTACCTGGTCCGCCGGGATAAGCAGTTTTACGCCACGGAGCAGCACGACTACACCTACTTTCACGTGGCGGACCATCTGGACGCCGCCGGGGCCCGGGCCCTGACGGAGCGGACCTTGAAGGCGGGGCTCGCCGCCGTGAAGCCCCACAAGGAGCACATGAGCTCTTTCGTCACCCTGGTGGTCCTGGCGCAGACCATTGACCCGGAGGCGAAGAAGGTCCTGAAAAAAACCCGCTTCCACAAGAACTACAGGCTGGCACTCCACGGCTGGATGGAGTATCACATAGCCGCAATGGAATGTTCCACCCGGACGTTCCTCTCCAATCCAGCCGGGAGGGGAGCCCGCAAAACCCTAGAGGCCAATTTCGGCTCCAAATGACCCTGGGGGCCGCCGCCCCCGAACCCAAACATCATGAAAGAGGGAGAGTGTTTTCATGAACGGATTAGTACTTCTCATCATCAGCGTCGCCGTGCTGGTCGTCGGCTATATCTTCTATGGCCGCTGGCTGTGCAAGCAGTGGGGCGTCGGCGAGCTTGACAAGCCCACCCCGGCCCACGCCCTGGAGGACGGCATCGACTACGTCCCCGCCAAGGCCCCCATCCTGATGGGCCACCACTTCTCGTCCATCGCCGGCGCGGGCCCCATCACCGGCCCCATCAACGCGGCGGGCTTCGGCTGGCTTGCCTGCACGCTGTGGATTTTGATCGGCGGCATTTTCTTCGGCGGCGTCCATGACTTCGGCGCCCTGTTCGCCTCCGTCCGCCACGACGGCAAGTCCATCGGCGAGATCATTTCCCTGAATATGAGCAAGCGGGCCAAGATGCTGTTTTTGACCTTCGCTTACCTGACCTTGATCCTGGTGGTGGCGGCCTTCGCCTCCATCGTGGCCGGCACCTTCGGCGCCACCTTTACCGAGGCGGGCGCGGTGGATTACGCCGCCTCCGAGGCCAACGCCCGCGTGGCCATGGTCTCGCTGCTGTTCATCGCCATCGCCATTGTCTTCGGCTTCCTGGTGTACCGCCGGAACGCCCCCATGGGCGTTGCCAGCGTGGTGGGCGTCATCGCCATCGTGGTCATCATCGCCATCGGCATGAACTTCCACCCCATTTACCTCAGCAAGGACGCGTGGATGTGGATCTGCGGCATTTACATCGCCATCGCCTCCGTCACCCCCGTGTGGATTCTGCTCCAGCCCCGTGACTATCTGTCCAGCTTCCTGCTGTACGCCATGCTGGCCGTGGCCGTTGTGGGCGTATTCCTGGCCCGTCCCGACATGAGCACCATGCCCGCGGTGGAGTTTGCTCCCGCCGCCGGGCCCATCTTCCCGGTGCTGTTCACCACCATCGCCTGCGGCGCGATTTCCGGCTTCCACTCGCTGGTCTCGTCGGGCACCACGTCCAAGCAGCTGGATAAGGAAACCGACGCCAAGCCCATCGCTTACGGCGGCATGCTGCTGGAGTGCGTCCTGGCCGTTCTGACCCTGTGCGCCGTGGCCTATGCCAAGGTGTACGATCTCAAGGGCGCCACCAATATCTTCGGCGGCGGCCTGGCCCACATGATCGACGACACCATCCCCGGCACCTACAACATCCTCTTCACCCTGCTGGTGCTGACCTATTCCGCCTTCTGCCTGACCTCTCTGGACACCGCCACCCGCCTTGCCCGGTTCATGTTCCAGGAGTTCTGGCTGGATTCCAGCAAGGGCGAGACCCCCGAGAACGTCACCGGCTATAAGAAGGTTCTCTCCAACATGTACGTTTCCACCGCCATCACCGTGGTGCTGGGCGTGCTGCTGGGCCTGAACGGCTATGAGAAGATCTGGGCTCTGTTCGGCTCCGCCAACCAGCTGCTGGCGGCCCTGGGCCTGCTGGCCGTGGCCACGTGGCTGGGCAACATTGGCAAGAACAACAAGATGTTCCTGATCCCCATGGGCTTCATGCTGGTCGTGACCATCTTCTCCCTGCTTATCAACACCAAGACGCAGATCGGCCTGATCTCCGCCGGCGGCGCGGACTGGGGCCCCTATGTCCAGGCGATTCTGGGCGTGCTGCTGGTGGTCCTGGCGGTGATTCTGGCCATCGAGGGCATCCAGACCATCGCCCATCCCAAGAAGGGCCAGAAGGTCTGAGCGCATTTTCTGTACGGAGTGCCAGTCTCCGCCGGGCGCAAAGCCTTCTGCCCCGGACGAGCGTCCCCTGCTTTGGATGAAAAGAAGACCGGGGAGGACCCGGCGGGCAAAACCCGCCGGGTCCTCCGGCTTTTTCCCTATTTCCCGCCGCCGACAGATTCCCCATGTTTTTTCGCGGCCCTTCCGGTAAAATGGGACAAATTGGAAGGAGGCGGTCCCATGGGAGAGGAAAAGCGGGTGCTGCGGCTGGAGGTGGAGTCCATCCGCCCCAATCCCCGCCAGCCCCGGCGGCTGTTTGACGAGGGGGCCCTGCGGGAGCTGGCGGCGTCCATCCGCCGCCACGGGGTGGTGCAGCCCCTGGTGGTCCGGCGGCGGGGCGGCGGATGGGAGCTGGTGGCGGGGGAGCGGCGGCTCCGGGCGGCGAGGCTGGCGGGGCTTACGGCGGTGCCCTGCGTGGAGGCGGAGGTGGACGAGCGGGAATCCGCCCTGCTGGCTCTGGTTGAAAATTTGCAGCGCCAGGACCTCCACTATTTTGAGGAGGCGGCGGCCATCGCGGACTACCTCCGCCGCAGCGGGGCCACCCAGGAGGAGGCGGCGGCCCAGCTGGGGCGGTCGGCCCCGGCGGTGGCCAACAAGCTGCGGCTTCTCCGCCTGTCCCCGGCGTGCCAGGCCCTTTTGCTGGAAAAGGGGCTGACGGAGCGCCATGCCCGGGCCCTCCTCCGGCTGGAGGACGAGGAGGAGCGGCTGGCGGCGGCCCGGAAGGCGGCGGAGCGGGGCTGGAACGTGGCCCAGACGGAGCAGTATGTGGAGCGGCGGCTCCGGGAGCTTCAGTCCGCAGCTCCGGCGGGGCGGCGGAAGTACATCTTGAAGGACGTGCGCCTGTTTTTGAACAGCGTGGACCGCGGGCTCCGCCTTGTCCGGGAGGCGGGGGTGGAGGCCCAATGCCTCCGGGAGGATACGGAGGAGGAGATTGTCATGACCATCCGCATTCCCCGGAATCCGGCGGTCCGGCGGCCCATCCCGTGACCGCCCGTTCTTGTTACTATATTGTAATCACTTTTTCCCGGAATCTGTGTTAGAATACCCTGAGAGAGAAACGGCCCCTTGTGTGCGGGGCCGAAAAGGAGGGCTTCATGGAACAGCTGACAAATGAAGCTGGCGCCGCCGGCAGGCGGCTGAAAAAGGGCTCCGCCGCGCCGGTGCTGATTGCGCTGGGACTGACCGCCGCCATTATGGCGGGCGCCTACGCCGGCCTCTGCGCCTGGGCCGGGTCCCGGACCGTCTTTTATCCCGGGGAGGCCATCGGCGGCGTGAACGTGGGGGGCCTCACCGTGGAGCAGGCCGGCCAGGTTCTGGCCGGGGCCCTGCCGGAGCGGGTCATTTCCGTCTCCCCCGTCCAGACGGCGGAGGCGGAGGGCTGGCTTCCCTCCGCAGAAGGGGCCTCCGTCACCCTGGGGGAGCTGGGCTACACGGCGGAGCAATGCCCCGGCATTGCCCGGCGGCGCTTTGACCAGCAGTCCGCCGCCCCCTTTCTCACCCGGGGAGCCCGGGTGCTGTCCCTTCTCTCCGGCAGCGGGGAGGAGGGCCTGACCGCCCAGGACCGGGACGAGGAGGCTTTCCGGGCGGGGGTGGCCCGCCTGGCGGAGGAGCTGGCCCTGGAGCCCCAGGACGGGCGCTTCGAGGTGCAGGACCACGAAATTCTGCTGATTAAGGAGGCCAACGGCCGCTCCGTCGGGGAGGAGGGACTGGCCCTGGCCCTGGAAAACGCCGCCGCCTCCGGCCTGAGCCAGGTGCAGGTGGACGTCACCACCCGTCCCGCCGCGCCCCTTTCCATTCAGGAGGTTCACGAGGCCGTGTCCGGCGAGATGGAAAACGCCCGCTACGACCAGGCCACCGGGGAGATTCTCCCGGAGAAGCGGGGAGCCTCCTTTGATACCGCCTCGGCCCAGCGGGCGCTGAGCGCCGCCCTGCCCGGGGAGACGGTCTCCGTCCCCGCGGACATCCGGGAGCCGGAGATCACGGCGGCGGAGCTGCGGGCCGTGCTGTTCCGGGACCTTCTGGGGGAGTGCACCACCCACGTGGGCGGCACCGCCGCCCGGGTCAGCAACGTGAAGCTGGCCTCCGCCGCCTTTGACGGGACGGTGCTGAACAGCGGGGACCTGTTTTCCTATAATGAGACCGTGGGCCAGCGGACGGCGGCCAAGGGCTACAAGGCCGCTCCCGCCTACGTCCAGGGGGAGACCGTGGATGAGATCGGCGGCGGCGTGTGCCAGCCCTCGTCGACGCTGTACTACGCCTGCCTGCTCGCCAACCTGGAGATCACCGAGCGCTACGCCCACCGCTACATCCCCGCCTACATCACCCGGGGCATGGACGCCACGGTTTCCTGGGGCGGCCCGGACTACAAGTTCACCAACAACACCCCCTACCCTCTGAAAATCACCGCGAAATACGACAAGGGCTATCTCACCGTCCAGCTCTGGGGCACCAGGACCGACGACACGACGGTGAAGATGACCTACGAGACCCTGTCCTCCACCCCCTTCCAGGAGGTGGAGCAGCTGGACCCCGCCCTGGCCCCGGGCCAGCGGCAGGTGAAGGTGACCCCCTACACCGGATACCGGGTGCGGACCTACCGCAACGTCTTCGACGGCAGCGGGAACCTCATCTCCAGCGACGTGGAGGCCATCAGCGACTATAAGCACCGGGACCGCCTGGTGCTGGTGGGCCCGCCGGAGGAGGAGGTCCCCGAGACCGGGGGAACCGTTCCCGGCGTTCCCGCCGCCCCGGAGGACCCCTCCGTCCCCGGAAGCGCCGAGCCCGGCGTTCCCGCCGCGGGCCCGGCGGAGCTTCCTGCGGAGCCGGACACCCCGCCGGAGCCGGCGGAGCCCCCTTCCGTGGTGGTCATTCCCCCGTCGGAGGAAACGGTATAACGCAAAAAAGAGCCGTCCGCGCCAAAGGCGCGGGCGGCTCTTTTTGGGGCATACTAAGGGCCTCACCAAAACGGAAAAGGAGGCCTCCATGAAAAAGCGCCTGGCTCCCCTGCTGCTCTGGGCCCTGCTGGGCCTCGCCGCCTGGTCCTGCCGATCCGCCCTGACGGCAGAGCGGGTCTCCGCCTGGACGGCGGGCCAGTCCTGGCTGGCGGCCCTGGTCCTGCTGGCCCTGTACGCCCTCAAGGGCCTGACGGCGGCCCTGCCCTTTACGGCCCTGGCGGCGGCGGCCGGGCTGGTCCTGCCCTTCCCCCTGGCCCTGGGGACAAACCTCTGCGGCACGGCGGCGGCCCAGGCGGGGCCCTACCTGGCGGGGCGGCGGAAGCGGGACGCTTTGGCGGACCTGGCCGCCCGACATCCCCGCCTGGCGGCGCTGGAGGCGGGCCCCGCCGGGGGGCGGGAGGTGTTCCTCCTGCGCCTTGCGGGGGTTCTGCCCACGGAGCTGGTGAGCCTCTGGCTGGGGGCGGCGGGCACGCCCTGGCGGGCCTACTTCGCCGGGGGCCTGCTGGGGAGCCTTCCCCGGGTGCTGTCGGCCACGGTGCTGGGGGCGGCGCTCTGGAACCTGGGCGGGACCCGGTTCTGGGCCTCCTGCGTCTTCGGCTGGGCTTTGACGGGGGCGGCCCTGGCGGTGTGGGGCAGGCGGTGGGCGGCGGGGTAGGCCGCTTACCGCCGCTCCTTTTTCAGCCGCCGGATATCCTCCCCGAAGAAGGGCAGCACCAGGTACTCCCCCTCAATCCGGGAGGCAGTCTGCGGCGTGTAGCGCCGGGCAAGGTCCTCCAGCTTCAAATTGGTGCTGAGAATCGTGGCCCGCCGGTCCGTGATGCGGCCGTTGACGATGCCGTACAGCGCGCTTTGCACAAAGGGGGTGGTCAGCTCCGTTCCCAGGTCGTCCAGAATCAGCAGATCGCAGTCCGCCACCCGGTCCACGTCGGCCTCCACCGCCTCGCCCGCCTCCCGCCCGAACTTCCGGGCCTCGAAGCGGTCGAAAATGTGGGCGGCGGTGTCGTAGACCACGGAGAAGCCCTCGGCGCTGACCTCCCGGGCGATGGCGGCGGAGAGGAAGGTCTTCCCCAGCCCCGGGTCCCCCGTCAGCAGCAGATTTCCGCTCCCCGATCCAAACCCGGCGGCGTAGCGCCGGCACGTGCGCAGAATCCAGTCCATATTCTCCCGGGGGGAGACTCCCAGGGCCGGGTCCTCCTCCTGGCTGTACCACTCCAGGGAGAAGGTCTCGAAGCTCTGGCTTCCCAAATCCAGCATCCGGCTGAGCTCCTTTTGCTGCTCCCGGGCGCAGTAGGCCTTCAGGC
>CAJUBX010000073.1 GCA_910585165.1 uncultured Oscillibacter sp. | reverse complement strand
TCTGCTTCACCGCCGCCATCTGCTCCGGCAGGTTATTGCCCAGGGCGTTGCCGCCAAGAGCCACTACGATGCGCTTTCCCATCAGAACATCTTCCTCTTTCCGGCCCCGTCCAGCGCCATCAGGGCGGACACGGGGTCCTTCACCTTGCTCATCAGAATCATGGCGGCGATGATGTAGGGCTTAAAGCTGGCCTGCTTATACAGGGGGACCAGATAGCGGTCGAAGACGGAGTTGTCCACCTCGCCCTCGGAGCAGCTGAGGCCCGTGATGTCGGCGGGCAGGCAGTGGAGGTACAGGGCGGAGCCGTTCCGGGTCTTCTTCATCATCTCCTCGGAACAGGTCCAGTCCTTATGCTGGGCGTTCTGGCTGAGGAGTTTCTGCTCAAGGGCGTCGATGCCCGCCTGGTCCCCGGCCTGGTAGAGCCTGGTCCGCTCCTCCATGGCGGCGAAGGGGGCCCAGCTCTTGGGGTACACGATGTCCGCGTTCTGGAACGCCTCCTCCATAGTGGCAACCTTTTTATAGCTTCCGCCGGTGGCGGCGACGTTCTTCCGGGCGATTTCCTCCACCTCGGGCATCACGTCGTAGCCCTCGGGATGGGCCAGCACCACGTCCATGCCGAACCGGGTCATAAGGCCGATGACCCCCTGGGGAACGGACAGGGGCTTGCCGTAGCTGGGGGAATAGGCCCAGGTCATGGCGATCTTCTTGCCCTTGAGGTTCTCCACGCCGCCGAACTGGTGGATGATGTGGAGCATGTCGGCCATGCACTGGGTGGGGTGGTCCACGTCGCACTGGAGGTTCACCAGGGTGGGCTGCTGCTCCAGGATGCCGTCCCGGTAGCCCTCCTTCACGGCGTCCATGAAGGTCTTCTGGTACTTGTGGCCCTCGCCGATGAACATGTCGTCCCGGATGCCGATGACGTCGGCCATGAAGGAGACCATGTTGGCGGTCTCACGGACGGTCTCGCCGTGGGCGATCTGGGATTTCTTCTCGTCCAGGTCCTGGACGGTCAGGCCCAGCAGGTTGCAGGCGGAGGCAAAGGAGAAGCGGGTCCGGGTGGAGTTGTCCCGGAAGATGGAGATGCCCAGGCCGGAGTCAAAGATGCGGGTGGACTTGTTCCGCTCCCGGAGGTCCCGCAGGGCGTCGGCCACGGTGAAGATGGCGTCCAGCTCCTCGTCGGTCTTGTCCCAGGTCCAGTAGAAGTCGGACTTGTACATGTTGTTGATATGCAGGGTCTCCAGGTGCTTTGCCAGCTCGATGGTCTTAGACATATCGAAAAATCTCCTTATCTTTCATTTGGGCGGAGGGCGTTCCGGCCCGTCCTTCAAAAGCGGTCCGCCGCGGCGGGCAGACCCGGGGAGGTCCGCCCCGCAGGGCGGCTTCCCGGCCTTACTTGATGTCGTTATCGGTGAGGCTCTGGCGGAACTCCGTCGCGTCGGCGGTCTTGTTCTCCGGCTTGTACAGGGGGATGGCGGCGGCGTACAGCGCGGCGCAGGTCACCAGGTCCTGCTTCCAAGTGATCTCGTTGGGAGCGTGGGCCTGGCTCTCCGCGCCGGGGCCGAAGCCCACACAGGGGATGCCGTAGCGGCCCTGGATGGAAACGCAGTTGGTGGAGAAGGTCCACTTATCAGTCAGGGGCCGGCCTGCGCGCAGGTGCATGGCGTCCTTCTTGGGGTCCTCGTCGGCGTGGCCGATGCGCTCCTCGCCGAACAGGGCGTGGTGTGCGTCCACCAGGGCCTGGACATGGGCGGCTCCGGCCTTGTTGATCCAGGTGGGGAAGAAGCACTCCGTCTCATAGACCGTCCCCGTCCAGGCGGGACGGTCGTACATGTACATGGAGACCTTCACGTCTTCGCCGTACTTCTGCACGCTGGGAAGCTGGCGGATTTCCTCCAGGCAGGAGTCCCAGGTCTCCCCGGCGGTCATGCGCCGGTCGATGGAGATGGAGCAGCTGTCCGCCACGGCGCAGCGGCTGGGAGAGGTGTAGAAAATCTGGCTGGTGGTGCAGGTGCCCCGGCCTAAGAACTGGGCGTCCTCATAGTGCTCCGGATTGAACTCCGGGTTCAGCATCTTCACAAGGCCCTTGACGGTGTTGGAGGGGCCGTCGCCGTTTTCGTTCAGGGCCCGCACGTCCTGGAGGATGTCCGCCATTTTGTAGATGGCGTTGTCCCCCCGCTGGGGGGCGGAGCCGTGGCAGGAAACGCCCTTCACGTCCACCCGGATTTCCATGCGGCCCCGGTGGCCCCGGTAGATGCCGCCGTCGGTGGGCTCGGTGGAGATGACGAACTCAATTTTGCTCCGGGCGTCCTCGGGGCCCTGGAAGTACTTATTGACGATGTACTGCCAGCACATGCCGTCGCAGTCCTCCTCCTGAACGGAGCCCACCACCATGATCTTGTAGCCCTCGGGAATGAGGTTCAGGTCCTTCATAATCTTGGCCCCGTACACGGCGGAGGCCATGCCGCCCTCCTGGTCGCTGCCTCCCCGGCCATAGATGATGTCGTCCGTCTCATAGCCCTGGTAGGGGTCGGCCTCCCAGTTGTCGATGTTGCCCACGCCCACGGTGTCGATGTGGGAGTCGATGGCGATGATCTTCTCCCCCTGGCCCATCCAGCCGATGACGTTGCCCAGGCCGTCGATCTCCACCTTGTCAAAGCCCAGCTTCTCCATCTCGGCCTTGATGCACATGACCACTTCCTTCTCCTCGCAGCTCTCGCTGGGATGGGAGATCATGTCCCGCAGGAACCGGGACATCTCCGCCTTGCAGCCCTCCGCCGCAGACTTGATCTTCTCAAAATCCATGATGCAGACCTCCGTTTGAAATTTTTATGTGGACGGCGCCTTCGCCGCCTGTTCCTTACAGCCTTATCATACCACAAGATTTCCCGTTGTCAAACAAAATTTTTGAAAACCAAAAACTTTTTTTGAATTGCTGTTGATTTCTCCGAAAGTTCGTGGTATGATGGCAACATGAATCAGTGTCTTTACCCAAAAATCCGTATGAAAAGGGGGTATGACCCACGGAAAACAGCAAACTGGAGCTGCTGCGCCAGGTAGCCGCCGGCGTCGCCGCCCAATTCGGCTCCAACTGCGAGGTCGCCATCCACGATCTCAGCCGGGACCCGGACCGCTCCATCGTCTTCATCGCCAACGGCCACGTCTCCGGGCGGAAGGTGGGGGACGGCGCGTCCAACGTGGTGATGGAGCAGCTCCGCACCCAGGACCCGGAGCCCAAGGACCACCTCTGCTACCTGACCAAGACCCCGGACGGCAAGATTCTGAAATCTTCCACCGTCTACATCCGGGACCGGAAGGGGAAGGTCTCCGCCATCCTGGCCATCAACTACGACATCTCCCGCCTCATTTTGATGGAGGAGGCCCTGCGGGACCTGGTCTCCACCGGGGAGGAGGTCCCCTCCGAGCCGGAGCGGATCACCAACGTCAGCGACCTGCTGGACGAGCTCATCCAGCAGTCCGTGGCCCTGGTGGGCAAGCCCGCCGCCGTGATGAACAAGGAGGACAAGGTGAAGGCCATCCGGTTCCTCAGCCAGAACGGCGCATTCCTGATTACCAAGTCCGGCGACAAGGTAGCCAAGTACTTCGGCATTTCCAAATACACCCTGTATTCCTATATCGACATGAACAAACAGGAGGGCAATTGACATGATTGATCTGACCATCCGCCGCGAAGGGCTGGAGCACAACCTGAAAAAGGCCCGGGAGCACAACATCCTCATCCCCACCATCGCCCAGATGCAGCACCCCGAGACCATCCCCGGCAAGGTGCAGGACAAGCTGAAGGCCGTGGGCCTCTGGGACGTGAATCCCCTGAACCTGTTCCGGGTCACCTGGAAAAACGAGCCCAAGGAGTCCGGCGGCCTGTTCCAGGCCGTCCCCAACTACATCGAGCTGCCCCCGGAGCTCACCGGCGTGCCCTGCCGCATCGTCGCCATGGCGGGCAAGTGGTTCCCCACCGGCTGCCATAAAGTGGGGGCCTCCTTCGGCTGCCTGGCCCCGCGCCTTGTGACGGGCCAGTTCGACGTGGACAGGCACAAGGCCGTCTGGCCCTCCACCGGAAACTACTGCCGGGGCGGCGCGTTCAACTCCAAGCTTCTGGGGGCCCAGGGCGTGGCCATCCTCCCCGCCGAGATGAGCCGGGAGCGCTTCGACTGGCTCCGCGAAATCGGCGCGGAGGTCATCGCCACCCCCGGCTGTGAGTCCAACGTCAAGGAGATTTTCGACAAGACCAACGAGCTCAAGCTGGACCCCCAGTATATGATTTTCAACCAGTTTGAGGAGATGGGCAACCCCCTCTGGCACTACAACGTCACCGGCTTCGCCCTGGCCGACGTGTTCGAGGCCGTCAAGCGTCCCGGGGACCGCTTCGCCGCCGCCGCCTTCACCTCCGGCTCCGCCGGGACCATGAGCGCCGGAGACCTCCTCAAGGAGCGCTACCCCAGCCTCAAGCTGGGCGTGGGCGAGGCCCTCCAGTGTCCCACCATCCTGAACAACGGCTTCGGCGGCCACCGGATCGAGGGCATCGGCGACAAGCACATCCCCTGGATTCACAACGTGAAGAACACCGACATGGCCATCGCCATTGACGACGAGGACTCCCAGCGGCTCCTCCGCCTGTTCAACACCTCCGAGGGCCGGGACTACCTGCTGAACACCTTGAAGCTGGACCCCGTTCTGGTTGACAAGCTGTCGTGGCTGGGCATCTCCGGCATCGCCAACGTGCTTTGCTGCATCAAAATGGCCAAGTACTACGAGTTCACCTCCCGGGACGTGGTGGGCACCGTCCTCACCGACTCCGCCGCCATGTACCAAAGCCGCATCCAGGAGCTGAACAGCCAGTTCGGCGCGTATACCCGGGAGGAGGCCCGGCTGGACCACCAGCTCCACATGCTGGGCCTCAAGACGGACAGCCTGCTGGAGCTCACCTACGCGGACCGCAAGCGGGTCCACCACCTGAAATACTACACCTGGGTGGAGCAGCAGGGAAAGGACATGCACGATCTCAACGCCCTGTGGTACGACACCGAGGGCACCTGGGACGCGGTCCACGCCCAGGCCAAGGACCTGGACGAGCTCATCAACGCCTTCAACGAGGAGAGCGGCGTGCTGAAAAACCTGTAAGCCAAGGGCCGGGAAACGCCGGCAAATTAAGAGGCGGAGCCGCCAGGCTCCGCCTCCTTCTTTATCACGGCTCCTCTTTCGCCGTGTATTCCCCCTCCGCCTGGAGCTGGCCGTGGACCAGCAGCTCCCTGGCCCTGCCGTAGTTCTGCTTCTCCAGCTCCTCCAGCGCGCCGGTCACGGCGTTGAACAGAACCGAGTAATATTTCGGAACGGATTCCATCTTCATCACCTCGCCTCGTCTTTTAAGATACCATATTTTTCCAGAATACGCAAGCTGCCTGCGTGTCGAAGTTTGCCGTCAATTTTAGTGCAAATTGCAATATAAAATTATGCTGATTTGTACTGCATCATTACGCCGCGCATTGCAATAATATTTGTAATATAGAAATATTGCAATATTGTATTGCGGAGTGTAATATGAAAAAGTTTCAAATACCAAAACCCCCGGTTTCCTCCACAAAATCCATCCGCTTTCCAAATACGGTCATCGAGCAGGTGGAAACGGCCATCCGCGGCACCAACTGCACCTTCACCGCCTTCGTGGTGGAGGCCGTCCGGGTGGCCCTGGCGAACCTGGAGGAGGACGAGGGGGTACCGGCGCAAAAAGAGCGGGAGTGAGCTGCACTCCCGCTCTTTTTTACCGTCAGGCGAACAGCGCCTCAAAGCTCTCCGCGGCGGAGGCGGCCTGGTCCCCCACCGCCAGCATGACATAGTTCCCATGGCTGACGATATAGGAATTGTCCTTCCACCCCTCGATGGTCTCGGGATACCAGGCTCCGCCGGGGTTCTCCTCATCCCCCACCTGATAGTCGATCCGGGCCTGGAAGATGTCCTTCACCTTTTCCGCGTCCCCGGCGTTTTCTGCCTCCACCAGGGCGATTTCGCCCACGGCGGCGGAGATGGCGGCAATGTAGACGCCGCATTGCCTGGTGGAAATTTCCGACAGTCCGGGGTAATAGGCGTCCAGCAGCTCCTGCGTGGTCTCGTCCTCCGTCAGGCTCATCAGGACGGGCCATTCCTCCCCCTCCGTCAGGGAGGCGTAGAAGGCGGCCAGGTCCGCGTCCTTCTTCGGCGCGCTCTCCCCGGAAGCGCCGGACCCGGGGGAATCGGTCCCGCCGTCCTCGGGCGCGTTGATTTCGGGCGGGGCCGTTCCGCCATCCTGGGCGGGCGCATCCTTGCCGCCGCAGGCGGCAAGGGACAGGGCGAGGGCCAGCGCCAGCAGCAGCGCAGAAAACTTCTTGTTCATGTAAAATCTCCTTGCATCAAAATGGTCTTGTGGACTGCGTCCGATAGATAGACGGAGCGCCGGGGAAAAAAGTTTCCGCTCTCTCAAAAAAATTCGAAAAAAAAGAGGCGGCCTCCGCCGCCTCTTTTCAGGCTATTCCCTCTCCCGGAGCCGGAAGGCCGCCTGGACAAAGCGGTCCGCCTCCTCCAGGGTGTCGAAGCAGGCGATGGCCACCTGGTTGCCCATGGTTCCCGCCAGGGCGTCGGGCATCCGGGTAAAGAGCCGGGCCCGGCTGCCGCAGCGGGCCTCCAGCTGGCCCAGGGAAATCTCGTACCGCACCTCGTCCCGCCGCCCGGCGTAGACGCAGTATTGGCGGGGCCCGCCGTAGGTGTGGCGCAGCTCGTCAAAGGCCACCATGTCCGCCCAGATTTGGTATACGTCCACGCTCTGGCCGAAATTCAGCATGTCCGGGGTATAGCCCCCGGCGGGGCGCATGTTGACCTCCAGGGCGGCGATATCCCCCGCCCTGCCAAGGCCGGGCTTGTCCTCCGTCAGGCGGAAAAACTCCAGGTGGAAAAAGCGGCTGGACGCGCCGAAGGCTTTCAGCGCGGCCCTCCCCGCGGCCTCCACGTCGGCGGGGACCTCCTTTTCCACATAGTAATAGGTGGGCACGTGCTTGTTCACCATGTCCATAATGGAATTTTTGGTGACGTGGCTGGCGGCGAAAAGCACCTCTCCCCTGGAATTGCACACGCCGTCATACGTGACCACGGAGCCGCGGACGTATTCCTCCATAAGGTAGGGCGTATCCGGCGTGTCCTGGAAGAAGCGCTGTAAATCCCCCTCGTTTTCCAGCTTCCAGGTGGCCAGGGCCCCCACGCCGCTGTCCGGCTTGACCACCACGGGATACCCCGTCTCCCGGACAAAGGCCAGCCCCGCCTCCAAATCCGTCACGGGGGCGCAGCGGGCGCAGGGAATCCCCGCCTTTTTGTAATACTGCTTCATGGCCAGCTTGCTTTTGTACTTCCCGATTTCATGGGCCTTGGGCCCGGTGGTGATGTTGAAGTCCGTCCGCAGCCGGGCGTCCAGCTCCAGCCAGTACTCGTTGTTGCTCTCCACCCACTCGATTTTTCCATAGCGCCCGGTGAAATACCCCAGGGCCCGGAGAACCTGGTCATAGTCCTCCAGGCTGTCCACCCGGTAGTACTCCGTCAGCGCCCGCTTCAGCTCCGGGTGGAGAAAGTCGTAGGGCGCGTCCCCCACGCCCAGGACGTTGACGCCGTTTTCCCGGAGGCGGATGCAGAACCAGCGGTAGGCCTCGGGGAAGTTGGGAGAGATAAAGACAAAATTCATGCAGGTTCCTCCTTTGCCGCAGGGCGGTTTTACGCTTTAAAGTATAGCGCCTGCGGAGGAAAAACGCAAGGGGCGGAACGCAGAACCGGGGAGGCCGCGCCTCCCCGGTTCTCGTTCATGTTATCCAAATTCCGCCGTCAAGCTGCCCTTTTGCAGGACATGGCCCTCCGCCGCCTTGAGGAAGTGCTTCTTCCGGGCGTTGGAGCTCAGGCCCAGCACGCCGTCCAGGGCGTAGACCGTCAGCCGGTAGCGGTGCCGGGCCCAGACGGGGGGCTTTGGCCCCGCGTAGCGGTGGACGCCGTAGGCGATGCCCTGGGCGGCCCCGCACTCCAGGCGCTCGTACTTGGGGAGGCCGCCGGGGATCACCGGGCGGGCGGGGAAATTCCACATCACCCAATGGGTGAAGCCCTTTAAGGGGTGGGACAGGTCCTCCAGCGTCACCGCCAGGGTCCTGGCCCTGGGGGACAGGTTCTCCAGGACGATTTCCGGGGACAGGTCCTTTCCCCGGCCGGTATTTTCCAGGGGGAACCGCCCGCCGTCCTCCAGGCCGGGACAGCGGAAGCGCAGAATTTCGATTTCCATGGCTACCTCAATGCTCTTTCTCTCCGTTTTTTTCTTTGGGAAGGATCAGGTTCAGCAGCACCGCCATCAGCGTGGCGATGACCACCGGGGACTTGCCGAAGATCATGGTGAAGCCGTCCGGGAACTGGCCCAGGGCCCCGCTGGCCTGGCTGACGCCCACGCCCAGGGCGGCGGACAGGCCCACGATGGTGGTGTTCCGGGCCGTCAGGTCCTGGGAGGCGATGAGCTTCATGCCGGTCATGGCGATGGTTGAAAAGACGGTGATGGTGGCCCCGCCCAGCACACACTGGGGGATGGTGGTCAGCACCGCCGCGAACTTCGGGGACAGCCCCGCCAGCAGGAGGAAGCCCCCCGTCATGGCGAAGACCACGCGGTTTACCACCTTGTTGGTGGTGACGATGCCCACGTTCTGGGAGTAGGTGGCCGTAGGCAGGCCGCCGAAGAAGGCCGTCAGGATGTTGCTGAAGCCATAGGCGATGATGCCGCCCTGGAGCTCCCGGTCCGTGGGGTCCCGGTCCAGGCCGCCTACGGTGGTGGCGGTGAAGTCGCCGATGGCCTGGATGGAGTTGATGGCGAACAGCAGCCCGATGGCCACGCAGGACGGCGGGTCGAAGGTAATGCCGAAGTGCATCGCCCGGGGCAGGGAGAACCAGGCGGCGGAGCCCACCTCGGCAAAGGAGACCATGCCGAAAAACATGGAGATTATGTAGCCGCAGAGCATGCCGATGAGGATGGAGGCCAGCTTGCAGATGCCTTTGCCGTGGTTGTTCAGCAGCATGACGATGGCCAGGGTCAAAACGGCCACCAGCCAGTTCTGCCAGGAGCCGTAGACCAGGGCCTCGGTCTGGCCCTTGGCCTCCACCACCAGTTCATAGGTGTTGGCGGTTCCGCCCGCCATGTAGTTGATGGCCGTGGGATAGAGGGAAAGGCCGATGGTGAAGACCACGGTCCCGGTGATTACCGGCGGGAACAAAAGGCGGATTTTCTTTACAAACACGCCTACGATCACCGCCACAATTCCGCCCACGACCATGGCCCCGGCCACGGCCCCCACGCCGCCCCCGGCGGAGGCGATGGCCTGCATGCTGGGCACGTAGGCAAAGCTCACGCCCATGATCACCGGCAGGCCGGAGCCGAAGTATTGGTTCACAGGGTAAAGCTGGAGGATGGTGCACACGGCGGACATGACCAGGGAGGCCTGAATCAGCAGCACCCGGTCCGCCTGGCTCAATCCGATGGCCCCGGCGATGATAATGGGCGGCGTGACGCAGCCCACAATCATGGCGACAAGATGCTGCAGGGACAGGGAGACGGCGGAGCCCAGGGGCGGAACGCCTCGGATTTGGAACAGCGCCTGCTGGCCGGAGGGGCTTTTCATGGCGGGGGTTCTCCTTCCTGTTTCTTCGTTCTGTCTTTTTCCGGCGGGCCGGAAAGGTCCACCTTTTCCAGTTTACAGGAGGAACGGCGGAATGTCAAGGGCAATCCGCCTATCCGCGCCGCCGGAACACACCGGACTGGCGGAGGCTTCGCCGGGACGGCGCCAAGCGGCGGAGGCTCCCTTACTCCCCTCCGCCGGGCAGCCCCAGGTCCCGCTGGAACTCGCCGTCCACCAGGAAGCGGACCTCCTCCACCGCCTCCAGGGAGGCCAGGGAGTTTTCCAGCGCCCGGAGGGCGGTGCGGAACGCGCCCTCCTCCAGTCCCTCCAGCAGGGCGGAGGACAGGTTTACATAGCAGATATCCTCCTCCAGCCAAACGGACTTCACCTGGAACCCCTCCGGCAGGGGAGAGAGGAGGTCCCGGCCCTCGGGCTTCCGCTCCAGGGCCCGGGCCACGGCGGAGACCTGGGTGTCGCCTTCATAAAGGTCCAGGGTCTGCTCCGCCGCCGTGAGGCGGCCCTCCTGGTTCAGGAAGTAGAGCCGTACATCCACGGTGCTGATCACGTCCTCCTCCGGAGTCAGCAGCACCTCCCGGATGTTCAGCACCTGCCGCTCCCGGTACGCAAGCTCCCGGCCCCGGACGGTAAGCTGGACGGAGGAGACCTCCGGCACCTGGGCCAGGGTCATGGCCACGGCGCTGTCCGCCAGGGTCAGCGCCACGCCGGAGAGGCTCTCATAGGAGGGGGACAGGTCCACCCGGGCCCGGTCCCCGTCGATTTCCAGGGAGACCAGGGTGGTCCCGGCGGGGAAGGTGCTTTTCAGCGTCTCGTCGGCGGGGCCCTTCAAAAGCTCGCCCACCAGCGCCTGGGCCAGGAGGCGGGGGCTGTCCGTCTCCGCGTCGTATAAGTATACGGTCTCCGTGCGGAGCGGGGACTCCCCGGCGGAGCTGGTCAAATCCGCCTCCTGGAAATAGAGCTGGTACGCGGTGCGGGAGGGCTCCTCCCGCTGGCAGCCCGCCAAAAGCAGGGCCGGGAGCAGCAGCAGCCAAAGCCGTCTTCTCATGACTCCTCCCTCCTTTCCAGGGCGGGCCAGCGGACGGTGAACACCGCGCCGCCGCCGGGGCGGTTGGCCGCCTCCACCACGCCGCCCCGGCGCTTCACCGTGTCGCTGACGATGGCAAGGCCCAGGCCTGTGCCTCCCGCGGCCCGGGAGCGGGCCTTGTCCACCCGGTAAAACCGCTCGAAAATCCGGGGCAGGTCCGCCTCGGGGATGCCCGCGCCGTTGTCCGCCACGGTGAGGACCACCAGCTCCCCCGCCCGCTCCAGGGACACCTGGACGGACCCGCCGACGGCGGAGTACTTCACGGCGTTGTCCACCAGATTGTAAATGACCTGGTGGGTCTCGTCCCGGGTGCCCAGGACCACGCAGTCCCCTCCGGCGGAGTAGGTGAGGTCCACGCCCTTGGCCTGGGCCACCAGGCTCATCATCCGCATGACCTGCTCCAGAACCGGCAGGATGTCCACCGCCGCCGGGGGGTCCAGCACGCCGCTGTCCAGCCGGGTCAGGCGGAGGAGGTCCTCCGTGATGCGGGAGAGGCGCTCCGCCTCCCGGCCGATGTCGGTGACGAACTCCTTGGTGGTGGCGGGGTCGATGTTCTCCGTCTGCAAAATGGAGTCCGACAAAAGGCGGATGGCCGCCAGGGGAGTCTTCAGCTCGTGGGACGCGTCGGAGACGAAGCGGCGGCGGGCGTTCTCCGTGGTCTGGAGGCGGTTTGCCAGGCTGTTGAACTCATGGCCGATCTGGGCGATCTCGTCCCGGCCCCGGATGTCCGCCCGGTGGCTGTAGGCCCCCTCCCGCACCTGGCGGATGGCGGTGAGGAGCAGGCCGATTTTGTGGGTCAGCGCCTTGGACAGCACCAGGCTCAGCACCAGCACCAGCCCCCCCGTCACGGCGGACAGCCGCAGCAGCGTCTCCTGGAGGCCGGCAAGCAGGGCGGCCTGCTGGGTGTCGTACTCGTAGGCGTAGACAGCGCCGATGATCTGGCTCTGGTACATGATGGGCGAGGAGGCCCGGCTGTGAAAGGCCCCCCGCTTATAGGTGCAGCTGGAGGCGTCCTTCCCCTGCAAAGCCTGGACGATCTCGGTGTAAAGGGCGTAACAGCCCATGGCGCTGCCGGTCTCCCGGGTGTCGTAAAGCACCCGCCCGGCGCTGTCCGTCACCAGGACCCGGGAAAGGCCCGTCTCCTCCACCAGGCTCATGGCGTCCGCCACGTTTTCCTCCGTCAGGGGGGAGAGGCCGGAGAGGGCGTTCACCATGACGG
>CAJUBX010000072.1 GCA_910585165.1 uncultured Oscillibacter sp. | reverse complement strand
GCTGCCCCCTCACCTCCATCTTCGACAAGAAGGCCGGCCTCAGCCTGACCGACAATTTTGTCAAGGTCGTCAGCTGGTATGACAATGAGTCCGGTTACGCCAACAAGATGGTGGAGCTCATCGCTTATATGTTCTCCGTGGACAACAAGTAAGCTTCGCTTTTTTAGAAGGCCCCGCCGCTCTCTCAGCGGCGGGGCCTTTTTCTCGATCCGGAAAATTTTTTGTTGCCATTTGGGAAAGAATATAGTAAAATAAGAAATACAGTCCTCCGCAGGCAGCTGCGGAGCCGGTCTCGCGCAATGAAGCTCTGTGAACCATGTCAGGCGGGGAACCGAGCAGCATTAAGCGGAATGCTTCATGTGCCGCGAGGCAACCGGCTCCGCAGCTGCCTGCGGAGGACGCCGTCTGCTTCCGGCAGGCGGCGCTTTATGTTCCCGCAGCGGCCCGAAGCTATAGGGCCGTAACGGCCGCCCCGGGGGGATTTTCCCGTCCGGGCGGTACAGGGAACCAGAAACTTTTCAGGAGGTGAGACGGTGTACCAGGCGCTCTACCGCAAATGGCGGCCCAAGACCTTCTCCGACGTCACCGGCCAGGAGCATATCACCCAGACCCTCCGCCGCCAGGTGGCCGAGGGCCGGACCTCCCACGCCTATCTGTTCACCGGAACCCGGGGCACCGGAAAAACCACCTGTGCCAAAATTCTGGCAAAAGCCGTAAACTGCGAGGCCCCCGCAGACGGGGACCCCTGCGGAAAATGTCCCTCCTGCCTGGGGATCGACAGCGGCAGCTTTCTGGACGTGCTGGAGCTGGACGCCGCCTCCAACAACGGCGTGGACCAGGTCCGCGCTCTCCGGGACGAGGCCGTCTATTCCCCCGCCAATGTAAAAAAACGGGTCTACATCGTGGACGAGGTCCACATGCTCTCTACCGCCGCCTTCAACGCCCTGCTGAAAATTCTGGAGGAGCCGCCGGAGCATCTGATGTTCATTCTGGCGACGACGGAGCTTCACAAGGTCCCGGCCACCATTCTCTCCCGCTGCCAGCGCTTCTCCTTCCGGCGCATCCGGCCGGAGGACGCGGCCCGCCGCCTGCGCTATGTGGCCCGGGAGGAGGGCATTGACCTCCGGCCCGACGGGGAGGAGCTTCTTGCCCGCCTGGCGGACGGGGCCCTGCGGGACGCTCTGAGCCTCTTGGACCAGTGTGCCGCCGCCGGGGGCACCATCGACGCCGCCGCCGTGCTGGACGTGCTGGGCTTGGCGGGAAACCTTCAGACCGCCCGGCTGATGGAGCTGGTTTTGAACCGGGACGCCCAGGGAGCCCTCCTTTTGCTGGACGAGCTCTATAAGGGCGGTAAGGACATGGGGGCGGTGCTGTCGGAGCTCTCCACCCTCACAAGAGACCTGCTGGTGCAGAAAACCGCCCCCAAGGGCGGCGGGGCCCTGCTCTCCGGCGGCTTCGACTCCGCGGCTCTGGACCGCCTGGGCAAAAACGTTCCCGCCGGGCGCTTTCTGCACCTGGCCTCCACCCTGCAAAAAGCCTCGGCGGAGCTATACGCCAGCGTCAACCGCCGCCTGGACGCGGAGCTGTGCCTCCTGCGCCTTTGCGACGAGAGCCTCTGCGGCGATCTGACGGCCCTGGAGGCCCGTATCCGCCGCCTGGAGGACAGCCGGGCCGCCCGGGAGGAGCTGGCCCAACGTCCCGCTTCTCCGGCCCCCGTGCCGGAAGCGCCCCCCTCCCGGCGCTCCCCGCCCCCCTGGGACGGTCCTCCCCTGCCGGAGGAACCCCCTCTGCCGGAAGAACCGCCTGCGGCGGAGGAACCCGGCCGGCGGGTCTACGATATCCCGGAGGACGCGCCGCCGCCTGCGGAGCCTCCGAAAGCGCCCCCGGCCCCTTCCGCCGTCCCCGCGCTGGGCGGCGGCTGGTGGCGGACCCTGGCGGAGAACTGCAAAAACCGCCTGCCCCGCATGTACCGGCCCTTCCTGGGCATGTGCTCCGGCTTTTTGGAGGGGGATTTGCTGACGGTCTGCGCCCCCGACGATCTGACCCTGGGCCGTCTGGACAACGACCGGGTACGGGAGGCCATCGCCCAGGAGGCGGAGGCCCTGGCTGGCGCTCCGGTGCGGCTGGCTTTCCGCGCGGGGGAGCCGCCCGAGTCCTCCCCGGAGGAAAATTTGAAAAACCTGCTGGCCTTCGGCCAACAGTTTGACAACATTGAAATCACATAAGCAAAGGAGAAGATGATTATGGGTTACAGCGCCCGCCGCGGTTTCAGCAGCGGCAGCATGAAGGCCACCGGCGCTCAGCGCCAGGCCGCCGTTCAGCAGCAGATTGCCCAGATGCAGGAGGCCATGAACGCCGCCCAGACGGAGGTGGAAAACCGCACCTTCACCGCCAGCGTCGGCGGCGGCGCGGTGGAAGCCGCCGCCAGCGGCAAGAAGGAGCTGGTCTCCCTCACCATCAAGCCCGAGGCCGTGGACCCGGAGGACGTGGAGATGCTCCAGGACCTGGTGGTCTCCGCCGTCAACGAAGCCCTGCGCCAGGCCGGGGAGGCCATGGACAAGGCCATGGACAGCGTCACCGGGGGACTGAACCTGGGCGGTCTGGGCCTTTGAGGGAAGGCGCGGAAAGCCGCGCATGCGCCCTTTTCAAGCCGAAAAAGCGCCCTTCGTCCGGCTGGACGAAGGGCGCTGCTGATGCTTCCTGTCCCCTTGGGGAGCGCATCCGCCAGGGCGGCGCTCGCAACGCCCAACCCTATGGACCGCTTAAACGGGAGCGGGGACCGCGCCTCCGGTCAAAGCTGCTTTACCGTGTAGTATACTGCCAGGGCGAATACCACCACGCCCAGAGCCCACATGGCGTAGTAGGCCATAGAGGCGCTGAACAGCCCCAGCACCACCGCCGCCGCAGACAGCCCTCCGGCGGCGTAGATGGGCGCCAGGTCCGCATCCGGAGGAAGCAGCTTCCCCAGCTTCTTGTTCTTCGCCAGCCAGCAAAGCCCCGCCAGCGCCAGCACATACGCTGCCGCCAGCACCTTCGCCGGAAGGCCCAGGGTCAGATGGTTAAACAGGCGGCGGCACACCCACAGAAGAATCAAGGTCCCGCTCAGGGCCGTCATGGCTATGGAGCACTCCCGGTCATAGAAGGCCCAGATGATGGTGAGGACCATCATGACCGGAACCACCACGCTCAAAAGGGTGACGGCTCCCTCGAAAAACAGGCGGATCAAGAGGCTCCCCACGCAGAAGAACGCCCCCAGCCCGGCAAGGCCCCAGCCAAGCGTGCGCTTGCGCCCGTCCGCCTTCCAGCGCACGCTCAGCACCGCGCCAAGAATCAGCGCCGCCGCCCCCAGGCCCACAAAGACCAGCAGCCGGTCGTACCAGGCCAGGGTGCTGTCTGCGGTGCCATAGATGTAGTACTTGCGCAGAACCAGCAGATAAAACTCCGCTAAGCAGGCCGCAAAGAAGAAAACCGTCGCGCCGTACAGGGAGTTGTCCCGCTTCATAGATTTTCCATTTGGATTCTTTGCCATTTATCAAGACCTCCAAGGTAGTTTTTCGTTTCTGTAAATGCAGGGCGGAAAATGCCTCTGCCGACATGCCTAAATAGTATAGCAGACTTTACCCGCTTTTGCAAGGCCCCTCCCGCCAGGTTTTTTATTTTTTCGCACAATTTTTGCTTTTTCGTTGAGATGCGCCTCCAGGCGTGCTATACTATAAAAACCACAACCAGACAGGCGAAAGGATTGCTATGAAACGTCTTACCGCATATGCTTTATTCCTGGCCCTGCTGCTCTCCGGCTGCGGCGCCTCCGCGGACCCGGATACCGCCCAGGAGAGCATCCAGGTCATCGCCATGGACACCGCCATGCTCATCACCACCTATGGCGAGCGGAGCGTCCCCGCCGCCTACGCCGCCGAGGACTGCATCCGGGACCTGGAGGCCAAGCTCTCCCGGACCATCGAGGACAGCGAGGTCTCCCGGCTCAACGCCGCCGGGGGCGAGCCGGTGGAGATCGGGGAGGATCTGTGGGAGCTGCTGGACCTGGCCCGCTCATACAGTGATTATACAGGCGGAGCCTTTGACATCACCATCGCCCCGGTGGTCTCCGCCTGGGGCTTCACGGAGGACAGCTTCCAGGTCCCCTTTCCGGCGACGGTGAAGAAGCTCCTGATGCTGGTGGACATGACCTCCGTCTCCCAGAGCCCTTACCCCCTTACAGGGGAGGGTCCCCTCACCGCCAGCCTGGGACCCGGCCAGGAAATCGACCTGGGGGGCATCGCCAAGGGCTACGCCGCCGACAAGCTGGTGGAGGTCTTCAAGGAGCACGCGTGCCCCCGGGCCCTGGCCCAGCTGGGGGGGAACGTCCTGGCCTACGGCGGCCGGCCTGACGGAACGCCCTGGAGAGTCGGCATTCAGGACCCGGCCAGGCCGGACGACAAGAACGCCTTTGCGGGCGTTCTGGAGCTGACGGACGCCTTCGCCGTCACCTCCGGGGGCTACCAGCGGTATTTTGAGCAGGACGGGAAAACCTATCACCACATTATCGATCCCGCCACCGGATACCCGGCAGACAGCGGCCTGACCTCCGTCACCGTGGTGGCGGACTGTGAAACGCCGGAGGGCTATCGGACGGGAACCATGTGCGACGCGTTCTCCACCGCCCTGTTCGTCATGGGCGAGGAAAAAGCCCTGGACCTCTGGCGGAGCTGGACAGCCCCCGCCTTTGAGCTGGTGCTGGTGACGGAGGACGGGCGCGTCGTCGTCACCGGGGGGCTTAAGGACCGCTTCACCCCGGATGAGAGCAGCGGCTATGCCTATGAGACCGTTTCCTAAGCTCCGCCCCACAGCGTGGGACGCGCTGGTGGTGCTTGCCGTCATTGTGCTGGCGGCGGGCACGGCCTTCTTCCAATGGCGGGGCGGCTCCTCCGGGGAGCTGACGGCGGTGGTGTCCATCGACGGCGCGGAGGTCGACCGCTTCGCCCCGGCGGACCTGCTGGAGGGCCCCAGGACCTACCATGCCAACGGCTACACCCTGACAGTGGCCATGGCCATGGACTACGAAACACCCTCCCCCGGCATCCTGCCGCCCAAGGGGGAAGCCGGGATTTGCGTCTCCTCCTCCGACTGCCCCACCCAGGACTGCGTCCGCACCGGGATTCTCTCCCGGGGCGGCCAGAGCGCCGTGTGCCTGCCGGGGCGGTTCGTCCTCCGGCTGGAGGGCGGCGCGGCGGAAGATGGCGGCGTGGACGCGGTGCTGGGCTAGGAGGCGCGGAATGAAACTGACGACAAAGCAGCTGACCCTCTGCGCCCTGCTGACAGCCATGGCCCTGGCGCTGAGCTACTTGGAAAACCTGTTCCCCCTCTCCCTGGCCGTCCCCCTCCCCGGCGTGAAGCTGGGCCTTGCCAACATCGTGACGGTCTTCGCCCTTTACGCTCTGGGACCCGGGCAGGCGCTTTTGATTCTGCTGGCCCGGTGCTTCCTGGGCTCCCTCTTTGCCGGGAACATGAACGCGCTGATTTTTTCCCTGTTCGGGGGGCTCAGCGCCCTGGGGACCATGGTTCTTCTCTCCCGGCGGCGGGGCCTCTCCCTTTACGGGGTGTCCGCAGGCGGCGCGGCGGCCCACAACTGCGGGCAGATCGCCGCCGCGGCGCTGACCCTGGGCAGCGCGGCTCCCCTCTATTATCTGCCCGTTTTGCTGGCGGTATCCCTGCTTACCGGAGGATTGACCGGATTGGCCTGCGCCTGCCTGTTCCAGGGACTGCGCCGCACCGGCTTGATGAAAGGCTGAACGATATGGACAAGAAGGACAAAAAGGACGAAATCATCCTCCAGCAGCTGGAGGTTATCCAAACCCTGACGGAGCACAACCTCCGCCGGATGGGTTCGGACTTCTGGGGCGCACCTTCGGAATCGCCCAAAGGCGCACCGCCCCCCGAAGCGCCCAGGCCCTCCGCCGCCGGGGAAAGCGCCCCCGCCGCCAAGTCCCCGGACGGTCAGGCCGCCGCCGGAGAGGAGGAAACCCTTCCCCCGCCGGAGAAGCTGGAGGACCTGCAGCAGGAACTGGAGGGCTACGTGGGTCTTGCCGCCGTGAAAAAAGAGGTGCGAAACCTTATCAACCTGGTGAAAATCCACCAGCTTCGGGAGCAAAACGGCCTGCCCGTGGCGGAGCTGTCCCTCCACATGGTCTTCTCCGGCAGCCCCGGCACCGGGAAGACCACCATCGCCCGTCTGATGGCCCGGATTTTCCGCTCCCTGGGCATCCTCTCCAAGGGGCAGCTGGTGGAGGTGGACCGGGCCGGGCTGGTGGCGGGCTACGTGGGCCAGACGGCCCTGAAAACCAAAAAGGCCATCGACAAGGCCCTGGGGGGCGTGCTGTTCATTGACGAGGCTTACGCCCTCAACGGCTCCTCCGGCAGCGACTTCGGCCAGGAGGCCATTGACACCATTCTCAAGGCCATGGAGGACCACCGCCGCGACCTGGTGGTCATCGCCGCCGGGTACAGCGATTTGATGGACCGCTTCATCCACTCCAACCCCGGCCTGGAATCCCGGTTCAACCGCTTTCTCCACTTCGAGGACTACTCGCCGGAGGAGCTGCTGGAGATTTTTAAGGCCCGCTGCCGCAAGGGCTGCTACGAGCTGGAGGAAAACGCCGCCGGGCTGGTCCGGGACCTCCTCCGGGAGGAGAACCGGGACCCGGAGTCCTTCGGCAACGCCCGGGGCGTGCGGAACGTCTTCGAGCGGATTCTCGTCTGCCAGGCTACCCGCCTGGCGGGACTGGAGAATGTCACCCGGGAGGATTTGACCCGCCTGACGGCGGCGGACGTGCTGGCCGCCCGGGGCCCGGAGGCGGAAAGTGTCCAGGAAGCCGCGGCGAAGTCCGCTCCGGAGAGGGAGGACCCATGAAAACGGCGAAGCTCTTTTTGGCGGGAATGTACGTCCACCTGGTGTTCAGCGTCGCCGCCCCCATCGGCATACTGTACCTGGGCTGGGGCGGGGCCGGCTGGAACCGCTCCAACGGCACGCTGCTGCTGGTTTACCTGCTGGTGATCGGACTGGTCCAGCTTTTGGGCTGGATCAGCGCCGGGGCCGCCGTTTCCGCCTACCGCCGCAACGACATGGCCCGGCTTCTCTCCGCCTGGCGGACGCTGAAGCTGGGGGCCGTTCCCTTTCACATTCTGAACTTTCTATGGAGCGTCCTGGCCTGGGGAGCCATTGTGGCCGCGTCCCGGGGCGTTTTTATCTTCCTGGTCCCCATTCCCGTCGGCCTTACCTGGCTGATGGTCATCCAAAGCGGCGTTACGGGCTGGCTGTACATCCGCTGCCTCCGGGAATCCGGGGAGGACGCCGCCATTTTGCACAGCGTCTGCCAGTTCATCCCCGTGCTGGACGTTGCCAGTACGCTCCTGCTGCTCCTGCGGCGGCGGAGAGAAGGAAAATCCTGACGGTTCGGGAGGTCTCGCCTATGCTGAAAAAAATTCTCTGTCTGCTGCTGGCGCTGGTCCTGCTCCCCGGCCCGGCGGCTCTGGCGGTCAAATGGGAATACCCCGCCTCCGCCCACCCGGCGGTGGACTACGGGGATATGCTCCCTGTCACGGCCTTTGACGAAACGGCCCTGCTCTCCGCTCTGAAGGAGCTGGAGGGCCTCTGCTCCCGCCACAGCCGGGACCGGGACGGCAAGGAGGCCCGCCGCCGGGTGCAGGCCCTTTACGCCCAGGTCCTGGAGGAGATGAACCTCCTGGTCACCAAGGCCAATCTCGCCTCCATTCAATACGACGCCTCCGGCGGGGACCCGGAATCCTCGGCGCTGTACCTGGAGCTCTCCGCCCAGCAGACCCGGCTCTATGACCGTTGCTACCAGGTACTCTCCGCCGTGGCCTCCTCCCCTTACGGCGGCATCCTGGACGAGGACGCGGGGGAGGGCGCGGCCCAAAGCCTTCTGGGCTACCGGGGCCTGACGGAGGAGGAGTCCGCCCTTTACCAGGAGGAGGACCGCCTCATCCAGGAGTATGACCGGATCATGGCCCAGGGCGTTCCCGTCCAGTGGGAGGGGCGCGTCTGGACGGCGGAGGACCTGGAGGATGCCGGTACGGACGGGGAAACCGCCGCGGCCCTCAGCGAGGCCCTGACGGCCGGGCAGTACCGGGCCGCCGGAGAGGTATACCTCCAGCTGGTGCGGCTGCGGACGGACCTTGCCCGGCGGGCGGACTACAGCGATTATGCCGAATACGCCTACGAGGCCCTCTACACCCGGGACTACGGCCTGGAGGACGCGGCAAAGCTCCGGGAAGCGGCAAAGCGCCATATCCTCCCCCTCCAGCTCCGGCTTTTAGAGGAGTCCAGCGACCGGGACCTGCGTGCCCTCAGCGTCCAGAGCCGGATGAGCGGCGAGGAGGTTCTGGACGCAATCCAGCCCTTCGCGGAGTCCTTCGACCGGGAGATGGCGGACACCTTCCGCTTTATGCGGGCCCACCATCTCTACGACATTGAATACGGCGCTTCCAAGCTGCCCACCGGCTACACCGTGGCCCTGCCCGCCTATGGCAGCGCCTTCATCTTTAACAGTCCCTATGGGGACTACCAGGACCTCAGCGATACGGTCCACGAGTTCGGCCACTTTTTCGAAACCTTCCACTGCACCCAGCATGACCTCTGGTCCGATTTCAACATCGACGTGGGGGAAATCCACTCCCAGGCCCTGGAGCTGATGTTTGCCGGGCAGGCCGGTGAACTCTTTGGGGAGTACTACGGAACGGTTTACCGGGACGCCGTTCTTTACAACATTTTGGACTCCGTTCTGGACGGCTGCCTTTACGACGAGTTTCAGGCGGCGGCCTATCGGAATCCGGAGATGACCGTGGAGGATTTGGACCGGCTTTTCAAGGAGCTTTCGGAGGAGTACGGCTATTCCTACGGCCCCGGCGTGGAAGCAGACCCCACCTGGGTGGAAAACGCCCACAACTTCCAAAATCCCCTGTACTTTATCAGCTACGCCACCTCCGCCCTCTCCGCCCTGGACCTGTGGTTCCTCTACCTGGACCATCCCCGGCAGGGCCGGGAGGTCTATCTGGAGCTCTCCGCCCTGTCCCTCTCCCTGCCCTACCGGGCGGCGGCGGAGGAGGCGGGCCTCCGGGATATCTTTGACCCGGAGACCGTCCCCGCCCTGGCGGAGACGCTGGAGGACTATCTGGACGGGAAGGACGTATCCTACGGCGGCAAAAAGGGGCTCTCCGCTGCGCAGATGGCAATGGTGTGCATTGCTGTGGCGTATATCGTCTTCTGCCTGGTGGCCGTAACCCGCTGTATGCGCTTCATTCAAACGCATCAGGCATGGCCCGCGCTCTCGAAGTCCCGGCGAAAAGACCGCCTCGATCCGAAGAGAGCTCCGGAACACCGCTCCCCTGGGCCGGACCCCTGGTCCGTCCCGGACAAAAAGCCCCCCTGGGAGCTGTAAAAACCCGCTTTCAAAGGGACCGCCTGAAAAGGCGGTCCTCTTTTTGAAGAATTTCCTCCGCCTGTCCCGTATTGTGATTTGGGGCTTGACTTTTTGGGGTTCCAGTCGTATTATTGTATTATTGAACTAGTGAATTGGAGGCGCATTTTATGAAGAAGCTGAAAACCCTGGCCGGGCGGGTTCTGGGGCTCTGCCTGGCGGCGCTGCTGGCGGTTCCGGCGGCAGCGGCGGAGCCGCTGAACTCGAAGCAGCGGCAGGAGGACCTGGATTTCCTTTATGAGAAGGTCCTGCTGGAGGCCCACCCCAACGCCTTTGCCAACACGCCGGAAGACGAATTCCTGGCGCTGAAGGCGGAGATCGAGGGACGGCTGGACACCGCCGGCGACACGGAGTTTCTCCTGGACCTCATGCGCCTGTCGGCGCTGGTGAAGGATTCCCACACCTCCGTTTTCATCAGGGGTGACGCCGCTGATTTCCGGGGGTATCCCTTCGCCGCCATCCGGCGGGAAAACCGCTGGTATCTCGCCGCCCTGCCTGCGGAGCACCGGGACCTGCTGGGCCAGGAGATCGTTTCCCTGGCGGGGCGGCCCGTGGCGGAAACCGTGGCGGCATATGGGCAGATTTTCGGGGCCGACAATCCTGGGTTTCTTCACTCCCGGTTCCGGCAGGCCTGCAACGTTGCCGACATCTATGAATACCTGGGCCTGGTGGAAGCCGGGAAGCCCCTGGAAATTGCTGTGAAAAACGGAACGGTCCTCCGCCTGGAGCCCATGAACCTGGAGGCCATGGGCAAGGCAGAAATCGCGCGGCTCGCCGGTCAGATCAAAGCCCAGCCGGAGACGGCGGCGCGGGATGCTTACTACTGGGCCAAGCCCCTGACGGAGGATGCCTATTATATCCAGTATAATGTCTGCATGGAGGCGGAGGACCTTTCCATGGAGGATTTCGCCGCCGCCGTGGCAAAGGAGCTGAACGCCGGGAGCTATAGCCGGATTTTGCTGGACCTGCGCAGCAACGGCGGCGGGTCCGACGGCGTGATCTGGCCCCTGTTTGAGGTCCTGCGGGAGGCCATGGACGGCGGTGCGAAGCTGATAGGGCTCATTGGAGAGACCACCTTCTCCTCCGCCCTTATCAACGCTGTGGAAATCCAGGAGATGGGCGGCGTGCTGGCGGGAGAGCCCGCCGGGGGAAGCGTCTGCCACTTCGGGGAAGTGCGGACCTTTACCCTGCCCAATTCCAAAATCCAGGGTCAGGTCTCCACCAACTACTTTGACCTGAACACCCTCCTGGACGCAGGAGCGGGCCGGGGCGTGGAGGCCCTGGAGCCGGACATTCTGGTCTGTCAGACCCTGGAGGACACCCTGAACGGCAAGGACACCCTGGCGGAGTGGTGCCTCGCCGCCCCGGCGCAGCAGCTCATACCCGCGAAGCACCCCGGCGCGCCCCTGACCCGGGGACGGTTTATCGGCCAGCTCTATGAAGCGCTGGAAAGCCCCGCTGTGGAGATCGGGGAGGAGCTTCCCTTTGCGGACTGCTTCGGCGTCGAGTGGTATCTCCCCGCCCTGGCCTGGGCCAAGGAGCAGGGCATTGCCGGAGGGGGCTCCGACGGGGCCTTCTCCGCCGCCCGGCCTGTTACCTGGAAAGAGGCGGCGGTGTTCCTGGGCCGGGCGGCGAAGGCCCTGGGCCTCCAGCCGGACCCGTCCAAAAACCGCCAGGGCCCCCTTCCGGCGGCGCTGGCCCAGGGCGGAAGCCAGGAGGCCGTGACAAGGGCCTGGGACCTGGGGCTTCTGCCCGCCGGAGCAGACTTCACCCAGGGGCTCACCCGCTCCCAGGGGGAGGAGCTGGCGGCGGCGCTGGCGGAGCTTACAAAGTAAGGAGTGCCGCTATGGGAGTTATATGGATCGGCATTTTCGAGGCGATTCTCTGCATTGCCCTGAACGACGCATGGCGGAAAAAATAAGCATGAAAAAGGACCACGGGCTTTCGCCCGTGGTCCTCTTTTGCACTTGGACAGAAAACTCCCGGCTGTCCCGTCCCCCGCAGGGACGTGGTTACGCAAGGGGGAGCAAGGAAGCGTGCGCAGTTCCCGCCGGCCGCAGAGCAGCGGCGGGAACGGAGCTAAGCGGACCTTGTGACGCTTTACTCCGCGTACATCTCCTTGAGCTTCAGCAGGTGCTGGTAGCGGTCCATAGCCGCCTTCTCGTTGCGCTGGAACAGCTCGCTGGCCCGGTCGGGGAACTCGCGGGTCAGGCGGCTGTAGCGGGCCTCGTTCATCAGGAACTCCTGATACCCGCCGGCGGGCTCCTTGGAATCCAGGGTGAACTTCGCGCCCTCGGCGGCGGGGTTGAAGCGGAACAGGTTCCAGTAGCCGCACTCCACGGCCTTCTTCATCTCGGCCTGGCAGTTCATCATGCCGCCCTTGATGCTGTGCATCTCGCAGGGAGAGTAGGCGATGATCAGGGACGGGCCGGGATAGGCCTCGGCCTCCTGAATGGCCTTGAGGGTCTGGGCGGGGTTGGCGCCCATGGCCACCTGGGCCACGTAGATATAGCCGTAGCTCATGGCGATTTCGGCGAGGGACTTCTTCTTGATCTCCTTGCCGGCGGCGGCGAACTGCGCCACCTGGCCGATGTTGGAGGCCTTGGAAGCCTGGCCGCCGGTGTTGGAATAGACCTCGGTGTCGAAGACGAAGATGTTCACGTCGTTGCCGGAGGCCAGGACGTGGTCCACGCCGCCGAAGCCGATATCGTAAGCCCAGCCGTCGCCGCCGAAGATCCACAGGGACTTCTTGGAGAGGTACTCCTTGT
>CAJUBX010000071.1 GCA_910585165.1 uncultured Oscillibacter sp. | reverse complement strand
TGGCGGGGCCGAAGGTGGCGCCGAAGCCCGCCCAGGCGAAGGAGACGATCTGGAAGACGTTGCTGTCCGGGTCCGAGGCCAGGAACAGCGCGATGACGGCGATGACGATAACCGTCAGCCGGGCAATCAGCATGGTCTGCTTCTCCGTCAGCTTGACGCCGAAGACCTCCTGGACGATGTTCTCCGAGAAGGCGGAGGAGGCCGCCAGCAGCTGGCTGTCCGCCGTGGACATGGTGGCGGCCAGGATGCCCGCCAGGATGCAGCCCGCCACGATGGCGGGGAAAATGCCGTAGGCGGACAGCAGGTCCGAGAGCTTCACGATGATGGTCTCGGTGGCGCTTCCCTCCAGGAAGGGAACCCGGCCCGCGGCGGAGACGGCCCGGCCCACGATGCCGATGAACACGGCCACGCCCATGGAGAGCACCACCCAGGTGGCGGCGATGCGGCGGGAGAGGGTCAGCTCGTTTTCGTCCCGGATGGCCATGAAGCGGACCAGGATGTGGGGCATGCCGAAGTACCCCAGGCCCCAGGCCATCATGGAGATAATGCGGATGAAGCCGTAGGGCTCCGCTGCGCCGGAGGCGGCGTTATAGGTCTCGGTAAAGCTGAAGAAGCCGGGAAGGGTCCGGGCGTTGGCGACAACAGCGTCCATGCCCCCCGCCTGGACCACGCCGAAAACCACGATGACGGCCAGGGCGGCGGTCATGATGACGGACTGGATCAGATCCATGGTGGCCACGGCGTTGAACCCGCCGATGGAGGTATAGCTGATGATGACGATGGCCCCGACCACCACGGCGGCCATATAGTCCCAGCCAAAGAGGCTGTTGAAGAGCTTGCCGATGGCGGCAAGGCCCGAGGCGACATACGGCACGAAGAAGATCAGGATGATCAGGGCGGAGATGCACATGATGACGGGCTTTTTCTCCCCGTAGCGCCGGGAGATGAAGCCGGGGATGGTGATGGCGTCCAGCCGCACGCTGTAGCGGCGGAGCTTTTTGGCCACCAGCAGGAAGTTCAAATAGGTGCCTGCGGCCAGGCCGATGGCGGTCCAGCTGGCGTCGGCCACGCCGCTGAGGTACGCGAGGCCCGGGATGCCCATGAGCAGGTAGCTGCTCATATCGGAAGCCTCGGCGCTCATGGCGGTGACCAGGGGGCCGATGCCCCGCCCGCCTAAGTAAAAGCCCTCGGCGCTCTTTTTGGAACGGCGGCCGATCATCACCCCGGTGAAGATGACAAAGCAGAGGTACGCGATGATGGTGCCCATGATGCAGATCTGTGCGGCAGACATAGTCTCTCTCCTTTTCGGTTCCTGCCGGAGGTTCCGGTAAAGCCAAGGGGCTTTATGGAAAACCGGCGTCAGTGGGTGATACTATAACATACTTTTTACCAGAATGAAAGACAGAACGGGGTATAGAATGAAGTCTATACCCTGTTCTTAAAAAATCCAGGGATGCCGCAGATTGCAGGCAGTTTCAAGCGGACGGCTTTTAGAAGAATTTTATGGCGGAAAATAAAATTACGGCTCAACCCCGCCAGCTCTCCAAAAACGTGGGGGTCATGGCGTCCGTATAGGAGACCAGGGAGTACTCCCCGCCGCAGAGGCACCAGTCGTACAAAAGCGCCCGCTCCCAGAGGGCGTAGGCCTTCACGATTTCGTTCACCGTCCGGTCCGTCCGGAGCTGGCCGTCCCGCTGGCCCTCGGCGATGATCTTCCGCAGCAGCTTGAAATAGGTCCGGTTCCGGTCCAAAAGGTGCTTTTCCCCCCGGGTCAGCAGCTGGGTGGAGAGCAGCCGGGCCAGCAGGTCCAGGGAGATGCCCCCGTCAATCATGGCAAAGAGCTCGTGGTTGAGATAGGCCAGCTTCGCCACAGCGTCCTGCTCCGGCGAGAGAGAGGGGATCAGGGACTCATATTTCTCGTCAAAGACGTTGGAGAGGGTTCCCAGCAGCGCGTCCTTGCCGTCGAAATAGTGGTAAAAAGAACCCTTGGAGGTCTCGGACTCGAAGACAATGTCCTCGATGGTGGTGTCCTCGTAGCCCTGCTCATAAAAGAGCTTCCAGGCGGCGGCGATGATGCGGCCCCTGGTGTTCCGGGTGTTCTTCCTGGGCATGCGGCAGCCCTCCCCTTTCCCGTTTGTATCCGGCGCGGCCGGGCGGCTGAAAAAATCCGCCTGTTTTGACTGCGCCGATTCTATCATACCGGGTTTTTCCCGCAAAATCAAGGGGAGGGGCGTCATTCCGGCTCCGCGCCGCCAAAGGGGGCCCCCGGTTCCGCCTCCCGGCGGACTTCGCATTTTTTGCAAGGTTTACAGCACATTCTCCGGTGTTCATTTGCGGAGAGTGCGATTATAATGAAAGACAGGCAAAAGGAGGGGCTTATGAAATTCTGGAAGATGAACGGAGCCGGAAACGACTTCATCATTCTCAACAATCTGGAGGAGCGCCTCCCCCGGGAGGCCCTGCCCGAAATCGCCCGGACGCTGTGCCGGCGGCGCTTGTCCGTGGGAGCCGACGGGCTGATGGCGGTGGAGGCGGCGGACCGGGGCGGCGACTTCAAGATGCTGTTTTTCAACTCCGACGGCAGCGAGGGGGAGATGTGCGGCAACGGGGCCCGGTGCATCTGCCGCTACGGCTTTGAAAACGGCCTGGCGGGCGAGGCCCAGGCCGTGGAGACCGCCGCCGGGATGGTATTCGGCCGGAGAATCGGCCAGCGGCTGTACCGGATACGGCTCAACGACCCCTCCGTCATCCGGCTGGACTGCCCGGTGGAGGTGGACGGCGTGCGGTACGCCTGCTCCTATGTGGAGCTGGGGAGCCCGGGACTGCCCCACGCGGTGGTCCCGTACCACAACCTCCAAAGCGCCGACGAGGGCGAGCTGCGGGAGCTGGGGCGGAAAATCCGCTGGAGCCCCGTCTTTCCCAAGGGGGCCAACGTGAACTTCTATGAGCTCACCGGGGAGGACCGCTTCTTTGAGCGGACCTTCGAGCGGGGGGTGGAGGATTTCACCTACGCCTGCGGCACGGGCACCGGGTCCGTGGCGGCGGTGCTGGCTTTGCAGGGGAAGGTCAGCGGGCACCAGGTACGGGCGGACATGACGGGGGGGACCTTGCTGGTGGACGCGGAGCGGGTCCACAGTGAAATTACGGAGCTGTTCCTCACCGGGCCCACCAACGTGGTCTGCAAGGGCGAAGTGACGGACGAGGATTTGACCTATTAAATTTTGCGGGCGTAAAAGCAGGAGGAAGAGTATGGAAAAGAAATCCATTGCGAAAAACTATGTCTTTTTGGGAATCATGCTGGGGGCTATGATTCTCGGCGCAATCTGCGGCTGGGTCTGGCCCGCCCAGGTGGACGGGGAGGGAAACGTCCTCTCCGGCACCGGAGCGACGGTGCTCAAGCCCCTTGGCACCGTGTTCATCAATATGATGTTCTGCGTGGTGGTCCCCATGGTCTTCGCCTCCATCTCCAGCGCCGTGGCGAATATGGAGAGCCGGAAGCGGGCGGGGAAAATCATGGGCGTTACCGTGGGAACCTTCGTGGTGACGGGGGCCATCGCCGCCGTGATTATGTACGTGCTGATGGTGCTGGTTCCTCCGGTGCCCGCCGCCTGGACGAACCTGGCCGCCCAGGAGATGGGGGAGTACGCCACGCTGCCGGACATGATTGTCAACTTCTTCACCGCCAGTGACTTTTCCGGCCTGCTGACCCGCCGGGCCATGCTGCCCCTCATCGTGTTCTCCCTGCTCTTCGGCTTCGCCGTAAACCTCAACGGCGGCAGGGAGACCCCCGTGGGAAAATTCCTGGACGACCTGGCGGCAGTCATGCTGAAATTCGTGAAGATCATCACCTACTACGCCCCCGCCGCCTTCTTCGGCTTCTTCGCCGACCTGGTGGCCACCTACGGCCCCCAGATTACGGAGAACTACGCCCGGGCCCTGGCGGTGTACTATCCCCTGTGCTTCGTGTACATCTTCACCGCCTGGCCCCTCTTCGCCTGGTTCGGCGGTGGGAAGGGCGCGGCCGGGGTCATGTTCCGGCACATCACCAAGCCCGCCGTGGTGTCTCTCGGCACCTGTTCCTCCGTGGCCGCCATCCCCACGAATATGGAGGAGGCCGCCGACACCGGCATCCGCAAGGACGTGGCGGACATGGTGCTGCCCCTGGGGGCCACCATGCACATGGACGGGTCCTGCTTTAGCTGCGTGCTGAAAATCGCCTTTGTGCTGGGAGTCTTCGGCCAGAAGCTGACCCTGGGAATGCTGGTTCCCGTGGTGCTGGTGGCGGTTTTGAGCTCCGTGGGCATGAGCGGGGTGCCCGGCGGCGGGTACATCGGCGAGTACATCATCTGCTCCATCTTCTTCCCCGCCCAGATGGAAATCGCCTTCCCCATCCTGGTGGTCATCGGCAATCTGGTGGACCCCCCGGCCACCATGATCAACGCCGCCGGGGACTACGTGACCTGCTTCATCGTCTCCCGCTTTGTGGACGGGAAGGACTGGCTCCAGAAGCAGCTGAAAAAATAAACGGTCTCTCCGTTCCCCTATGGCCAGCGCCCCGCCGGAAACCCGGCGGGGCGCTGGTTTTGTACTATTTCAGGGGCCCGCGCCGTCCTTTGCCCGCAGGCGGAGGGCGCCGCCCTCCAGAACATAGGGGCCAAGGGGGCTGTTTTCAAATCCCTCTTCCGGGTCCGGAACCTTGCCCAGCAGGGCTCTGGCCCCCGTCGGCGGAAAGTACCCCCAAAGCTGATCCGACGCATCCCGCTCATAGAAGGTCCACCCAACAGGAGTTCCGTCCTCCCCCGAAAAGGGCTTCCCCTCCCCATTCGCCGGGACGGGGCCTATCCCCGGTAAAAAAGCCACAGGGGCATCGGCGCTCACGGGCAGGAAGTACCCCCAGAGCCGCCCCTTCGAATCCAGGTCATAGAAGGTCCATCCGGCGTCTCCGTGGTTGTAGTACTCCCACGCCTCCCCCTGGCCGTCGCCGTCCAGGTCCGCCACTTGGGCGCATTGGGTGCTGCCCACGTCGAAGAGGAATTCCGCCCCTTCCGGCGCGGCGGCGAAGTACCAGCTGCTCACTGCCGCCGCGCCAATGGCCAGGGAAATCTGCCAGCCCTCATGGCCCAGGATATTCTCCACCCGCTCCGCCAGGTCCAGGCCGCTGCCAACATAGTGGTTGTAGTCCGCCAGGCGGCCCAGGACCCGCCAGTCCGTGTCCGGGGTCTTCGTCAGGGCGTAGACGCCGTAAAAGACTCCCGGCGGATCGTAGGATATCTCCGTGGCAACCCGGCGAATTTCCAGCTCCGTCCCCGAATCCAGCCGGTCGGTGAACACCACATCCTCCGAGGCCAGGGCCGCCGCCGTGTCCCCCTCCTCCAGGGCCGGGGGTTCCAGCTCCCGGGCCTCCAGAGGAATGATCCGGGGAAGGCCGTCCGGCTCCTCCGCTTTTGCCGGAGCTTCGGCGGGAAGGGCTTCCTCCAACCGGGCGGCGGGCTCCTCCGCCGGGGCCTTTTCCCGTGGCCAGAGGAAAAACGCCAGAACCAAAAGGGCGCACAGCGCCAGGGCCTCCTTCCCCCAGGGGAAGGAGGCCCTTGTTTTTTGGGGCTCAGGCGTCATTGTGGTGCTCCGCGTAGAACGCGTCGTAGTCCTTCAGCATCTCCACCAGGAGGTTCGGCGTGTCCAGCCCGTAGGGGCAGCGGCTCTTGCAGGCGTTGCAGCGGACGCAGTCTTCAATCCGGTGCATCTTCTGATACCATTCGCCGGTCATGTACCGCTGGTAGGGAGACCGCCGGAGCAGGGCGGACATCCGGGCCGCCTGGGGAATGTCGATTCCGGCGGCGCAGGGCAGGCAGTAGCCGCAGGAGCGGCAGAAGCTCCCCGCCAAATCCTTCCGGTCCGCCTCGATGACGGCCTGAAGCTCAGGAGTCATATGGGGGTCCCGCCGGGTGAGCTCCAGCCACTGGTCCAGCTCCCACTGGTGCTGGATGCCCCAGATGGGCACCACGTTGGGATACTCCCGCATGAAGGCGTAGCACGCCTCGGCGTTGCTCAAAAGCCCGCCGGAGAGGCCCTTCATGGCGATGTAGCCCATGTCGGCCCTGGCGCAGTCCTCCACCAGGCCCAGCTCCTTTTCGGTGGTGAGGTAGCAGAAGGGGAACTGGAGGGTCTCGAAATTCCCGGAGGCGATGGCCTCCCGGGCAACCAGCAGGCGGTGGTTCGTAATGCCGATGTGGCGGATATAGCCCTTCTCCTTCATCTCCAGGGCGGCGGCAAAGGGGCCCTCCGGGTCGTCCGGGTCCGGGAGGACGGCGGGGTTATGGAACTGAAAAAGGTCGATGTAATCCGTCCGCAGGGAACGGAGGCTCTGCTCAATATGGGCAAGGACGGTCTTTTTGTCCCCGCCGCCGCTCTTGGTGGAGATAATCACATCCTGGCGGGGAAACCCCTCCAGGGCCTCGCCCAGCTTCTCCTCGCTGTCGGTGTACATATTGGCGGTGTCGAAGTAGTTGATTCCGCCCTCCACCGCCCGGCGGACCAGCTTCACCGCGTCTGCCTTGGGAATCCGCTGGATGGGCAGGGCGCCGAAGGCCGTCTTCGTCACCATCAGCTCCGTGCGGCCCAGTCTGACTTTTTCCATATATCCTCCTGTTAGAAATCCGGGCCGCAGCTGTTGGTCAGGGCCTCCAGAATCTGGTAGCGGTCCATCTGGAAGGTCTTCTTCATGGCCAGGGCCTCCTCCATGTCCATGTCTGCCAGGCGGCCGTCCAGAATGCCGATGATGCGGTTCCCCGCGCCCTCGGCCAGGACCTTCACCGCGTCATAGCCCATGCGGCTGGCGGTCTCCCGGTCCCGGGCGGTGGGGGAGCCGCCCCGCTGGATGTGGCCCAGCACCGTCACCCGGGGGTCAATGCCAAGCTCGTCGTGGATGCGCTGGCTGATTTCGATGGCGCTGCCCGCGCCCTCAGCCACGACGACCATATAGTGGGTGGTGCCCGCCAGGCGGGCCCGGCGGATTTTCTCCACGATGTCCCGTTCGAAGTCCGGCTCCCGCTCCGGGATCAGCACGGCGGTGGCGCCCACGGAGATGCCCACGTACAGCGCCAGATACCCCGCGTGGCGGCCCATGACCTCCACCACGGAGCAGCGCTCGTGGGACTGCATGGTGTCCCGCAGCTTATCGATGCACTCGATGGCGGTGTTGCAGGCGGAGTCGAAGCCGATGGTGTAGTGGGAGCAGCCGATGTCGTTGTCGATGGTGGCGGGGATGCCCACCACCCGGAGGTCCATGCCGTCCTTGGCGGCCTGGCGGGAGATGGCCAGGGCCCCCCGGAAGGTGCCGTCGCCGCCGATGGCCACGATGCCGTCCAGGCCCAGAAGGCGGCAGGTGGCCAGGGCCTTGGCCCGGCCCGCCTCCTCCATAAACTCCAGGCTCCGGGCGGTGTAGAGCATGGTGCCGCCCTTGTTGATGATGTGGCTGACGCTGGAGGAGGTCAGCGGGACAAAGTCGCTGGTAATGAGGCCGTTCCAGCCCCGGCGGATGCCGATGCACCCGATGCCCCGGGCAATGGAGGCCCGGACCACCGCCCGCACCGCCGCGTTCATGCCCGGCGCGTCGCCGCCGCTGGTGAGTACGCCGATTCTCTTTATCTTCTTTTCCATTAAGAAAACCCTCCTGACGAATTTCACCGGCCAAGCCGATTTTTTCCTGTATACCATGATACCCTTCGGCGGGCGGGATGTCAAGCCGGGTTTGCGCAGGAATTCCCTTTACCGCCGGGGCCGGGCGCGCAGTTGGTTTTACGGGGAGGCGGTTAAATTGTCACCCTTTTGTTACGCCTTTGGGGCGGGCCTTGTGATATACTGCGGTTATTTTACCGGAAAGGATTTGAACGCTATGCGCCGTTTGCTGATTCTGACCCTGCTGGTTTTATCCGCCTGCGCCGCCCCGGCGGGCGCGCCGGAAAAAGCCCCGGAGGAGGCCCCGGCGGTTCAAGACGCCCCGGAGAAGGAGGTCCCCGTGGAGGAGGTCCCCTCGGAGGACCACGTGCTGCTGGCCCTGGACGCGCCCCTGGCGGACGGGCGGACCTTGACCCTGGAGGCCGTGGGCAAGCGGGTGGACGAGTACTCCATCGGGGTCCGGGAGGTCCGGGTCTACGACGGGGAGGAGCTGATTCAGACGGTTTTGGCCCAAGAGGCCAACATGTCCTTTTGGGGAGACGGCGACCTGCTTCCCGGAGAGAGCGTCAGCGAGTACACCCAATGCTGGTCCCCGGAGGAAACCATGGAGGCCCTGGATATGAACTTCGACGGGAACACGGACCTGGGGCTTTTCGCTTTCGTCCCCAACAATACGATCCCCTACTACTTCTGGACCTGGGACCCGGAGGCGGAACAGTACCGCTACGCCTTCACCCTGCAAGGCCCGGAGGTCCGCCCGGAGGCGAAGGAGGTCACCGCCGCGTATAAATCCGGCTCCGCCGGGTCCCAGTGGATCACGGAGGTCTACAAGCCGGATGAAAACGGGAATTTGTACCTCAGCCGGGTGGAGCGGGACACCTGCGATTTCGAGCCCGATCCCCCCGGCTATCTGGACTTCGACAGGGGATGGGCCCATGAAATCTGGCTCCCGCCCCAGGGGGAGGAGCCCATCCGCCCGGATGAGGGCCGCGGGATTCTGGAGCAGGAGTTTGTCCTCACTTACCGGGAGGTCCCCGTCTACGAGACCAACAGCGACAGCACCATCTCCCGCTTCACGGAAACCTGGGAACTGAAAGACGGCCAATTGCAAATGACCAGCCGGGAGGAGTATCATGATGAAGAAGGATAATGGCCTCCGCCTCGCCGTCACCCTCCGCCTTCTGGACGGGGAGGGCCAGCGGCGCTTCGGCCCCGGCGTGGCCGCCCTGCTGGCCGGGGTCCGGGAGAAGCGCTCCCTCCGGGGGGCGGCGGGGGACATGGGCATGGCCTATTCCAAAGCGTGGCGCATTGTCCGCTCCGCCGAGGAGGCCCTGGGCTGCAAGCTGCTGCGCTCCACCATCGGGGGCCGCCACGGCGGCGGCGCGGCGCTGACGGAGGAGGCGGAGGGGCTGCTGGCGGCCTATCAGGCCCTCCGGGACGAGGTGGACGCTTACGCCCGGCAGCGGTTCGGTGAGCTTTTCCGGGACCTTTGAGGGGCTTCGCGCATAGGATGGAGTACATCCGAATGTGATAGGAGGTCCTCTTATGGAACCTGTTTGCAGCGAGTGCAATGAGCGAAATGAGTGCGCCGAATGCCGGGAGACCGTCACGATGAACGCCCGGGTGCTGCGGGTGAACTGCTGCGATCTGCTGGTGTGCGACCTGTGCGGCTGTCAGGAGGTGCTGGTCCATACCAACGGCGCCTGCTGCTTCCGCCCGGGCGAGTGCGTTTGCATCGAGTACGGCGGCGCCATGACCATGAGCATCCCGCCCCAGATCAGCGCGGACCGCATCCGGCGCATTCCCTGCGGCGGCTGCCGCTGCTGAAAAAGCTGAAAACAAGGAGCGCCGGAGGCAGAGCCTCCGGCGCGTCAGCTTGTCGAAAAAGCCTTTTCGACAAGCTGCTGCAAATTTTCAGAGCTTCAAAAAGTTCTGAAAATTTAGGATTTCAATGGTGCAGGGAACCCTTCCTGGGTTCCCCGCACACACCCTTCCTTCCCGTTGAATGACTCTTACGAGTTTCTTGACAGCCTAATGCGCCGGAGGCAGAGCCTCCGGCGCTTTTCCATTATGCATCCAGCTTTTTCAGGTGCCGGGCCGCCGCCTTCAGCATCAGCTTCTTCTCTCCCGCGCCCTCAAAGTCCACCCAGACCAGGGCGTCGCCCCCCATGGGCTGGACGGACACCACCGTCCCCCGGCCGAAGACGGTGTATTCAATCCGGTCCCCCGGGCTCAGGGTGACGGCGGGAGCCGCCGTCTGGCGCACCGCGGTGCGCCGCTCCTCCTGCCAGGCCGGGCGGGCAGGCCGGGCCGGGGCGGGCCGGGGGGCCCCTTCGCCAAAGCCGCCGGGGGTCCTGCCGCCAAAGGCTCCGCCGCCGTACGGGGAGCCGCCGTAAGCGCCGCTTCCGTAAGCGCCGAAGCCGCCGCCGGGCCGGAGGTCCTTCCCCTCCCAGTTCCGGTTCTCCTCCGGGATTTCCTCCAGGAAGCGGGAGGCGCGGTTGCTGGCGGTCTTGCCGTAGAGCATCCGCTGGCGGGCGTGGGTCAGGGTCAGGCGCTGCTTGGCCCGGGTCATGGCCACGTAGCAGAGCCGCCGCTCCTCCTCCAGCTCGTCCTCCTCAAACTGGGCGGAGCTGCCGGGGAAGACCCCCTCCTCCATGCCCACCACGTACACCAGGGGAAACTCCAGGCCCTTGGCGGCGTGGATGGTCATCATGGTCACGCAGTCGCCGCTGTCCTCCAGGGAGTCCAGGTCCGTGTAAAGGGCGATTTCGTTCAAAAAGCCGGAGAGGGTGGCGTCCTCCGGCTGGCGGTCCAGAAAGCCCAGAATGTTGGATTTCAGCTCCTGGACGTTCTCCAAACGGCCCCGGCTCTCCAGGTCGTTTTTCTCCCGCAGGGCCTGGGCGTAGCCGGTCCGCTCGCACACCGCGTCGTAAAATTCCGGCAGGGCCAGGGTCCCCCCCTCCCTGCGGAGGCCGTCGATCAAATCCGCGAACTGGAGGAGCTTCTTCGCCGGGGCTTTCAGCTCCGGGAACAAATCCGCGTTGCGGCAGATTTCATAGAGGGAGGCCCCCTGCTGCTCCGCAAGAAGCGCTACCTTGTCCATGGTGGCGCCGCCGATGCCCCGGGGGGGATTGTTCACAATCCGCCGCAGCCGCAGGTCGTCCAGAGGGTTGTTCAAAACGCAGAGGTAGGCCAGCATGTCCTTCACCTCCGCCCGGTCGAAGAACTTCACGCCCCCCACCACCTTATAGGGGATGCCGCTGCGCTTCATGGCGTACTCCAGGGCGTTGGACTGGGCGTTCATCCGGTAGAGGACGGCGGCGTCCCGGAACCGCGCTCCCCCCTCCGCCGCCGTGAGGATGTCCCCCGCCACAAAGGCGGCCTCGTCCTGCTCGTTGAGCACCGTGCGGACGCGCACCTTTTCCCCGCCGCCGTTCTGGGTCCAGAGGGTCTTGCCCTTCCGTCCGGCGTTGTTTTGAATCACGGCGTTGGCCGCGTCCAGGATGTTCTGGGTGGAGCGGTAGTTCTGCTCCAGGCGGATGACCCGGGCGTCCTCGTACTGCTGCTCAAAGCTCAGGATGTTTTCGATGTTCGCCCCCCGGAAGCGGTAGATGGACTGGTCGTCGTCGCCCACCACGCAGAGGTTCCGCCGCCCCCCCGCCAGAAGGGCGGTCAGCAGGTACTGGAGGCGGTTGGTGTCCTGGTACTCGTCCACCAGCACGTAGCGGAACTTGTTCTGGTAGTACTCCAGCACCTCCTTCTCCTGCTTGAGCAGCGTGACGGTGTGGAAGATGATGTCGTCGAAGTCCAGGGCCCCGGAGGCGGCCAGCCGCTTCTGATAGGCGGCGTAGACCCTGGCGATGCGGCCCATGCGCCAGTCGGTCTCGGCGCTGTGCCTCCGGGCGAACTCCTCCGGGCCCTGGTACTGGTCCTTGGCGGCGCTGATGACGGAGAGGACGTTTTTCGGCGGGAAGGCCTTGTCGTCCAGGTTCAGCTCCTTCAAAACGTCCTTTACCACCCGGCGGGAGTCGTCGGTGTCGTAGATGGTGAAATCCCTGGCGAAGCCCAGGCGGTCGATGTCCCGCCGGAGAATGCGGACGCAGGCGGAGTGGAAGGTGGAGGCCCACACGCCCTCCGCGGCGGGGCCCAGGCGGGCGGCCAGGCGCTCTTTCAGTTCTCCCGCCGCCTTGTTGGTAAAGGTGATGGCGATGATCTCCCAGGGCCGGGGCACGTCCACGGCGCACAGCCGCCGGGCACGCTCCGCCTCCTCCGGGGCGGGATTTTCCGGGAAACCCTCCAGAAAGGCCAGGTCCTCCCCGGAGGCGGACTCCGGCACGAAATCCGAGTCGCTGCCCCGGCCGTAGGTCAGGAGGTTGTAGATTCTTTGGATCAGGACGGTGGTTTTCCCGCTGCCCGCCCCGGCCAGGAGGAGCAGGGGCCCCTCGGTGGCCATGGCCGCCTGGCGCTGGGCCCCGTTCAGCTGCCGGAGGTCCCCGGCGATGACCCGCCGCCGGGCGGCGGCGTAGCGTTGGTTGAAGTCGTTCATAGCGTCACCCGCTTCCCTTTCGTTGGTGCATGCAATCTTGTTTATTGTAGGGCAAAATCTCCCCCGGGTCAAGAGCCAGTCCCCCGCAGGGCAGGACAACAGCATTTAGAAGCTGTACCAATAGCGAAAAACATGATAGAATAACAGAATGATACAGAAAAA
>CAJUBX010000070.1 GCA_910585165.1 uncultured Oscillibacter sp. | reverse complement strand
AGGCGCAAAAAGACCTCCTGCACGGCGTCGTCCGCGTCCTGGGGGCTGCCCAGGGCATGGAGGGACGCGCGGTAAACCGTATTCTGATAGCGCCGGACGGCGGCGGTGAAACTGGCCTTGTCCATATGTTGTCCTCGTTTGTCAGTTGGTTAAGAGCCCATCCGCGAACAGGCTGCGTGCGGATAATTTGCGGATAGGCTCTAAGAGTACTCTCACTGATTGTACGACGGGGAAGGGGAATTTGTCACATAATTTTGAAGTTTAAAAAAATTTTCCCGCCCGGGCGGGAAATGTGATAAAATAAAAAAATTCCAAAAACCGGAGGTGCCTTTATGACCATCCAGGAGGCGATGCAAAGCCGCCACACGGTCCGCCGCTACACGGGCCGGAAAATTCCGGAAGATATCTGCCGCCGGCTGAGAGACCGGATTGAGAAAAACAACGAAGCCTTTGACCTTGCCATGAGCCTGGCGGTGGAGGATACCGGGGCGTTCGGCCCCCTCCTTCGGCTGGTTCTGGCCAAGGGGGTGCGGAATTACGTCATTCTGGCGGGGCGGAACCGTCCCGGCCTGGAGGAGGACGTGGGCTACTGCGGGGCGGACGTGATGCTCCTGGCCCAGACCCTGGGACTGAACTCCTGGTGGGTGGGAGGGACCTTCAGCCGCGGGGGCGTGAGCCGGAGGGCCGCCCCGGAGGCGGAAAAAATCCTGGGCCTCATTGCCGTGGGCTGCGGCGCGGTTCCGGGCGGCTTTCACGAATTTTCGAAAACTCTGCCTATTTAAATTGTCAAATTCGTCGAAATAAATTTTGGGGCTTGACAAAGCCGCCCCGGGAGGCGTATCCTGAGCCCAAGTTCAAAAGCGCAAACCGATGACGCAGACGAGTAGGCAGGGCCTTGGTTCTCAAAGAGAGCCGCCGGCGGTGGGATGGCGGCAGAAGCAAACCTGTTGAATGGACTGCGGAGGGCGGGCTGAACCGTTCCCCATCTGGGGTCCCCGCAAAATCACTGGATTTTGTGGGGAGAAAAGAAAGAAACGGAACTGAGCGGAATTTTCGCCGTCAGGCGGAAATGGAGCGGTGAAGTTTTTTTCCGACGCAGTATGCTCCGACGGGCTTTTCCCCCGTTACCAAGGAAAGGCGCGTGTTGGCGCGCCGCCGAGCGGGCGATTCTTCATCGCCAATTTGGGTGGCACCGCAGAAGTTTCAAGACTTTTGTCCCAAAAGTACCTGTAACGGGTCCTTTCGTGGGATGGAGGTCTTTTTTTGACGCTCCGCCTTCGAAAAGACCGATGTTTTGAAAGGAGCAAGCGTCATGACATTCGAAAAAATCCCCTACAAAATCTATCTTGCCGAAGAGGAGATGCCCAAGACCTGGTACAACGTCCGGGCGGACATGAAGACCAAGCCCGCCCCCCTGGTAAACCCCGGCACCGGGACGCCCATGGGCTTCGAGGATCTGCGGGGCGTTTTCTGCGACGAGCTGATCCGCCAGGAGCTGGACAACGACACCCGGGAAATTCCCATCCCCCAGGAGATTCGGGATTTCTACAAGATGTACCGCCCCTCTCCCCTGGTCCGGGCCTACTGCCTGGAGGAAAAGCTCCAGACCCCGGCGAAAATCTACTACAAGTTTGAGGGGAACAACACCTCCGGCTCCCACAAGCTCAACAGCGCCATTGCCCAGGCATACTACGCCAAGCTCCAGGGCCTTACGGGCGTCACCACCGAAACCGGAGCGGGCCAGTGGGGCACCGCCCTCTCCATGGCCTGCGCCTACCTGGGCCTGGACTGCAAGGTCTATATGGTGAAGGTCAGCTACGAGCAAAAGCCCTTCCGCCGGGAGGTTATGCGGACCTACGGGGCCTCCGTCACGCCGTCCCCCTCCATGGAGACGGAAATCGGCCGGAAGATTCTTCAGGAGCACCCCGGCACCACCGGGTCCCTGGGCTGCGCCATCTCCGAGGCGGTGGAGGCCGCCGTCTCCCACCCCGGCTACCGCTACGTGCTGGGAAGCGTACTGAACCAGGTGCTGCTCCACCAGTCCGTCATCGGCCTGGAGACCAAGGCCGCCCTGGACAAGTACGGCGTGACCCCCGACATCATCATCGGCTGCGCCGGAGGCGGCAGCAACCTGGGAGGACTCATCGCCCCCTTCATGGGCGAAAAGCTCCGGGGAGAGCGGGATTACCGCATCATCGCCGTGGAGCCCGCCTCCTGCCCCAGCTTCACCCGGGGCAAATTCGCCTATGACTTCTGCGACACCGGCATGGTCTGCCCCCTAGCCAAGATGTACACCCTGGGCAGCGGCTTCATCCCCTCCGCCAACCATGCCGGGGGCCTCCGCTATCACGGCATGAGCCCCGTGCTGAGCCAGCTTTACCACGACGGGCTGATGGAGGCCGTGTCCGTGGAGCAGACCCGCGTCTTCGAGGCGGCGGAGCAGTTCGCCCGGGTGGAGGGCATCCTCCCCGCGCCGGAGTCCAGCCACGCCATTCGGGTGGCCATGGACGAGGCCCTCAAGTGCAAGGAGACCGGGGAGGAGAAGACCATCGTCTTCGGCCTCACCGGCACCGGGTACTTCGATATGGTGGCCTATGAGAAGTTCCACAACGGGGAGATGACGGACTATATCCCCACAGACGAGGAGCTCCAGCAGAGCTTCGACAAGCTTCCCCGGATTCCCGGTCTGGAGTGAGGAGCCCCGGAATCCATTTTTACAGCGCGCGGCCCCGGCAATTCGCCGGGGCCGCTTTTTTCCGAGGGGAAGAAAATTTTCCGAACCTTGCGACCTCCGCCGGAAAAAGCGTACTATATAAGTGAAAGGCGCGCGTTTCAAATCCTTCCCAAAGGGGGAACCATATGGACGATCAGCATATTATTGAGCTCTATTGGGCCCGGTCGGAGGACGCCCTCCAGGAAACCGCCGCCAAATACGGCGGTCTCTGCCGGTCGGTGGCGGGCCGCATCCTGTCCAGCCCCGAGGACTGTGAGGAGTGCGTCAACGACACCTGGCTTGGCCTCTGGAACGCCATCCCGCCTCACCGCCCCGCCTGCCTGGCGGTTTTCGCGGGCCGGATTGCCCGGAACCTGGCCCTGAAAAAGCTGGACTACCTGACCGCCGCCCGGAGAAACGCGGAGGCCGTCTCCTCCCTGGAGGAGCTGGGGGAGTGCGTGTCCGGCCGGGAGACGGTGGAATCAGAGGTGGAAAGCCGCCGGGCGGAGTGGGCCGTCACCCAATTTCTCCGGCGTCTGCACGAGGAGAAGCGGAATGTGTTTCTCCTCCGCTACTGGTATTTTTTCTCCATTGAAGACATCTGCCTCCGGACGGGGTTTCGGCAGAGCAAGGTGAAAACCATGCTGGGCCGCACCCGGCGGAAGCTGCGGGAATACCTGGAACAGGAGGGAATCGAGCTATGAATCAAAGGCAGCTGGCCCAGCGCATCGGAAACGTGGACGGCGATCTGGTCCGCCAGGCGGGGGAAGCCCCCAACTATGCCCGGCGGCACGCCCGGACCCGGCTGCGGCGTCTGGCCTCCCTGGCGGCGGTCATCGCCCTGATGGCCGCCAGCTTTACCACGGGGGCCCTGGCCTTCAGCCGGGAGACCGTGGTGGAAGTCCCGGCGGCCCGGGAGACCCTGGAGCTGCGGGAGCTGGGGCTGACGCTGATTTTGCCGGACAGCTGGGCGGGAAAGTACGAGCTGGTGGAATGGGAGGGCCAATATGTGGTGGTCTGCCCCCAGGTCCGGGAGGCGGCGCTGGAGGAGGCCCGGGCGGACTGGACCACCGATGGCATGGAGTGGCCGGAGGAGCTGGACCGGAATCCCTTTTCCGGCGGGATGCTGTTCTACATCTTCGGCATTCCCCAGGCCCTGACGGCGGAGCAGCTGGCGGACAGCGACTGGGGCGCCTTCGCCCAGTTCACCGAAACCCGCTACCTGCTGGCGACGGCGGACCAGACCTATCTTCTCTGCCACGCCAGCGACGTGCAGTTTACCGAGGCGACCCGGGGGCTTTACGAGGAATTGGCGGGAAGCGTCCGGGATATCCGCATCGTGATCGACCGCCCGCTGGACGGTTAAGCGGGAAGGGCCGCCCCCGGGGGCGGCCCTTTGCCTGCTGTCACGCGCTTTACGCAATGGGAAACTCCGGCATGCCCGCCGCTCCGGCGGCAATGCCGTACTTGGGGAAGCACACCACCACGGTCCCATCCTCCCGGACATAAAAGCCGGTGGTTTCGTCCACGGTGGTAAAGCCCCCCTCCTCCGGGGTGAAGAAATAGGTGAAGCCTTCCTCGTCCGCGCTTTCGGCGATCTGCCGTTCAATGGCCGCGTTGCAGACGTTGACCCAGTCCTCCCCCAAGTAATCCCGGAGAGTCAGGTCCCGGTCCTCCGCCAGGTCCAGGTTGTAGTAATACCGCTCCTCCATGGAGGCCACCCAGCCCTCGGCGAAGGTCACCACAAAGGAGACCCGGTTTTCGCTTTGGCTCTTGATTTCATAGTCCGCAATCACGTCCATCTCCCGTCCGGCCCACTCCTCTTCCGTGCCGCCGGTGGCGAAGAACGCCTCCCGGTACTCGGCCCAGTCCTTCCGGGCCTGGGCCAGGTGGGCGTCCAGCTTCTCCTGAATGACGGCGTTGACCGTTTCGGCCAAGCTGCCCTCCGCCTCCACCTTGGGGACGGACACGTCGTAGTGAATGCCATCTTCTGTCTTGTCATAGTCCACAAAGGTCAGCACCTGGAACAGCCCGCCCAGGACGGGCACCTCCGCCGCGGCCTTGGCGATGGTGGGGGACAGGTTCAGCCCCGCCAGCACCACCACAAAGCAGGCGGCCGCCGCCGTCCAGCGCCGGAGGGTCCTGCTCCGGCGGGCCCTGTAGCGGGCCTTTCCCTCCCGGATTCCCGCCTGAACCCGCTCCGACAACTCGGCGGGAATGGGGGTGCCGGCGTACTCCTCTTTGGCGTTTTTAAATTCGTTCCTCATAATTCCGCTCCTTCCATAGCGATGCGCAGCTTTTTCAGCCCCGCGTACAGGCGGCTTTTCACCGTGTTGATGTTCTGCCCGGTAACTTCTCCGATTTCCCGCAGGGTCAGCTCCTCGTAAAACCGCAGCCTGATGACGGTTCCCACCTCGGCGGGCAGCGCGTCCACCCGCCGGGCCAGGGAGTCGTCCCGCGGCTCGGGGTCCTCCCGGCCCGGCTCCTCCTCCGGGAAGGGTACCACCCGGCCCCGCTGCCGAAGGGTATCGTGACAGACGTTCATCAAAATCCGGGCGAACCAGGTTTTCACGGCCCCTATGTCCCGGAGGCCGTCCTGACGCTCCAGGGCCCGGCAGACGGCGGTCTGCACCGCGTCCAGAGCGTCCTCCCGGTTATGAAGGGTGCCGTAGGCCAGGCGGTAGGACCGCTCCTGGGTTTCCACAAGAAACCGCGCCAGTGTTTCTTCCTTCGTCACGCTGATGCTCCTTTCTTTCGGACGCCGCCCCGTCCGGCGCCTGGGCTTCGGCGGCATCTGTAGTATAGACGCATCTGGATGCCGGAAAGTTTGAGGGCGGGAGAAAAAATTTTCTCCGCCCTCCGGCGGGCCTCTTGCGGAGAAGGGCGGAGCGCCTTATAATAACAGGAGTCATACGGCAGGGAACCTGCCGGAAGGAGGCCGGGAAGATGAAACGGCGCGCCTGGATGCCCGCTTTGCTCATACTCCTGCTGTTCACCTGCGGGGCGGACCCCGCTTCGGAGGAGGCCCCGGAGCTGCCGCCCGCCGTTTGCCAGCAGCTTTTCTTTTTGCAGCAGGGCCTCCGCCAGCACAGCGTGGAGGGAACCTTCACCGTTTACTTCGCCCCGCCGGAGGGGGAACAGCAGGAGCTTTTGCTGGAGGACGCGGAGGGGCTTTTCTGGCGGGAGTCCTTCGCATGCGCCTGGGACGAAGATCGGGACTGGTACGCCTTCTCCAACCTCTTTGAACCGGTGCTGACCCAGAACCGGGACGCCTGGGCCCGGGAGGCGGACGGGGAGACCGCCGCCTTCCAGGCCGCCGCCGTCTGCCGGGCGGAGCTGTCGGCGGACACGGACCTGGGCGCGTCCCCCCGGTTCGACGTTCCGCCGGGCCCGGTGGTCTACGACCGCCAATGGGGCGGCGGGAAGGAGGCCCCGCCCCGCATGATCTTCTGCCTCTACCTCTATCAGGCCCCCCGGCTGGGCTTCTCGGCGGAAATCGAGTATCCCCAGTACGCCAAATGGCTGGCGGACTTCCCGGACCCGGAGAAGGTCAACGCCCGCATCCGGGAGGCCTTCTTTTACGGCTACTACGATGGCCCCTTCCGGCCGGAGGGGGAAATGCAGGGCGAAATCACCCGCGCCTGCGCCGTGACCCGGGCGGACGGGCGGCTTCTCTCCCTGCGGATTTCGGAGAGCAATTGCTTTCGCGCCGCCGCCCATCCTAACGACTGGTATACCGGGCTGACCATAGACCTGGAGACTGGGGAGGCCTTGACCCTCCGGGATGTTTTGGGGCCGGAGGGGACGGTGGAGGCGCTTTTGAGAAGCGGAGCGTTTCACTGCGATCAGGTTTGGGAAGAAGGGCCCGGTCAGGCGGAGGCGGAGCGCCTCCAAATTGAGGAGGCCATGGGTTACATCCGCCTGGATTCCACGGAGGATTTCTACCTGACGGAGGACTCCCTGGGCCTCATAGGAGAATACGGCCGCTATCCCTTCACCATGGAGGCTCCCCTCTCCGCCCTGGGGCTGGAGGAGTGGGCGGCCCCGTTCCCGAACACTTAACAAGGAGGACCCCGCTATGGACCGCTTTTCCATCCTCGTGGGCGACATCACCAAATCCGACGCGGAGGCCATCGTCAACGCCGCCAACTGCACCCTGCTGGGGGGCAGCGGTGTGGACGGGGCCATTCACCGCGCCGCCGGGCCGGAGCTTCTGGAGGAGTGCCGGACCCTGGGGGGCTGCGAAACCGGGCAGGCCAAGCTGACGAAGGGCTGCCGCCTCCCCGCAAAGTACGTCATCCACACCCCCGGCCCCGTCTGGCGGGGCGGGAACGCCGGGGAGGCGGCGGCGCTGGCCTCCTGCTACCGCTCCTGCCTGCGTTTGGCAAGGGACCACGGGATAGAAACCGTGGATTTCCCCTCCATCTCCACCGGGGTCTACGGCTATCCCATGGCCCAGGCCGCCGCCGTGGCCCTGAAGGCCATTATGGACTTCCTCCGGGAAAACGAACTTCCCCGCCGGGTGCGGATGGTCTGCCACACGGAGGAGGCGGCGGCGGTTTACCGCCGGACCTACAACATGTGGTACGCCGGGGACAAGTCCCAGCGGCTGTGAAAAAACGCCGGAAGCTCTGCTTCCGGCGTCAGCTTGTCGAAAAAGCCTTTTCGACAAGCTGCTAAAAATTTTCAGAACTTTTTGAAGTTCTGAAAATTTAGGATTTCAATGGTGCAGGGAACCCTTCCTGGGTTCCCCGCACACACCCTTCCTTCCCGTTGAATGACTCTTACGGGTTTCTCGACAGCCTGAAACGCCGGAAGCTCTGCTTCCGGCGTTTATCCTTCTTCCCGGGGGCCCGGCAGGTACTCCTCCCCCGCCGGGGCCATGGCAACTGTTCCCGCCGACAGCTCCGTCAGCCGCAAGGCGAAATCCGCCGCGTCCTCCGGGGAAAAGGCGGCGTGGAGCACCGCCTCCGCCCCGTAGTCCGTCCCCCGGACCACGCCCCCCCGGGCGGCAATCTCCAGCTTCACCCGCTCCAAAAGCGGATAGGGGCAGGGGAGGTCCCAGAGGGTCCAGAGGCTGACCCAGGCAGAGCCCGCCGCCTCCAGGCCGTCCCGGGCCCCCCGGCCATAGGCCCGGGCCAGGCCCCCGGCCCCCAGCAGCACGCCGCCGAAGTACCGCGTCACCACGCAGCAGGCGTTGGTCACCTCCTGGCGCTGGAAGACGTTCAGCATGGGCTGGCCCGCGGTGCCCTGGGGCTCGCCGTCGTCGCTGTAGCGCACCACGCCCCCCTCCCGGAGGAGGTAGCACCAGCAGTGGTGCCGCGCGTCGTAATGGCGCTTGCGGACCTCCTCGATTTTCGCCCGGGCCTCCGCCTCGGTCTCCACCCGGTAGAGGTTGGTAATGAAGCGGGAGCGCTTTTCCGTGAACTCGGTCTCCGCGTCCTGAAAGGGCACCCGGTAGCCGCTCATGACGGTCCCTCCTCCCCGGCGGAAGGCGGGAGCATCTCCCGGACGTCGGTCCGGCCCAGCAGATAATCCGCGTTGACCTGGAAGTGGTCCGCCAGGGCGATGATGTTCTGGAAGCTGGGCAGGTTGGTCCCGCCCTCAAACCGCTGATAGTGGCGGTCTACCAAACCGAGGGCCGCCGCCACCTGTACCTGGGTCTCTTTCCGTTCCTTCCGCAAAGCGCGGAGTCTTTCCTGAAATAGCATAGCTCCCCCTTGACACGCTATAATCGTTGTGATATACTATATTCACGCTAAGTTTTGTGTTTTTAGAAAGGCGGTCTTACTATGACGGATTTCCTGTTCTGGCTTCACGCCAGCTACATCAAGCCCCAGGTGGACGCGGCCCTGCGGGGCCCCTACGCCTGTCCGGAGGACGCCCTGCGCAACGAGCTGAGCGCGGACCAGCGGCGGAATCTGGACAAGGCCCTGGAATTCACCGCCATCCAGGCGTTTCTCCTGGGGCTTCGCACCGGGGAGGGCCTGGCGGCTAGCCGTCAATAAACGCCGCCACCCGCCCCAGGGTCCGGGGCGGACACACCGCCGTCACGTCGATGGTCTCGCCGTACTCCACCTTCTCCACCCTGGCCTCCTTGTACAGCATGTCCAAAAGCCCCCCCTGGCCGTAGGGCAGATGGACCGTCACCCGTCGGGCCCCCTTGTCCAGCCGCCGGGCAATCATCTCCAGCAGCTTGTCCACCCTCGCGCCGCTCTTGGCGGAGATGGCGCAGATGTCCTCCCCGTGGGGCATAATCTCCCCCGGGGGCAGGAGGTCCGATTTGTTGAACACGTCGATGCGGGGCAGCTCCCCCGCCCCCAGCTCCAGGATGAGGCTCTCCACCACCTGGGCCTGGGCCTGCCAGCCGGGGGAGGAAACGTCGATGACGTGGAGCAGAAGGTCCGCGTACTCCAGCTCCTCCAGCGTGGCCTTGAAAGCCTCCACCAGCTGGTGGGGGAGCTTGCGGATGAAGCCCACGGTGTCGCTGAGGACCACGTCCAGCGCGTCGTTCACCGAAAGCAGGCGGCTGGTGGTGTCCAAGGTGTCGAAGAGGCGGTTGTTGGCCGGGATGCCCGCCCCGGTGAGGCGGTTTAAGAGGGTGGACTTCCCGGCGTTGGTGTAGCCCACCAGGGCCACTACGGGAATCTCGTTCTTCTGCCGCCGCCGCCGCTGGGTGTTCCGCACCCGGCGCACGTCCTCCAGGTCCTGGCGGAGCTTGTCGATCTTCCGGTGGATGTGCCGCCGGTCGGTCTCCAGCTGGGTTTCGCCGGGGCCCTTGGAGCCGATGGGCCCGCTGCCGCTGGTGCCCGCCTGGCGCTCCAGGTGGGTCCACATGCCCGTAAGGCGGGGCAGAAGGTATTGGTACTGGGCCAGCTCCACCTGGAGCCGGCCCTCCCTGGTCCGGGCCCGCTGGGCGAAGATGTCCAGAATCAGCCCGCAGCGGTCCAGCACCTGGACCCCCAGCAGCTCCGTCAGCACCCGGAGCTGGGAGGGGGAGAGGTCGTTGTCGAAGATGACCATGGTGGCTTCGGTATTTTCGCAGTAGAGCTTCACCTCGGCGCACTTGCCCTCGCCGATGAAGGTCCTGGGGTCGGGGCTGTTCCGGTTCTGGAGGACCATCCCCACGGTCTCGCCCCCGGCGGTTTCCACCAGGGCGGAAAGCTCCTCTAAGGTATCCTCGTCTGCGGCCCCCTCCCGCCCCAGAACCGGGGAGTTCAGGCCCACCAGGACCACCTTGTCCCGAATGTTATCCGTTTCTCGCATAGCGCTCCTTTGTCGTTTGTGTCTTATAGTCAATAAACTTGAAAAGTATCTTTGATACTTTTCAACAGCGGCTTTCGCTGCGGTCGCCTTCGGCGACCGGTTTATATGACTTCATAGTTCCGTTAATACGCGCTTTGCGCGCCAGCAGGCCTAGAGCCTGCTGCTTGAAAAATGGCAATGCCATTTTTCAAATTAACGGACTATATATGGCGGCGTACGCCTCCACGATCTCCCCGGTGTAGGCCCGGTGCCAGCCGCCCTTGGCCCCGTAGCTGGGCAGGATGCGCTCCTCCCCGGCGGGAAGGACGCAGCGGGGCTCCAGGTCCTGGGCGTAGAGGGTCCGGCAGACCAGGACCAGCTCCGCCTCCTCAAAGAAGGGGGCGCCGCCCGCTCCGGTGCGGACCGTCAGGCCGCACGCCTTGATTTTGTCCATGTCCCGGCCGCTTTTTGTGCCGCACAGGGCCATGGCGTTTTTCATTTCCGCCGGGAGCACGGAAACGGTAAAGTATTCCTGCTTCTCCATAAACCCGTAGGTATGCCGCTCCGGCCGCACGTAGACCGTACAGGCCGGGAGGCTCCACAGCCGCCCTGCCTGGCACCAGCCGATGGTCATGGTGTTGCAGCGCTCCGCCGTCCCGGCGGTGAGGAGGGCGTTTTCCGTCCCCAGGGCCGGGAGAAGTTTTTGAACGGCGGTTTGGATGTCCACAGGATGCAGTCTCATGGCGGAGGACTCCTTTCAAATTTCAACTGTTTCCAGTATATGCGTTTTTTGGAAAAACGCAACTTTCTTTTTCCCGGGGGAGCGTTTGCCTGGGGCTTCGGCCCTTTCATGCGTTTCCCGCTTTATAATGGACTGTGCCCCATCGGGAGCCCCCGGGATTCCAGGGTTTTCCGAACCTTCTTTCCAACTACCGCATAGCTGGCTAGGCCGTAGTCGCTCCAATAGGGGGGCTCCCTTCCCAGGGGCCTCCCCGAAACATCCACAAACCGCTTGTGGAGGAAATCCCAAAAGCCAAAGGAAAGCCCCCGCTCCCATTCCCTCACGGGCCGGTTTCCAACCGTCTCAAAATACCCCCTGGACCAGGGAAGGCGATTGATGATAACAGGTGAAATCAGCAGTGGCGCGGTTTCCAAATCTTCAGGAATGGCCCGGTACGCCGTTTGCATATCGTAAAGGTAGATCAAGTTCATTCCGTTGACAAAGGAATCCTGGCTTTCAACGTTTATACGTATGACCTTCCCGCAGAAGAAGACTCCCGGGAAGGGCTTGAGCTGGAAAACGTCTCCCTCTCGAAGCCGCTTCCGAGACGGGGTCATGGGAATCAGCCCGTCGGATGTGTCATTCATAGGGGGCCCTCCTAAAAGCAGGCGAAAAAGAGCGCGCCGCAGCTACGGCGCGCTCTTTCAAATGTGACTGTGTCGGACTTATTTGTCCAGGCCGAACCTCTTGTTGAACTTCGCGACCCGGCCGCCGGTATCCACCAGCTTCTGCTTGCCGGTGAAGAAGGGGTGACACTTAGAGCAGACTTCCACCTTGATATCCTTCTTGGTAGAACCTGTCTCAATCACATTACCGCAGGCGCATGTAATCGTAGTCTGCTGATAATTGGGATGGATTCCTTCCTTCATTGCTCTGTTCACCCCTTTCTAAATCAAACTCCGCTCCGCAGCTTTCACCGCGGCAGCAACTGTCAGTATAGCACGGCGTTTTTCAAATTGCAAGGGTTTTCTCGCGTTTCGGCAAGTTTATTTTTCCCAGGCGGATGTCAAGAATTAATTTGACACTCTCCAAAAAAGAAAGTGTAACACGAGAGACGTCCAGGATCAGCGGCAGCGGTCAGGGGAATGTGTTACGGTCCGCACGGCGGGGACGGGAGAATGAGGAGCCCCGGCCAGAAGGCCGGGGCGGTAGCACAACAACAATTGGCCGTCAAGGGCCGCAAAAAAGTTTCTCAGGTTCCGAAGAGCCTGAGAAATTTTTTTGCTTTCCGCTGGCGCTTCAACCCTTGACAGCCAACAGTAGTTGCGCACACGGTGGGCAACCGAAATCGCCGCAGCCGATTTCGGCAGGCCGACATCTTTTATTTTGGGGCCGGGTCCTTCCCGGAGAGAGGAGCAATACCATGAAGTACACTGAGCTTACTGTCACTTATAGCCTGGACGAGAAATTAGTCAGCCGTCTCAACAGGCTTACGGACCGATGGAGAGCAACGGGCCAGGAAATCACTCCAGAGGATATGTTTAGCCTCGCCATGACGATGGGCGGAAACTGGGATATCGGAAATCACATGGAGACTGTGGAACGGTTTTTGGAAAGGAAGGAGAAAAGATAAAAGATGGCGGGAAAGCCTAACATTCGGAGCATCCGCTTTTCGGACGAGCTGGCGGAGCTCATTGACCGTCAAGTCGGGAACAGCTTCACGGAGAAGTTTGAAAATCTAAGGAACCGCTGATTAAAGCATCAAATTGAGCGGCAAAACACAGGATTGGGGA
>CAJUBX010000069.1 GCA_910585165.1 uncultured Oscillibacter sp. | reverse complement strand
CCACGCCCAGGTTCAGATTGCCGGACTTCTCCGTCAGAATCTCCCCCAGGGTGCCGAAGAGCAGCGGCGTTCCGTAGGTGATGGCGGCGATGATGAGAGCGATAAACAGGCTCATAAAGTTACCCATGCCGCGCCTCCTTTTTTCCCGCGCCGCGGAAGATCAGCTTGTAGTTGATGAAGAACTCGCAGCCCAGCATGCAGAAAAGCAGAATGCCCGTAATGATATCGGAGATGGAGGTGGGCACCGCCATGCGGGTCTGAAGGGTCTCCGCCCCCTTGCTCAAGACCGCCAGCAAAACGGAAATACCCACCATGGCGAAGGCGTTGAGCTGGCTCAGCCACGCAACGGTGATGGAGGTGAAGCCCACGCCCCCGGCCACGCCGTCGTACAGGGTGTTGTTGGCCCCGGAGGCCACGATGAAGCCCACGATGCCGCTGATGGCCCCGGAGAGGAACATGGTCCGCATCATCACCCGGCCCACGTTCATTCCGGCGTAGCGGGCGGTGTTGACGCTGTCGCCGATAACGGCGATTTCATAGCCGTGCTTCGTGTGGTTCATGTAGACATGCATGAACACCACCAGCACCAGCACGATGATCCAGCCGCAGTGGACCCCCAGCACCCGGGGGAGGCAGGCGGCCTCGTCGAACTGGGGGATGATCTGGGAGCCCTTCCGGCCCTCCCAGGGTCCTCCCTGGAGCCAGCGGACCACGCCGATGACGATGTAGTTCATCATCAGGGTGAACAGCGTCTCGTTGGTGTTCCACCTGGCCTTGAAAAAGGCGGGAATCAGGGCCCAAAGGCCCCCCGCCAGCGCACCCGCCAGGCCCATCACCGTAAGCAGCACGGGAGAGGGCAGGCGGCCGGCCCAGAAGAGGGCGAAGTAGCTGGCGGCAATGGCCCCGGCGGTAATCTGCCCCTCCGCGCCGATGTTCCAAAAGCGCATCTTGAAGCAGGGGGCGATAGCCAGGGCGCAGCCAAGCAGCGGGACGGCGATTTTCACCGTCTGGCGGATGGCGCTTTTCTTCCCCAGTGCGCCGGAGATCATGACGCCGTAAGCGGAGACGGGGTTGGCCCCCGCCAGGCCCATCACCAGGGCCCCCAGCGCCAGGGCGAAGAGGACGGACCCAGCCCGGATGCACCAGACCTTCCAGCTCTCCATGCCGTCCCGCTTGGACAGGCGGATGAGGGGAATTTTCTTCTCACGGTTCATTTACTTGCCCTCCTTTCCGCCCAGACGGGTCATCAGCAGTCCGATCTGGTCCTTGGTAGCGGAGCGGGCGTCCACCACGCCGCTGACCCGGCCGCCGCAGAGGACCAGAATCCGGTCGCACAGCTCCAGCAGCACGTCCAGGTCCTCCCCCACGTAGATGACGGCCACGCCCTTCATCTTCTGCTCCGTCAGCAGGTTGTAAATGGTGTAGGAGGTGTTGATGTCCAGGCCCCGGACCGCGTAGGCGGTCATCAGCACCGAGGGGGCGCTGGCGATTTCCCGGCCCACCAGCACCTTCTGCACGTTGCCGCCGGACATGCGGCGGACGGGAAAGTCCGTGCCGGGGGTCACCACCTCCAGCTCCTTCCACACCCGCAGGGCCAGCTCGTTGGGGTCCTTGCGGTTGAGAAACACCCCCCGCCCCTTCTTCCAGGAGCGGAGCATCATATTGCCCGTCATGCCCATGGACCCCACCAGCCCCATGCCCAGCCGGTCCTCGGGAACGAAGGCCATGGCCACCCCGGCCTTGCGGATCTGCATGGGGGTCTTGCCCACCAGATTGACGGGAGCCTTGCCCTCAGGGGTGTAGAGGATTTCCCCGCCGCTGACCGGGCAGAGGCCGGAGACGGCCTCCAGCAGCTCCTTCTGGCCGGACCCGGCGATGCCCGCCACGCCCAGGATTTCGCCGCCCATGGCGGTAAAGCTGACGTTGTCCAGCTTTTTGACCCCTTCCCCGTCCAGAACGGTGAGGCCCTTGACCTCCAGCCGCTCCACCGCCCTTTCGTACCGGGGACGGTCAATGTTCAGCGTCACGGCGTGGCCCACCATCATGTCGGTAAGGGCCTGGGGGGTCGTTTCGCCGGTTCGCACGGTGCCGATGTACTTCCCCTTACGGAGGACGGCCACCTTGTCGGAGAGGGCCATGACCTCATGGAGCTTGTGGGTGATGATGACGATGGCCTTTCCATCGGCCTTCATGGCCCGGAGAACGCCGAAGAGCTTCTCGGTCTCCTGGGGGGTGAGGACGGCGGTGGGCTCGTCCAGAATCAGGATGTCGGCCCCCCGGTAGAGGACCTTGACGATTTCCACCGTCTGCTTCTGGGAGACGGACATGTCGTAAATCTTCTGGCCGGGGTCGATGTCAAAGCCGTACTTTTCGCAGATGCCCCGGACCTTGTCCTCCGCGGCCCTGAGGTCCAGCTTCCCCGGCTCCTCCAGCCCCAGGACGATGTTTTCCGCGGCGGTAAACACGTCCACCAGCTTGTAGTGCTGGTGAATCATGCCGATGCCAAGGGCAAAGGCGTCCTTGGGGGAGCGGATGGAGACGGGGCGGCCGTTTACGAAAATCTGGCCCTCGTCCGGGAAGTAGATGCCGGAGAGCATGTTCATGAGGGTGGTTTTGCCGCTGCCGTTCTCCCCCAGCAGGGAGAGGATTTCCCCCCGGTTCAGCTTCAGGTCGATGCCGTCGTTGGCCACCACCTCGCCGAAGCGCTTGGTGATGCCCTGGAGTTCAATGGCGCAGGTGTTGTTTTCCAATGCGATCATCCTTTCTAAGAGGTCCCGGCGGGCAGGAAACAAAGCCGGGCGGAGTCGGGATGGTTAGAGGAAAAGGGGGCCGCGAGGGCCCCCTTATGGCTGAGAAAAGCAGTTCACCGAAAGATATCGGAAAGGAAAAGAGCTGCGAGAGACTGTGCCCGCAGGCACGTTTCGGAGCGCAACCGCTGCTTGCGGCGGCACTTGGCGCGGAGATAACCCATCAGGGGTTTCATCTCGTTTTCGATAAACAGTTTCGCAAAGCGAAACTCTCGGCCGGAGGCTGATTTCGTCCTCCGGGCGGGATTAGCCGAAGGCGGAGTTCAGCCACTCGATGCCGTCGATGGAGAGGGCAAAGTAGGGAGCGGACTGGAAGTAGGACTCGTGGAACGCGCCGTCAAACACGGCCTCCTCAGAGTCGGGGGTGAAGTCGCCGTCGGTATCCAGGGCGAAAGCGCTCTCCAGGGCCTTGCCGTCAATGGTGAAGGTGCTGGTATCGAACACCTGGAGCTTGCCGGAGCGGAGCTGCTCCTCCACCTCCGCCAGCTTCTCGGCGGTGCCGGGGGCGGCGATGGCCTCGTTCAGGTCCGTCATGACCACGGCGTTCATGTCCATGCCGTGGCACCAGTCCTGGTCAAAGCTCTCGCCGTTGGCGACGGCCTCGATGGCGTACTCGAAGTAGGGGGCCCAGTCAATCCGGGTGCCGATGAGGGAGGCCCCGGGGGCCACGGAGATCATGTCGTTGTTATAGCCGGTGTGATACACGCCCTTGGCCTCTGCGGTGGTGGCGGGGGTGGTGTTGTCGGAGTGCTGGGAGATCATGACGCAGCCCATGTCGGCAAGGGCCGAGGCGGCGTTGGCCTCCTCCGTGGCGTCGGACCAGGAGCCCACGAACTGGACCTTCATGGTGACGCTGGGGCAGACGCTCCGGGCGCCCAGGAAGTAAGAGGTGAAGCCGGAGATGACCTCTGCGAAGGAGAACGCGCCCACATAGCCAATGACGGCCTGGTCGGCGGAGATGGTCCCCTCGTCGATCATCTGCTGGAGTTTCATGCCGGCCACCACGCCGGCAAGGTAGCGGCCCTCGTAAATGTTGGCAAAGGCGTTGTGGGTGTTTTCCAGGCTGTCGCCCCAGGAGGCCTGGTTGGTGCAGGCGATGAACTCAATCTCGGGGTAGTCGGGAGCCACCTTCAGCATAAAGGGCTCAAAGCCGAAGGAGTTGTTGATGATGAGGTCGCAGCCCTCGTCCGCCAGATCGATGTTGGCGTCCTCGCAGCCGGAATCCTCGCCGATGTTCCACTTGACCGCCCAGTCCACGTTGATGCCCTTGGCGGCCAGGGCCTCGGTGGCGGCCTCCTTGCCGCGGATAAAGTTGTAGGTGTAGCCCTGGTCGTTCTCGTCGCCGATGCAGATGAGGCCCACCTTCACGGTCTTGGCCTCGCTGCCGGAGGGCTCGCCGCCGGAGGGCTCGCCGCCGGAGGGCTGGGGCTCGGCGCTCTGGCCGCCGCCGGAGGGCTGGCCGGAACCGCCTCCGCAGGCGGCCAGACTCAGGGCCAGAATCATAGACAGCAGCAATGCAAGAAACTTCTTCATACTGGTTTTCCTCCTTAATAAAAATGTGTATGGAAGGGAACGGAAGCGTAACGCTTCCCGGTTTATTCTGATTATACAGGAAAGCGGAGGAAAGTTCAATGCGCTTTTTCAGGTTTTTGGAAATTTACAAGAAGAACCTGGGGGTTCCTGGCAATTTCGACGGATATGCCAAACCCAGGTACGGCGGCAAAAGGGGAAACTTTTCCCGATTTTCTTTGACAAACCGGGCGGAATGTGGGATACTCTAGGGGAGGAAGCATTCTATTACACAGGGCCCCGCGCCCTGGGACAACAGGAGTAGGCCATGGATCAACTGAGAGAGAAAAAAGGCTTTATCTGCGATATGGACGGCGTGATTTACCACGGCAACCAGCTTCTGCCAGGAGTCAAAAAATTTGTGGAGTGGCTGGGGGCGGAGGGAAAAAATTACCTGTTCCTGACGAACTCCAGCCAGTACACCCCCAAGGAGCTCCAGCAGAAGCTGGCCCGGATGGGGCTGGATGTGGACGAGTCCCACTTTTACACCAGCGCCCTGGCCACGGCGCATTTCCTGGACAGCCAGGCCCCCGGATGCAGCGCCTATGTGGTGGGGGAGCACGGCATCACCAACGCCCTCTATGATAAGGGCATCACCTACAACGACGTGAACCCGGACTATGTGGTGGTGGGCGAGTCCTCCGCCTATAACCTGGAGCAGATCACCAAGGCCATCCGCCTGGTGAACGCCGGGGCCAAGCTCATCGGGACCAACCCGGACCTGACCGCCCCGGCGGAGGCGGGCATTGTCCCGGCCTGCCGGGCCCTCATCGCCCCCATCGAGCTGGCCACGGACAAAAACGCCTATTTCGTGGGCAAGCCCAACCCTTTGATGATGCGCACCGGCCTGCGGATGCTGGGGGTCCACTCCGAAAACGCGGTGATGATCGGGGACCGGATGGACACGGACATCATCGCCGGCATCGAGACGGGCCTGGACACCGTCCTGGTCCTCTCCGGCGTGTCCTCCCGGGAGACCTGCGAGGAGTATCCCTACCGGCCCAAATTCATTTTGAAAGGCGTGGGGGAGATCCCTGGGAAGTAACCGCAGCTCTCTGGGGCTTTCGGGGCGGAACCCCCTGCGCGGCAGGGAGTTTCCCATTTTCTTCCTCCTTGGAAAAGGGCGGCCCGGTTATTGACACGAAGGGCGCTTTCCAGTATAATGATCCCGCTGTAAAATATGGCGGGAGGTTGACCATATCATGAAACAATTTTATGGGATGAGCCAGAGGGGAAACCTGGACGAGGCCCTCAGCGGGCTCCGCAATCCTGAGTTCATCATGCTTTTATCAAACAACAGCCAGTTCGAGGCCCACGTCAAGGCGCTGGAGCAGCGCTTTCCCGGCGTGCCCAGCATCGGCTGCATCGGGATGTGCTACCAGGGAAGCGTCGTGGAAAACGGCGTGGGGATTATCGCCTTTTCCGACGGCGTCACCGCCGCCGCAGGCGTTTTGGAGGAAGTGTCCTCCATGCCAGTGAAGTATATCCAGCGGATGGAGCGGGATATGCAGGCGGTGGGCGGCTCCGGCGGCGATACGCTGTGCATTGACTTCTGCGCCGGGAACGACGCCTGCGTGCTGACCACCATCCACACCGTTCTTCACAAGCGGGGCGTCCCCCTGGTGGGGGGCACCGGGGGCGAGGGCCGGGTCTCCGCCAACGGCCGGGTTTACCCCGACGCCGTGGCCTACGGCCTGGTGCGCAACCGGGGCGGCCGCGTAAAAACTTATAAGGAAAACATCTACCACCAGCTGGGAAATTACCGCTTCATCGCCTCCAACACGGACCGGGCCAACTACATACTGGGCTCTTTGAACGGCAAGCCCGCAAAACAGGTCTATAAGAGCATCCTCCATGTGACGGACGAGGAGATTTTGACCCGGACCTTCCAGAACCCCTTCGGCAAAATCAATGGGGACGACACCTGCATCATCTCCATCAAGGAGGTCAGCGGAAACGCTCTGGCCTGCTTCCGCCAGGTCAACGACTCGGACGTGCTGATCCTTCTGGAGCTGGGGGACTATCCGGCCATCACCCGCAATACCATCCAGCAGATTCAGCGGGAGTTCCCCCGGCGGTCAGCGGTCTTCTCCGTCAACTGCCTGTTCCGCTACAAGCTGTTTTCCGAGCGGGGCTATATGCAGACCTACCTCCGGGAAATGGGGGCCCTGGGCAGCCACGCGGGCTTCGTGGGCTACGGGGAGCATTACAACAACCGCTTTGTCAACCAGTCCATGACCTGCGCGGTCTTTGAGTAAGGGGGAATTCGGGATGCTGTTTACGGGAAAGCGCCGGCGGGAGCCGGATCGTCCTCAGGAGGAGCGGAGCCTCTATCCGGTCCTTCATGTGGCGGACAGCCTGAAGGAGTACCAGCAGGAGTTGGTAAAAAAGGAAGTGGCCTCCCTCTCGGAGCTGAGCCTGGTGGGCTCCTCCTTCTCCGGCGTTTTGAAAGAAGCGGACCACTTTCAGGAAAAGCTCCAGGAGCTGGGGCAGTCCTTCGCCAACATTGACGGCGCCGCAGGGGAGTTCGCCCACGTCCGGGCGGAAATCGGCGGCACGGTCTCCGAGGCCCAGGGGCTGATGGAGGAGCTGAAAAGCACCTCCATGAAAATTCAGCAGTCCTATGACGAAATGGCGGGCATCTTCGAAAACCTCCAGTCCGCCATCCGGGGCATTCAGCAGTGTATGGGGAAAATCGTCTCCATCGCCGACCAGACCAACATTCTGGCCATCAACGCCTCCATCGAGGCGGCCCGGGCCGGCGTGGAGGGCCGGGGCTTTGCCGTGGTGGCCGCCCAGGTAAAGGAGCTGGCCAAGGAAATCAAGCAGCTGGCCGGAGAGGTGGACACCGGCGTGTGCGACGTGGAGGCCCGGGCCGGAGAGCTCAGCAGCAGCATCCACTCCTCCCAGCAGACGTTGAACCTGGGCGTAGGCGTCGTGGGCCAGACCGACGAGAGCTTCCGCAAAATCACGGCTACCGCCGAGAGCTCGGCCTCCGTGCAGACGGAAATCTCCGGGGTCATCCAGGCCTCCCAGCAGGAGCTGGCGGTGATCTGCCAGTTCTTCGACCAAATCAAGGACCAGTACCAGGAGGTCGTCAAGCACATTGACCTGGCCAGCCGGCTGGGCACCACCAAGAGCGCCATGTTCGAGGATATGGACAACATGATCTCCCAGATTCCGCCCTTTGTCAAAGACATGGAGGCGGCGGGCCGCTCCGGAAAATAAACGAAGCCAGGCGGCGGACGCAAAGTGTCCGCCGCCTGGGCTTTATGCCTGCCGCTCCGTCTCTCACATCAGCACAATCTCGCCGCACAGCAGCTTGGCGACACACTGGTGGGTCTCCTGCCGCAGGCGGAGGAACTGGTCCCCAAAGCATATCTCCGTCCCTGCGTAGGCCACGCCGCACTCCATGCGGCCGCTCTCCTGCTCTTTCTGGTCCTTCTGGGCCTCTCTGGCGTCGTCCAGCTCCTCCTCCAGCTGCTTTAGCCGGAGCTCGGCCACCGACTGCTTCATGCGCAGCTTGCCCATGAGACTGCTTTTGGCCGGACTGTCCAGCTGGGCCTCCAGCTTCTCCTGCTCCGCAGCCAGGCTTACCAGCTTCTTGCGGACCAAATCCTTCTCCAGCGTGGCGCAGGGCACGCCGCCCAGGGTGACGGAGGTCCTGACCTCCGACTTGGCGCCGACGGCGCTGGCGCTGACCCGCTTGGCGGCCCAGACCTGCCCCCCGATGATGCTGCCCCGCCCGGAGCGGATCAGCACCTCGCCGTCGCAGTAAATCCGGCCGTTGACGATGCAGTCCGTCTGCAAATTCTCCCGGACAAAGATGGTGGCGTTTTCAATATATTTGGCGAAGATGCACCGTCCGGCCCGGATGACGGTGGTGCCGTCGCCCAGGATGCCCTTGACCACCGTCAGATCGCCGCCGGCCTCCACAGTGCTTCCCGCTTCCACCACGCCGCCCACATAGACATTTCCCATGGCCTTGACGGAAAAGCCGCTGAGCACGTCTCCTTTGATGTTGACGTCCCCCACGAATTTAATCATGCCCGTGGAGAAATCCACGTCGCCGTCAATGTCCAGCACCGGCTTGACCTGAAAGCTGCTGCCGCTGAACTCCACATGGCCCGGCATGGACGCAAGCAGGCTGTCTCCATCCTCGCTGATCTCGGTGTTCCGCCCCTTGGGAAGGGGCACGGCCCTTCCGCTCTTGGCGGGAACCTCCTGGTTCGTTACCGTCCGGCCCGGCTCGCCCTCGGTGGGGCGGATAAGGCGGCAGATTTCCTGCCCCTCCTCCACGTTGCAGATCATGTTCAGCGCGGTATAATCCACCTGGCCGAACTCGTTTACCTCCAGCACCCGCTGAATCTCCCGGGGGAAATTGTCCACGATGTTGCCGTTGCGCCCGTCAAAGGCGGGCTTCCCCACCGCCGCCAGGTAAAGGCTGAAATAGCGGTCCCGGTCATGGGCCGCCCGGTCCAGCAGGGCGGTATCCAGTCCGTAGGAGATGTTCTGGGCGGCCAAAGCCTGGTAAATCATGTCCCGGGTCACTTCCGCCCCCGGTCCCACCGGGGGGAAAATCAGCATCCAAGCGTAAATTTTATCGGAGGAGAGGTGGAACCAGGGCCGGGCGTCCATGATAAGCTGCGCCTCCCCGGCTTCCTCGCCGGCCTCCTCCGCCTTTTTCTTGCTGTGCTTGCCCCGGGTCCGGCCCTTTGCAGCCTTCAGCCGGGTGGCGCATACGCTTTTCAGGGAGGATTGCAGCCGGTTTTTTTCCTTTTCCAGCAGCTCAGGCGGAAGCGCGCCCTCCTCGTCCATGCACAGCCTGGGAAGGGGCGGGCCGCCGCTTTCCTTTTGCCGCAGCTCGTGAAGCTGGCGGATGGGGTGGTCCGGGGCTATATCCAGGCAGGCGGGATCATTGGGGGCCGCCTCCGGGACCGCCTGGGACTCCTGGCGCGTATGCTCCTGCTCCTCCAGGACCGCCTCCTCCGCTTCCTCCTCTTTTTTGGAGCGGAACAGGATGGACGACAGCTTATCCTTAAACGACATGGCGGACACCTCCATTCCTCTTGCTGCGCAGTATTCCTATGCCGGTTTTTTATTATACTAAAATTTTCACCGGTTGGGAAGATGCAATTATCATTTTTCTGATATATTTTAAAGCCTTGCGCCGGGGCGGCGGGTCTGCTATACTATTGTGAGAAGCGGCGAAAACGGCCGAAGGGGTGGAAAAATGAATTTTACAATCCGGCGCTTTCAGGAGCAGGACGCGGAGGAAACCTCCGCCGTCATTGAGCGGGCGCTACGCGTCAGCAACGCCCCGGACTATCCCCCCGAAACCATTCGGGAGATGGTGGAGCTGTATTCCCCCGCCAATCTGGCGGAACAGGCCGGCGGAGAGCACCTTTACGTCCTCTGCGGCGGGGAGGGCATCGCCGGGTGCGGCGGAATCGCGCCCTACTGGGGGAGTGAACAGGAGAGCATACTGGTGACCATCTTCGTCCTGCCGGAGTACCAGGGCTTCGGCGCAGGGAGGCGGCTTATGGAGGCCCTGGAGAGCGACGCGTACTTCCTCCGGGCGGAGCGGGTGGTGATTCACTCCTCCATTACGGCCCGGGATTTTTACCGGAAGCTGGGGTATCAATTTTCTGACGGTACGGGAACCCCCGACGCGGAGGGCTGCATCCGCATGGAGAAGCGGCGGTAAGCGCAAAATAAATAAAAGCCCTCCCATCGGGAGGGCTTTTTCTCCGCCTCTGTTTCTCTACTTCCGAATCTGGGACAGGTAGCGGTACACGCTGGCCTGGGAGCAGCCCAAGCCCGCGGCCACATCCTTCACGGCTCCTTTTAAGAGGAAAATGCCGCTCTCCTCCAGGGCGGCGATGATTCGCAGCCGCTCCTCAGGAGTCAGGCGGTCCGCCGGAACCCCCAGCCGCTCCAGCTCATGGGCCACGGCGTCCTGGGCCACGGCCTCGGTAGAGTTGCGGAAGGTCTCCGGCCGGGGAGCGTCCTCCGACGGGTCCTCCGGCTGGGCCAGAGCCTGGAAAAATTGGTTGGGATGGCACAAGGTCAGAACCTGCCGGGCAAAGTTCTGGAAGCGGCTGTCGTCAAAGTTGATGCAGAGCATGCCGATGAGCTTCCCGTCCTCCTTGATGAACATGGTGCTGGAGCGCAGGACGTTTCCGGCGGCGGACAGGCCGGAGTAGTGCAGGCGGTAGTCCTGCCACTCGTAGCTCTCGTCCTTCAAAACCCCCAGGGCCATGTTGGTCAGCGGCGCGCCGATTTCCCGGCCGCTGATATAGCCGTTGGCAATGGCGATAATGGAGCGGTTCTTGTCCGTCAGGTCGTGAAGGGCCACCTCGTAGTCCGGGCCCAGGGCCGCGCCCAGGAATTCCGTCAGCTTCACATACTGCCGCAGCAGGGCGTTGGTGGTATCCGCCATGAGGACCTCCTTTTCTTTCCGCGCGAGCGCTCGCATGTTGGATTTTTCCCTATTTTAGTATTATATTACCAGAATGCTTCCCTGTCAAAGAAATTTTTTCTCACCATGAAAAAGGTCGGCCTTTCCTGTGTTATTTATCTTTTCCATAAAAAGCAGGGCGCGAAAATAGTAATTCATACAAAACGCACAAAGAGCATTGACATTTTTTGAAATTCTGATAAAATTATCTCACGCCAAGAAGCGGACGCCGCGGTTTTCACGGCGTCCATTTCCATGCTCCCTTCCCAGGAGCGCCCGCAAATCCCCGTTCCTTACACCAGGTACTGTCCGCTAGGCGCCCCGTCCGGCCGTGGGAAAGCCGGACCGGCGACGACCGGGGTACCTCCTGAACATCTGGCGAAAGCCACACTTTATGGAGGTAGATCAAAATGGACAAGAACATGACGAATTATCCCCTGGACGTTCCCGCTCCCCATCACTTCACCTTCGCGGTCCGCGACCTGCCCACCGTCACGGTGGAACAGCGCGAGCGGGCTTTGAAGGCCACCCATTACAACGAGTTCGCCTTCCCCTCCGGGATGCTGACGGTTGACATGCTGTCCGACTCCGGCACCACCGCCATGACCAACCAGCAGTGGGCCACCCTGTTCCTTGGCGACGAGGCCTATGGCCGGAACACCGGCTACTACGTGCTGCTGGACACCTTCCGCGACATTTTCGAGCGGGGCGGGGAGAAGAACTGGAAGAAGTCCATCGACCTGGTGCGCACCGACTGCCGGGACGTGGAGAAGATGATGGACGAGCTGTACCTGTGCGAGTATGAGGGCGGCCTCTTCAACGGCGGAGCCGCGCAGATGGAGCGTCCGAACTCCTTCATCATCCAGCAGGGCCGGGCCGCCGAGTCCGTGCTGATGGAGATCGTGAAGAAGATTCTGGCCCAGCGCCACCCCGGCAAGGTCTTCACCATTCCCTCCAACGGCCACTTCGACACCACCGAGGGCAACATCAAGCAGATGGGCTCCATCCCCCGCAACCTCTACCACAAGGAGCTTTTGTACCAGGTTCCCGAGGGCGGAAGCTATGAGAAGAACCCGTTCAAGGGCAACATGGACATTGAAAAGCTGGAGCAGCTGATCCAGGGCGTGGGCCCCGAGAACGTGCCCCTGATTTTCACCTGCATCACCAACAACCCCATCTGCGGCCAGCCGGTCTCCATGGGCAACATCAAGGAGATTCACCGGGTCTCCCGCAAGTATGACATCCCCCTGATCTTCGACGTGGCCCGCTGGGCAGAGAACTGCTACTTCATCAAGATGAACGAGCCCGGCTATGAGGACAAGTCCATCGCCGAGATCGCCACCGAGATGTTCTCTTACTGCGACGGCTTCTCCATGTCCGCCAAGAAGGACGGCCACTCCAACATGGGCGGCATGCTGGCCTTCCGGGACAAGGGGCTGTTCTGGCAGAAGTTCTCCGACTTCAACGAGGACGGAAGCGTCAAGACCGACGTGGGCGTGCTGCTGAAGGTCAAGCAGATCTCCTGCTACGGCAACGATTCCTACGGCGGCATGAGCGGCCGGGACATCATGGCCCTGGCCTGCGGCCTCTATGAGAGCTGCGACTTCCGCTATATGGACGGCCGCGTGAAGCAGTGTGAATACTTGGCCCAGGGCTTCTACAAGGCCGGCGTCAAGGGCGTGGTGCTGCCCGCCGGCGGCCACGCGGTGTATATCAATATGGACGAGTTCTTCGACGGCAAGCGGGGCCACGACACCTTCGCCGGAGAGGGCTTCTCCCTGGAGCTCATCCGCCGGTACGGCATCC
>CAJUBX010000068.1 GCA_910585165.1 uncultured Oscillibacter sp. | reverse complement strand
GCTCAGCAGATAGCAGAACTCTTTTTCACTCACCTCCACCACCGTCCCCGCAGGCACCGGAGGCCACGGGTATGTCCCGCTCTGCGCCGTTCGCTTCCCCTGGAGAAAGCTCTGCCCGTCCCACTCTATGTACTTCAACTTGCTCCCATAAGCATCCCGGAACACATACACGCTCCCGTCATATGGGTCGCAGCGCAGATGATACCGCACAATCGCGATCAGGCCGTTCAGTTCGGTGTACATACTGGTCGTTCCGCATACCAGACGCACCTGTTCCCCTCGCTTTCCGGCTCCGCACTCACGGGCGGCCTGCCTCATTTTTTCCTGCCATGCCATGGTATCCGCCGCGCTGATCCGCCGGCTTCCTTTCCGAAACCCCCGCAGCGAATACCGGCCCGCTGCTGCGCATTCCGCGCTGCAATAGCTTCGTTCGGTCCCCTCTGTGGTGGAGATCGGTCTCCCGCACCACCGGCATATCCCTTCTACGTGTGTCTCATCCATTGCCGGCAGATAGCAAAACCGGCTGCAGTATGTCTGCCCACGCTTTCTCCCCTCCAGCGGTGCTCCACATGCCGCGCACCGCTCCGCCGGCTCTTCTTCGCTGGGATTCGCCTTGCGGTATGCCGCCCACCACTCGGTCCGGCATTGGTCACAGCAGAACCGCCGCTGTTTTCCATGTCCCCACTCAGGCGCAAATTCCTTTCCGCAGTTTGGACAGATCTGCTTCGGCTTTTCCCGCGCCTGCCGCCGCTCTTTCCGTTTCTCCTGCCAGTATTTCACCCGGCACCTGTCGCTGCAGAACCGTCTCCGCCGGCCCCGTTCTCCGCTCTGCTCTACCTCATCCCCGCAGCCGGGGCAGATGTCCATGGGTATGCCTTCATAGCGCCGTTTTGCGTTATTATATGCAAACCGGCATTCATCGCTGCAGAACTTCTGCCGCGTGATGTGGCAGGCCGGCTCAAACTCCTGCCCGCAATTCCTGCATTTCAGCTTCGCCTTTTCTCTCTCCATTCCCTTCCCCTTCTATCGCTTTCCTTTTAGCTTACCATAGGTGGGAAGGTCCCTCGCTATTTGACGCTTACTTCTAGCCGCAAGAGAGGCTTTTGCAAACTATCCTTCCATTCAGCGGCTCTGTGCGGACGCTGGATACCGCAAAACATTTGAGCAGAATGTTTCACAGGAACTGGGGCTTGGAGTCGATATTTCCGTACGTATCAAGCCTGAGTGGGAAGTTCTACCCAAACGCTGGATTGTGGAACGTTCTTTGGCCTGGCTAAACAATTCTCGTCGCCTTTCTAAAGATTATGAGATATCTACCGCTTCTGCTCAAGCTGTCTGCCGAATCGTTGCTTTTCACTCCCTCCTTAAAAGATTTTAGCCTATTGGTACTGCTTCTAAAAATTCTTTTTCGCTAAAACCGCACCGCTTGGATTGACAAGGGGTACACTTTAAAACCCTTCCTGGGTTTCCCGCCCTACACCCTTCCTTCCTGTTGAACAACTTTTGCGGGTTTCTCGACAGCCTGAGCCCCGCCCTCTTTGCGAGGGCGGGGCCATGCCGTTTAATCCCGCAGCAGCCAGGCAAAGCCGTTGGGCCACAGCTCCACGTCCCGCAGGCTGTCGTAATGCGTCCCGTACATCAGCTCCGTATAGCTTTCGTCCCGGCCAGCATGGGCATGGACGAACTCTCCGGAAAAGTTGAACAGGCACACCAGCTCCCGGTCCCCCTGCCTCCGGCTGAGCGCCAGGACGTGGGGGCTCCCGCTGTCCTCCACCCGCACGTCCGCCGCCGGGTCGAAGCAGGGCTCCGCCGCCCGGAGCTCCTCCAGCCGCCGCAGGCCCTGAAAAAGCTTGCCCTGGTATGTGCCCGGATCCGTCCGCTTCTGCGCCAGGTCCCACTGAAAGTCCCCCCGGTGGATATAGCGGCTGTCCTCCCGCTTGCCGGGGTCCTCCCGGTAGCTCCAGTCGTTGAGCCGCCCCACCTCGTCTCCGCTGTAGAGCATGGGAATGCCGCTCTGGGAAAGCATCCAGGCGTGAAGGGTCAAATCGCACGCAGCGGCCCGCTCCAGCTTGAAGGGGTCGTTTTCATATACCGCAGCCTCCACGCCGCAGAGGGAGGCTGCGGTGCCGCAGAGGCGGGCATCCCCCAGGCGGGGATCGTCGTTGTAGAGCTCTCCCCGGCCGGGGCTTCCGGGCCATTTGCCGGTAAACCAGTCGTTGAGATATTTCTTGTGAGCCGTCTCGCTGATTCCGCAGTTCCCGGCCAGCCAGGGATAGTCCAAGCCCCAGCCGATATCGTCGTGGCAGCGCAGGTAATTGAGAAACAAAAAGTCCTTGGGCAGGGCGCAGAGAATTTCCATCTGCCGTTTCAGCAGCGACGCGTCCCCGGTGGCCAGGGTATGCCAGGTGGTGGCCATGGTGGTGACATTATAGAGCATGTGGCACTCGGGTTTGTCCGGCGTGCCGAAGTAAGGGGCCACCTTGGCGGGCTCCATCACCACCTCCCCCAGCAAAAGCACGCCGGGGCAGACCACCTCCACCGCCATCCGCAACATCCGGGCCAGGGTATGTACCTGGGGCAGGTTCCGGCAGTCCGTCCCCAGTTCCTTCCATATGTAAGGTATGGCATCCAAGCGGATTACGTCGATTCCCCGGTTGGCGAGATACAGCAGGTTCTCCGTCATATCCCGAAACACCGCCGGGTTTTGGTAGTTTAAATCCCACTGGTAAGGATAGAAGTTCGTCATCACCACTGTCCCGCCGGAAAGCTCCGTAAAGCTCCCCGGGGCGGTGGTGGGAAACACCTGGGGAACGGTCTTCTCAAACTCCCGGGGAATCTCCCAGCCGTCATAGAAGAAATAGCGGTCCCGGTATTCCTGTTCTCCGGCCCGGGCCCGCTTCGCCCATTCATGGTCCTCGCTGGTGTGGTTCATCACGAAGTCCAGGCATAGGCTGATATGGCGGCGGCGGCACGCGTCCGCCAGGGACTCCAGGTCCTCCATGGTCCCGAGTTCGGGCTGGACGGTGCGGTAGTCGCTGACGGCGTAGCCCCCGTCGCTGCGGCCTTCGGGGCTTTTCAGCAGGGGCATCAGGTGGAGGCAGTTCACGCCGCACTCCTGAATATAGCCCAGCTTCTCCTTCACGCCCTGGAGGTTTTTGGAAAAGGCGTTCACATAGAGCATCATTCCCAAAAGGTCCCGCCGCCTGTACCAGCCCGGGTCCTCCTCCCGCTTCTTATCCAGGTCCCGGAGGGGCTTTTTCCGCTCCGCCCAGCAGCGGCGGAGCATTTCCACAAAGCCCGCAAAAGCCGTCTCGTCCCGGTAGAGCTCGCAGTAGAGCCATTTCAGCTCGTCGTAATGCCGGGCCAGGCGGCCGTCAAACGAAGAGGTTTTCACGGCTCGCATCCTCCCTCCAGCTCCGCCAGGGTGGGCATGGCGGGAATGGCCCCGTTCCGGGAGCAGGTGAACGCCGCCGCCCGGTTGGCAAAAGCCAGCACGTCCTTCAGTTCCGCCCGCTCCAGGCCCTCCAGGGGCTTCTCCCCCCGGGCGCACAGACGGCTGAGGACGGCCCCCAGGAAGGTGTCCCCCGCGCCGTTGGTGTCGGCCACCTTGACGGGGACGCCGGGCTGGCGCCAGCAATCTCCCCGCCAGCGGCAGAAGACGCCCTCGCTCCCCAGTGTGACCATAATCAGGGAGACGCCCCGGTCTTCCAGAATGCCGGTTCCCCTTTCCAGGTCCGCCGTGCCGGTGATAAGCGGAAGCTCCTCTTCCGCCAGCTTGATGATATCCACCAGGGGCAGCGGAATGGTCATCCACTCCGCCGCCTCGGCCTGGTTGGCCCAGAGGGCGGGGCGGTAGTTGGGGTCATAGCTCACCAGGCCGCCGTTTTTGTGGGCGGCGCGGGCCGCAAAGATAGTGGCGCTGCGGCTCATGCCCGCCGTCAGGCTGACGGAGCCGAAATGCAGAATTTTGCTGCCCAGCACCGCGTCCTCGTCCACCTCCTCCGGGCAGAGGTCCCGGTCGGCCCCCCGGAGAAAGCGAAAGCTCCGTTCCCCGGCCTCGTCCACGGAGACGATGGCCATGGTGGTGGGCTGACTGCCGGTGCGCAGGCCGGAGGCGTCCACTCCGTTGTCCGCCAGCACCCTGCGGAGGTAGGCGCCGAACCCGTCGTCCCCCACCTTTCCCCAAAAGGCGGATTTGGCCCCCAGCCGGGCCGCCGCCACCGCAACGTTGGCGGGCGCTCCGCCGGGGTTGGCGGAGAATTGGGGCACCCCGGCCCCGTTGACTCCTGTCTGGGTCAAGTCAATCAAAATCTCACCGATCGCTGTTACGTCCATCCTGCCGGCCTCCTGTCGTTTCAGTGTATGCGCCGGAGCAGTCAAATGTCCTTTTTCTGGCAATTATCCGCTCCGTAATCGTTTTTCTCGCATTATAGCAAACTATTTCTCCCTTGTCTAGTGCTTTGTGCAGGCTAACCCGGAATTTTTCCTCGTCTCTTCCAGCTTGTTCCTTTTCTGCCTAAAAGCAGGGAAAGAGAGGCCCCTGCGGGCCTCTCCCAAAACGTTTTTCTTTCAGCCGTTCCTGCCCAGATACGCCTCCCGGACCTTTTCGTCGGCCAGCAGCTCCGCGCCCGTGCCGGACATGGTGATGTTCCCCGTCTCCAGCACGTAGGCAAGGTCCGCGATTTTCAGCGCCATATTGGCGTTCTGCTCAATGAGCAGGACGGTCACGCCCTGGCGGTTGATCTCGCCGATGATGGAGAAGATGTCCTGCACCACCAGGGGTGCAAGGCCCAGGGAGGGTTCGTCCAGCATCATCAGCTTGGGGCGGGACATCAGCGCCCGGCCCACGGCCAGCATCTGCTGCTCGCCGCCGGAGAGGGTGCCCGCCAGCTGCCAGCTCCGCTCCTCCAGCCGGGGGAAGAGGCTGTAAACCCACTTGATGTCCTCCTCGATGCCGTCCTTGTCCTTCCGGAGGTACGCACCGATGCGCAGGTTCTCCAGCACCGACATGTCGGCGAAGACCCGCCGCCCCTCGGGGCTCATGGCGATGCCCGCGCCCACGATCTTGTCGATGGACCTGCCCAAAAGCTCCTCTCCGTTCCACTGGATGGAGCCGGAGGAGGCCTTGACAAGGCCGGTGATGGTCCGCAGGGTGGTGGACTTGCCCGCGCCGTTGGCGCCGATCAGCGTGACGATTTTGCCGTCAGGCACCTCCAGGGAGATGCCCCGGAGGGCCTGGATGCCGCCGTAGCTGACGTGGAGGTTTTCAATTTTAAGCATCTTCGCTCACCCCCAGATAGGCCTCGATAACCCGCTTGTCGTTCTGAATCGCCGCCGGGTCTCCCTGGGCAATCAGCTTGCCGAAGTCCAGGACGTAAATCCGGTCCGAGATGTTCATGACCAGGTTCATGTGGTGCTCGATGAGGAACACCGTCAGCTGGAACCGGTCCCGGATCTCGCCGATGAAAGCCGTCAGCTCCTCCGTCTCCTGGGGGTTCATGCCCGCCGCCGGTTCATCCAGCAGGAGAAGCTTCGGCTCCGCCGCCAGGGCCCGGGCAATCTCCAGCCGCCGCTGCTTGCCGTAGGGAAGGGACGTGGCCAGCTCGTCCTTCACGTCCGCCAATCCCACGGTTTCCAGAAGCTCCAGCACGTTTTCCCGCTGCCGGGCCTCCTCCTTCCGGTTCAGGCGGAACGTCGCGGAAAAGACGTTGCTGGCGGCCCGGCAGTGTTTGGCGATGAGCACGTTGTCAAACACCGTCTGGGACTTCCAAAGCCGGATATTCTGGAAGGTCCGGGCCATGCCCAGGCGGGTCACCTTATCGGGGGTGGGAGCCAGGGCCTGGGTATACTCCCCGGCGTGCCCGCCCTTGTACTGCTGCTTCATTTTCCCCTGGGGGTGGTTCTCCACGATTTTCTCCCCCTGGAACCAAACGGCCCCGTTGGTGGGCTGGTACACGCCGGTGATGACGTTGAAGGCCGTGGTCTTTCCCGCGCCGTTGGGGCCGATGAGGGCCACAATCTCCCCTTTGTTGACCTCCAGGTTCAGATTATCCACCGCCACCACGCCGCCGAACTGCATGGTGACGTTTTCCACTTTCAATACGTTTTCGCTCATTTTGCCGCGCCCCCTTTCCGGCGTTTCTTGAAGAGGTCCGGCAGCTCCTTGTCTCCCATCAGTCCCCGGCGGAAGAACAGCACCACGATCATAATGACCACGGAGAACACCACCATGCGGAAGCCGTTGCGGAGCAGGGGAACCTTGACCCCACCGACGAAGGTCTCCGCGTCCAGGAAGCGGAGCCACCACTCACTGGCGGCGACGTACAAAAACGCCGCGATGCAGCTGCCCGACACGGAGCCGATGCCGCCGATGACCACGATCAGCAAAATCTCATAGGTCATGGCGGTGGTGAAGGTCTTCGCCTGGGCCTGGTTGGCGAACATGGCGAACATGCCGCCCCCCACCCCGGCGAAGAAGGAGCTGATGACAAAGGCCAGCCGCTTGTGCTTGGAGAGGTTGATGCCCATGGCCTCCGCCGCCACCTCGTCGTCCCGGATGGCCTTGAAGGCCCGGCCGTAGGTGGAGTTGATCAGCAGCACAATCACGGCGATGCAGATTCCCGCCAGCAGGAAGGCCGTGAAGGTGGACAGGCGCAGCACCGTCTCCCCGGCGGCGTTTTGAATGTTGAAGCTGGAGAAGGTGGGGAAGCTCTTTAAGGCGTTGGCGCCGTTGGTGACGGGACCCAGCTTATCCCACTGGAACACCGCCCGGATAATTTCGCCAAAGCCCAGGGTGGCAATGGCCAGGTAGTCGCTTTTCAGACGCAGCACGGGAAGCCCGATGAGCCAGGCCACCGCCGCCGCCACGCAGCCCCCCAGAATCAGCGCCGCCAGCACCCCCAGCACCAGGCCGGCAGTCCCGCCGCCGAACAGCTCCGGCAGGGAGAAGTTGACGGCGGAGCCGTTATAAATATAGTATACGGTGTCCCGCTGGGCGGCGGGAATGGTCAAGATGGCGTAAGTGTACGCGCCCAGCAGCATGAAGCCTGCCTGCCCCAGGGAGAAAAGGCCCGTAAAGCCGTTGAGCAGGTTCATGGACACGGCCACCAGCGCGTAGACCGCGCCTTTTTTCAATGCGGCAAACACCATGATGTTCTTGTTGGGGTCCAGCACGTTCTCCAGAACCACCACCGCCGCCAGCAGGGCCAGGACGCAGAGCAGCACCGCCCAGGTACTCTTTTTTACCGTTTGTTTCATACCGTCCGCCCCCTTACACTTTGTCGGTGACCTTCTCACCGAACAGGCCCGTGGGCTTCACCACCAGAATGACGATCAGCAGGGCGAAGGTGAACGCGTCGGAGAAAATGCTCCAGCTGGAGCCCTTGATGACGCTCTCGGAAAGGCCGATGATAAAGGCCCCCACCACCGCTCCGGGGATGGAGCCGATGCCCCCGAACACCGCCGCCACAAAGGCCCGGAGCCCCGGCAGGGAGCCGGACAGGGGGACGATGGACTGGTAATTGGTGAAGTACAGCACGGAGCCCACCGCCGCCAGGAAGGAACCGATGATAAAGGTGACGGAGATAACCGCGTTGATTTTGATGCCCATAAGCTGGGCGGTCTCAAAGTCCTTGGCCACCGCCCGCATAGCCATGCCCACCTTGGTATGGTGGATGAGCCGGGTCAGGGCCAGCACCAGCACCAGTACCAGCACAGGGGTCACCACCGTGACCCATTTCGTGGGAACCCCGGCGATGGTGACGGTGGCGGAGATGCCCGGAATCTCCGGGTACATCTGGGGCAGGCCGCCGGTGATATAGGTCGCCAGGTTCTGAAGCAGGTAGCTCACGCCGATGGCGGAGATCATGACGCTCATCCGGGGTGCCTCCCGCAGGGGCTTGTAGGCCGCCCGCTCAATGATAAAGCCCAAAAGCACCGTCAGGACCAGCACCAGAGGAACGGAGACCGCCAGAGGCAGGCTGGCGGTGAGGTAGACCATCATCAGGCCCGCCACCATGAACACGTCGCCGTGGGCGAAGTTAATCAGGCGCAGGATGCCGTAGACCATGGTATACCCGATGGCAATCAGGGCGTACTGGCCGCCCAGGGACACGCCGGAGAGCAGGATGGAAATGGCGTATTGCACGCGGAAACCCTCCCTTGTCGTTTTGATGTGGGGACGCGGAGGACCGTCTCGAAAAAGGCCGAACCGGCCCCTTTCGAGGCAGCCCCGGGAAATGCCGGAACCTGCCGGGGAGGACCCCGGCAGGCATTCCGGCGCAGATGCGCAAGGCAGCGCTATGGTTCTTATTTCGCCGTCTGGACGGTCTCCAGCGTCCAGGCCCCGGCAGCGTTGTCCGCCGTCTTGATATAGGCGGTATCCCGGATCGCGTCGCCCACCTCGTCGAAGGCGATGGCTCCGGACACGCCGGTGTAGGTCAGGCTGGGAAGGGCGGCCTTGACGGCGGCCTTGTCGGTGGAACCGGCGGCCTTGAGAGCCTCCAGGGCCACGTAGTACGCGTCATAGCCCATGGCGGTGACGGCGGCGATGGTGTCGTCTCCTCCGTTGTTGGTCATGGCTGTGGAATCCTCGTTCAGCCACGCCTTGATGCCCTCGTCAAATTCGGGAGAGCCGCCCTCCTGATAGAAGGTGGAGACATAGAGCTGGACGCTGGAGCCCTTGGCGGCATCCAGAACCTTGTTGTTGTCCAGGGTATCGGAGCCCAGAATGGGGATATCCAGGTTCATGGAGGCGGCCAGCTTCACAATCTGGGTGGAGTAGGCGATGGAGACGGGGCAGAACACAACGTCGCAGTCCTCGGCCACGGCCTTATTCAGGAAGGTGGAGAAGTCGGAGGTGTTGGCGGGGAAGGAATCCTTCACGCACTCGCCGTCAAAGGCCTGCTCGAAGTAGTTCAAAAGGCCCTGGTCATAATCGTTGCCCAGCTCGCCCAGAAGGTACGCCTTCTTGGCGGAGAACTTCTCCTGGGCGAAGTTGGCCAGAACCGTGCCCTGGAAGGGGTCCAGGAAGCAGATGCGGAAGTAATAGTCGTTGCCTGCGGTGACGCCGGGGTTCGTGCAGGTGACGCCGATGGCGGCAAGGCCCGCCTCGCCGAAAACGGGACCGCCGGCGATGGCACAGCCGGAACCGTAGGTGCCCAGCACCAGGCTCACGTCCTGGCTGACCAGCTGGGAAGCGGCGGTGGGAGCCTTGTCGGCGGAGGAGGCGTTGTCGGCGTAGACCAGCTCGACGTTATAGGTCTCGCCGCCGATCTCCACGGTGGGAGTTTCCTTGTTGCCGTACTGCATGCCCAGCATCTCCTGCTTGCCGCCTGCGCCGGAGTCTCCGGTGGCGGGCTCAAACACGCCGATTTTAACGGTCTTGCCGCCGCTGCCGCCGGAGGTCTGGCCGTCCCCGGAACCGGAGCCGGAACCGCCGCCGCAGGCGGCCAGGCTCAGGACCATAGCCAGAGCCAGAAGCATGGCAAAAAACTTTTTCATTCTTTTCATCCTCCTATACAAATAGGACCTTCGTCCCGATATGCCGCTTATTTTACGTCCTTTTCCCCCGTTTGACAAGGTAAATACTTCACAGAAAGATTTCCCGGATTCCGCCTCCCGGCGCGGCTGCTGCCCTCGAAACAGCAGCATTTTGTCCTTCAATGGCGGACGACACGAGGTATCTGAAAAAATTGGTCCTTCACGTGTCTTTCTATCGCGGACAATCGTTTTCGTTATTTTGCTGAACAAATCCGGCGGAGGGCAAAATTTTTGCCGGCATCTTTCCGGTTGCTGTTGCAATATGATGGAAATATGTTATAATAAAGCTGTTGCTTTATCTAAAACCGAGTGGGAGGATACGCCGTTTATGAGTATGAAAAAAAGCATCAAAAGAACCGTTTGGATCCGCACGGCCGCAGCTCTTATCTCAATCCTGCTGTTCAGCTTCGTGACGACCGCCAACATCCTGCGCATCCAAGGCGTCCAAAACGCCAACGCCCAGGCCGCCGCCCTGCTTCAGCGGGCCCAAGGGGCGGAAACCGCCCACTACAAATGGGCCAGCAACCTCAGCAACGCCCTTTACGCCGGGACCGAGTTTACCGGCAGCACAGACCCCACGAAGTGCACCCTGGGCCAGTGGATTTACGGGGAAGCGGAGACCGACGACCCCGAGATTCTGGCCCTGCGCAGCGAGCTGGAGCCCTTACATAAGGAGATCCATCAGTCCGCCACCTATGTGCTGGATATGCTGAAGACCAGCCCTGCGGAAGCCCAGGCCTATTACCAGGAAACCATCCTGTCCAACATCACCACCCTGGTGGGCAAGCTTGATAAAGTGATAGAGCTGGAAACCGCCGCCAACAATGCAGGGCTGGAAAAGCTGCACTTCCTCATTCTCCAGATGCAGCTGGTGTGCTTTATCTGCCTGGTGCTGGCCCTTATCTGCCTCTTCGGCCTGGTTACTTACGTGGGCAAGCAGGTAGTGAAGCCCATTCTGCTCATTACCGACCGGGCCCGTCCCCTTCAGGAGGGCCGCCTGGATTTGAAGATGGACTACCAGTCCGAAAACGAGCTGGGCGAGCTTGCCAAGACTCTGGAAAAGTCCATGCGTCTGATTCACAGCTATGTGGAAGATATCAACCGCGTCATGGGCCAGCTGTCCCAGGGCAACTTCGACGTTTCCACCTCCACGTCCTACATCGGCGACTTCCAGTCCATCGAGTCCTCTTTGGACAGCTTCACCTCCACCATCTCCGACACCTTGGGCAGCATCGTCCATACCCAGGGCCGGGTCTCCAGCAATGCCGGCCAGCTCTCCAGCGGCGCCCAGGCCCTGGCCCAGGGCGCCACGGAGCAGGCCAGCGCCGTGGAGGAGCTTTACGCCACCCTGGACGACCTCTCCAAGGGCGCAGAGCAGAACGTCCGGTCTGCCGCCGCTGCCCTGGAGAGCGCCCGCCTCACCGGGGAGCAGGTGACCATCAGCGGCAGGCAGATGGAGCAGATGGTCTCCGCTATGAGCGACATTACCAAGTCCTCCCAGGAGATTGGGCGCATCATCGCCACCATTGAGGACATCGCCTTCCAGACCAATATTCTGGCGCTGAACGCCGCCGTGGAAGCTGCCCGGGCGGGTTCCGCCGGCAAGGGCTTTGCCGTGGTGGCCGACGAGGTCCGCAGCCTTGCCACCCGGTCCGACGAGGCCGCCAAGGCCACCAAGGACCTTATCGATAACTCCGTCGAAGCCACGGAACAGGGCAGCCGCATTGTGGGCCAGGTCTCCGAGTCCCTGAAAAAGACCCTGGAGCTGGTGATGCAGTCCAACACCACCATCAACACCATCGCCGAGGCCGTCCGGGGCGAGGCCTCCTCCATCGCCCAGGTCACCGAAGGCATCGGCCAGATTTCCGCCGTGGTCCAGACGAACTCCGCCAGCAGCGAGGAGTCCGCCGCCGTCAGCTCGGAGCTCTTTGAGGAGGTCCACAAGCTGGAGGACGAGACGCGGAAGTTCCGCCTCAAAAAGGGACGCTGAAAAGCAGAGGAGCCGCCTGGGCAAGCGCCCGGGCGGCTTTTTCCTACTCCATCAAGCCAGCTCTCCTCATTTGGGCCGCCTTGGACTGGAGGCGGGCGAAAGAAGTTACGCCGTCCTCCTCCTCCAGCAGGGTTTTGGCCTCCGGGGAAAGGGTCTGGAAAAACTCGTAAGCCGAGGGGTCCTGATCCAGAAGGTCCTCCAGGCTCAGGTATTCCGCGCCGTACATCCAAATCACCTCCAGGCCTAGTCTGCCCGGTTTTTCAGGGAGGTCTTCATGGAATTTTGCAAAATTTCCGACAACAAGCGGAATTTTCTTCCCCTGCTCCTTCTGGGGGACGAGCAGGAGAGCATGATCGGGCGCTATCTGGACCGGGGCACGCTGTGGGCCCTGTACGACGGCGGGCTACGGGCCGTCTGCGTGGTGACGGAGGAGGGCGGCGGCGATTTTGAAATCAAAAACCTCGCCGTGGCTCCCGGGAGCCGGAGGCAGGGCTATGAGCGGGCCATGGTGGAGCACGCAGTCCGGCAATGCCGGAGCCGGGGGAGCCGCCTTCTTGCGGGCACCGGGGACAGCCCGCTGACTGTTCCCTTTTATGAGGCCTGCGGCTTTCGGAAAAGCCACTGCATCCCAAACTTTTTCCCGGATAAATACGACCACCCCATTTACGAGGCGGGGCGGCGGCTTTCAGCGCCTCCCACATCTCTTCAGATATCGTCCACGATTTGTATGCTTTTCCCATTTTTATCACCCAAACTCAGTATAACACACTTCCTCTAATTTCGGGATAGGCACTTAACGTGTACTCCGGCTTTTGAGGGGATTCCGTGTACCGCTTCGCTGTTCGGGGGGCCATGTGGTACTTCCTTCCCAGCTCCACATAGCTCATCCCTTTCTGCCTGTCGCTTCGGACGTCCATCCATACTGCTCCTTTCATTTCCCGATTCCCTTTCCGGCCGCTTTTTGCACCCTATTGAGAGTCTATCTTTTTTCCTCCTCTCCGCCACAAAACTACATTTTTCCATTGGCGTTTTCTAAGGCAACACCGCACAAATCTGATGCAAACAGTTCGAGAACATGATAGAATAAAGACATGGATAAGCAAATGAGTCTATCGGGCCTGAGCGATGAGCTGGCGCAGGTACGGACAAAAAAAAGAATTTCCGGAAGAAATAGAGCAAATCATACCGTGGGAGCAATGGTTGGGGATGATAAAGCCATGCTATTATAAAGGAG
>CAJUBX010000067.1 GCA_910585165.1 uncultured Oscillibacter sp. | reverse complement strand
GCATGGCCGGCGCGGTCTGCGGCGACCACTGCTCCCCCATCTCCGACACCACCATCATGGCCTCCGCAGGGGCGCAGTGTGACCACGTGAACCACGTGTCCACCCAGCTGCCCTACGCCATCACCTGCGCGGTGGTCTCCGGCGTCACCTACCTCATCGCCGGCATCCTGGTGAGCGCGGGCCTGCCCGGTCTGCTGGGTTTGCCCATCGGCATCGTGCTGATGGTGGGCGCGCTGTTTGTAATCCGCTCCCGGAATCGGAGCATCGCCTGAATGAAAGGTTGAAAGAACTCCACCTTCTTTCTTCCCCGGCGCCCGGTCGAAAGACCGGGCGCTTTTTTGTTCTTGGCCCTTGACAGGCCGTGAAAAGTGTATTATCATATCATTGTACTAGCTAAATAATACGCAAGGACCGCCAGGCTGGGGCGGGAGAAGGGAGCTCTTTATGGAACGCGCAAGAAGGCGGGGGCTGAGTTCGACAGACCTAAAGTGGATTGCCCTGGGGCTGATGGTCCTGGATCATGTCCATTATATTTTCGGCTTTACGGGGTACATCCCGGAGTGGTTCAGCATGTTGGGGCGGCTGTCCGCACCGCTGTTCCTCTTCTGCCTGGCGGAGGGATTTTCCCATACCCGCAGCAGAAAGCGCTATTTCCTCAAGGTATATGGGATTCACCTGCTGATGTCCGGGGCGCTGTTTCTGATGATCGGCGGCGTGATTCCCCTCCGGCCCGACGGCTTCATGCCCATGAACGGCATGATGACTGCCTTCTCCATCCTGATGGTGATGTTCCAGGGCCTGGACTGGCTGGCGGAGCGGCGCTGGGTCCCCGGACTGGCGGCGGTGATTCTGCCCCTGGCGTGGCCCCTCCTGGCGAGCTCGCTGATGGGGGCGGTTCCGGCCCTCCAGTTTCCCCTGTCCGCCCTGGGCTATACCCTCCTGCCCATGTGGAACATCAATCCGGACGCGTCTTTTCCCGTAATCCTGACGGGCCTGGTGCTCTACGCCTTCCGGAAAAACCGGAAGCTCCAGGCAGGGGCCTTTGCGGGGTTCACCCTGCTCTATTTTGGGGGCTATGTGGGCCTGGTTGTCTCCCGGCTGCCGGACTTTTGCTGGACGCAGATGTTTACAACCTACTACGAATGGTACGGAGCCCTTGCGGCCGTTTTGATGCTGTGCTACAATGGAGAGCGGGGAAAGGGGCCGAAGGCGTTTTTCTATCTCTTTTACCCGGCCCATATCTACATACTGTACGCGTTGTCCTGGCTGCCGTTTTTGATGGAAACAGCCGGATGAATGGAGGGAGGCACTATGAAAAAGCGTTCGGGGGGAGCCCTGTTTACCGTGGTTGCGGTGCTGTTTGCCGTGATTCTCATAGCTCCTTTCCTGATTTACGCCGTTTTGCGCATGGGCTGGCCTCCCCTGATCGGCAATCTCACCGCTGCCCAGGCCATGCGGTCCTATGCCGCCGGGGCCCATCCGGAGTGGGAGGCGAAAAGCGTCTGGGCCGGATACAACCTGGTAAACGACGAGTATTTTCTGGACTTCACCTATGGAACCCTGACCTATGACCGGAACAACGGCCTCTGGCTGGTCCGGGACGAGAGGCGGGAGAACGCCCTTCGCTCGGATCTGGGCGTCGGCTGGCGGCTGAAGGAGGGGGGAGAGCCCTCCGGCGACGTCCGCTGGAGCGCCGGATGGCGGTCCGGGGACTCGGAGACGCCCTATATCACCCTCCGGGCGGACTTTAGAAGCGGGCAGGGGGACCCTGTTCCCACGGAGGAGGAAATGCGGGCGCTGATGGCGGACCATATCCTGGAGATTTATAACCGGGTGGCCCCGGCGGCGGCGGTAGACCAGGTTTCCGTCTTCTACTTCCATCACGCCGCCGACCATGAAAAGGGGGGCATCCAGTGGAACAGCGTTACCGTAGACCTGCCGGAGGGCACGGCCCTGACCCGGGAGCAGATTCTTACCGCCCCTTTGAAGACGAGTTGAAAGAGAAGGAAGAGCTATGAAAGCCATTTTTGAAGCGCTGACAGCCCGGATGGACGCGGGGGAGGACGCGGTTTTGGTCACGGTGGCCTCCGCCCGGGGCTCCACTCCCCGGGGGGCCGGAGCCCAGCTTTTGGCGGGGCCCGGGGGCCTCATAGCCGGGACCATCGGCGGCGGGCCGGGGGAGGCCCGGGCCCTGGAAACGGCGGCGGAGCTGCTGGGGGAGAGGCGGTCCGCCGTGAAGCGCCTGGAGCTTCGCCACGGCGGGGAGCTGGACTCCGTCTGCGGCGGGGAACAGACGGCGCTTTTCCAGTTCATCCCCCGGGACAGCGGGGAGTGGAGGGCCCTGGCGGAAACGGTTTTGGAGCGGCTGGAAGCCCGGCGGGGCGGCTGGCTGGTCCTGGCGGCGGAGGAAGCGCCCGCCCTGCTGGAGGCGGGGCCGGAGGGCTGGGACGGCAGGCGGCTGCTGCTGCCGCTGCCCAAGGGCGAGCGGGTGGTGATTTTCGGCGGCGGACACTGCGCCCTGGCCCTGGTCCCGGTGCTGCGGAGCGTGGGCTTCCGAGTGGCGGTGTTTGACAACAGGCCGGAGTTTGCCAACGCGGAGCGCTTCCCGGAGGCGGAGACGGTGGCCTGCGGGGATTATGCCGCCATTTCCGCCAAGCTGGAGCTGGCGGAGGAGGATTACGCCGTGGTCATGACCAGCGGGCACCGCCACGATTTCGAGGTGGAGGAGCAGCTGCTCCGGCGGCCCCTGCGCTATGTGGGGGTGATGGGCTCCCGGACGAAAACCGCCTATGTCAACGGGAAGCTCCGGGAGGCCGGCGTGCCGGAGGAGGCCCTTCGCCGGGTCCATACCCCCATCGGCATGGCGATTAAGGCCGTAACCCCGGAGGAAATCGCCGTCAGCATCGCCGGGGAGCTGATCTATGAGCGGGCCCTCCGGCGGGAGGCGGCGGGCGCGGCGGAGCACGGGTGCCCGTCCCATTTATAGAGCCTTGAAAAAACGCTTCCGCCGGAGTTCCGGCGGAAGCGTTTTTGCGGCAGGGCCCCGGCGCGGCCCTGCGGCAAGCGCTCCGGTTCAATCCGGGGACTCTGCGGCGCAGTCCCCGGGACCGCCCAGAAGCATGTCCAGGCCGTGCTCCAGGGCCGAGAGCACCGCCTCCAGATTCTCCCGGGCCGCCTTGGGGCTTCCGGGGAGGTTGACGATCAGGGTCCCGCCCCGGAGGCCCGCCGTCCCCCGGGACAGCATGGCCCGGGGAGTGACGGCCAGGGACGCGGCCCGCATGGCCTCCGGGATGCCGGGGACCATACGCCCGCAGACGGCCAGGGTGGCCTCCGGCGTTACGTCCCGGGGGGAAAAGCCGGTGCCCCCGGTGGTTACCACCAGGGCGGCCCGGACCGGGCCGCACAGGCGGATAAGAGCGGCTTCGATGTCCGGCTGATGGTCGGGGACGACGGCGGTTTCCACGACTTCATATCCCGCGCCCTCCAGCAGAGAGGCTACCAGCGGGCCCGACCCGTCCGGGCGCAGGCCCTGGAAGCTCCGGTCGCTGACGGTTAAAACCGCGGCTTTGTACATAGACATTCCTCCTATTCCAAAAGCATCAGGTCCTCCGGGCGGACCGCCGCCAGAAGGCGGGTCCGGTCCGGCAGGGCGGACCAGACTTCTTTGGAAAGCTCCATCCAAAGAAGCGGAGCGCCGGGGGCGGCAGTTTCCGGGCGGAGGGCAAGGCGCATGGAGAACAAATCCTCAACCGCCCGGAGGACCCGGCAGGAAAAGGCGTTGACCGCTCCCTCCTCCGCCGGGCGCAGGCAGCCCGCCCGGAGGCCCAGGGTCCGCACGCCCTTTCGCCAGGGGGCGGCGGTTTGGAGGGTCAGCCCCCATGTCGGGACCTCCGCCAGTCCCGGAGACGGGCCGGGGCGGACGGGGACGAAGTTCTCACAGCCGGAGAGCCGGGCGGCGCTTACGGTGCCGGGGTTTGCCATCAGCTCCGCCATGTCCGCCGCCGGGGCGGACTTTCCGTCCTCCAGCACGCAGACCCGGCGGCAGTTCCGGCGGGCCTCCCCCCGGTCGTGGCTGACCCAGATCACGGGGCCGGGGAAGACCTCCAAAAGCTCCCGGAGCTCCTGCTCCAGCTGCCATTTCAAAAAGCTGTCCAGGGCGGAAAAGGGCTCGTCCAGCAGCAGGGCCCGGGGCTCCGCCGCCAGAAGGCGGGCCAGCGCCGCCCGCTGCCGCTGTCCCCCGGAGAGCTGCCGGGGATAGAGGCCCTCCAGCCCCTCCAGGCGGAGGAGGGCGAGAAGCTCCGCCGTCCGCTGCCGCCGGGTCTGCTTCGCCAGGCGGCCCAGGCAGACGGCGACATTCCGCTCCACCGTCATGTGGGGAAACAGGGCGCAGCTTTGGAACAAAAGCCCCACGCGGCGCTTTTGGGGCGGGAGGTTCACGCCTGCTTCGCTGTCAAAGAGGACCCGGCCGTCCAGCTCAATCCGGCCCTGGTCCGGCTGTTCCACCCCGGCGATGCACTTGAGGGTCATGCTCTTCCCGCAGCCGGAGGCCCCCAGCAGGGCCAAAGCCTCCCCGCTTTCCGCAGCAAGGTCCACGTCCAGGCGGAAGCTTCCGCAGCGCTTTTGAATCCGGGCCGTCAGGGTCATGCTCGCCCCTCCTTCCGCTCCAGCAGGTTCACCGCCAGCAGCACGGCGGCGGAGATTCCAAGGTTCACCAGCACCCAGCGCAGGGCCAGAGCGTCCTGCCCGGTGCGCCAGAGCTGGTAGACGGTGGTGGAGACGGTGGCGGTGCGGCCCGGGGTGTAGCCCGCCACCATGGAGGTGGCCCCGTACTCTCCCAGAGCCCGGGCAAAGGCCAGCACCGTCCCCGCCAGGATGCCCTGGCGGCAGGCGGGCATCTGCACGTGCCAGAACACGTAGGCATTGCCGAGCCCCAGGGTCCGGCCCGCCTGGGTCAGGGTTTCGTCGAAGGACTCGAAGGCCCCCCGGGCGGTGCGGTACATCAAAGGGAAGCTGACCACGGCGGCGGCGAAGACGGCGGAGGGCCAGGTCATGGTCAGCCGGAGGCCGAAGGTTTCCAGAAACCAGGCCCCCAAGGGCCGCCGGGGGCCCAGGACCAGCAGGAGAAGCCACCCCACCACCGTGGGCGGCAGGACCAGGGGCAGGGTCAGGACCACGTCCAGAGCGCCCTTCACCAGTCTCGGGGCCTTGGCAATGTAATGGGCGGCGAAAATTCCCAGGAAGAACACCAGCGCCGTGGAGACGGCGGCGATGCGGATGGAGTTGTACAGGGGAAACCAGTCCATGGCGGCCCTCCCGTCTTCGTTATCCCAGGGGCGTGAAGCCCACGGACTCCAGCACGGCTCCGGCTCCGGGGGTGCGGAGATAGTCCAGGAACGCCTGGGCCTCTTTGGGGTTCTTGCTGTTTTTCAGAGCGGCGGCGGGGTAGATGACCTGGCCGCACATGTCCGCCGTGGCGGTGTCCACGGTTTCCAGCCCGGCGGAAAACGCGTCGGTTGCATAGATAATTCCGCAGTCCACGGTTCCCTCGGCCACCTGGGTGGTGACTTCCTTGACGTTGGAGCCGTAGGTCAGGACCCGGTTGGCGACCAGAGCCTCCTCGTCCAGGCCATAATAGGCGAAAAGCTTCTGGGTGTACTGCCCCACAGGCACATCGCTGTTGCCGATGGCCAGAAGAATATCCCCGGCCTCCAGGCGGGCCGCCAGATCGCCATAGCCTTGGATGCCGGCGGGGTTTCCCTCCGGCACCGCCAGGGCCACCTTGTTCTCCAGCAGGTTGAAGCGGGAATTGGAGTCGACGAGGTCCAGCGTTTCCTCCTCTTGGGCGGGGGCGTCGGCGTTGACGGCGGGGCCCACAGAGGCGTCCAGGTCGTCCATCTGCTTCCGCCCGGCGGAGATGAAAATATCGCACTCCGCGCCCTCCTCAATCTGGGTCTTGAGGGCGCCGGAGGAGTCGAAATTGAAGACCAGGGTGATGCTGGGATGGTCCTTTTGGTAGTTCCCGCCGATCTCCGTCAGGGTTTCCTGCATGGAGGCGGCGGCGAAGACGGTCAGCTCCGTACCCCCGGAGCCGCCGCAGGCGGCCAGGGAGAGGGAAAGAGCAAGGGTCAGGATCAAGAACCGTACGTTTTTCATCATGCTTCTCCTTGTATCACGCATGCAAAGGGGGGAGCCGGGAGAAGGCCTACTTCCCAAACCCGCAGTTGGGGTAGGTGCAGGGGTCGCAGCCCAGGCACAGCCCGCCCTCCCCCAGGCGGATGATATCCGCCCTGGTCACGGGGACCCCGGCGGCAATTTTGGGCAGGACCAGGTCGAAGATGGTGCGCCCCGCGTACATCACGCAGCCGGGGAGGCCGCACACAGGAGTCCCGTCCCCGAAATACCCCAGCAGGAACATGGCCCCTGGCAGCACCGGCGCGCCGTAGGAGACGATTTGCGCCCCGCTGCGCCGAATGGCCCCGGGGGTGTTGTCGTCCGGGTCCACGCTCATGCCGCCGGTGCAGAGAATCAGGTCCGGGCGGGATTTCCGAACGTCCAGAACGGCGTTGGCCACGGCCTCCACACCGTCGCCGGGAAGGCGGCGCTCCACGGTTTTGATGCCGAATTCCGCCAGTTTTTTCTCCACCACCGGGGTGAAGGAATCCTGAATCAGGCCCTTGGCCACCTCGCTTCCGGTGGCGATTACGGCGGCGGTTTTCAGCTTCCAGGGAAGAAGCTCCAGCAGGGGACCGGGCCCGGCGGCGGCCTCCGCCCGGCGGAGGGTCTCCTCCGGAATGACCAGGGGAATGACCCGCATGCCCGCCAGCTTGTCCCCCTTCCGGACCGCCGTGCCGCCGTGGCGGGTGGCGATCATCACGTCCTCCAGGGCGTTGACGGCGTTCAGGCGAGGGCTGTCCACCAGAAACAGGCCGTCCATGGCGGCGGTGAGCTCGATTTTTCCCTCCCGGACGGCGCTGGGCTCCATGCCCCCGTTCTGGCAGAGGGCCCGGAGGCGCTGGGCCGCGTCGTCCTCGTGGACCATGCCCGGGGCCAGCTCCCAGACGTAGAGGCGCTCCTTGCCCATGGACAGAAGAATGGGGATGTCCTCCTCCCGGACTACGTGACCCTTGCGGAAGCGGGGGCCCTTGTACTGCCCGGGAATGATCTGGGTCATGTCGTGGCAGAGGACGTGGCCCGCGGCCTCCTGGGTGGGAATCAATTTCATGACTCCGCCTCCTTTAAAACCTCGATGGGGTCCCCCTTGCGGACGGTTCCCTCTTTCACCACCACGGCGAAAATGCCCTCGGCGGGCATGACGCACTGCCCGGTGCGCTTTTGAATCTCGCAGCCGCCGTGACACTGCTTGCCGATCTGGGTGACCTCCACCACCGCCTCCCCCAGTCGGAGGAGGGTCCCAACGGGAAGGGTTTTCAGCTCCAGCCCCCGGGTGCTGATGTTCTCCGCGAAGGCTCCCGGCCGGAGCCCGGGGAGAAGGGGGCGTATCTTATCCACGCTCTCCTCCGCCAGGAGAGAAATCTGACGGTGCCAGTCCCCGGCGTGGGCGTCGCCCACGATGCCGTGGCGGAGCCGGAGCCGGATTTCCGGGACCTCGTGCTTGACGGTGCCCTTTTCTTCGCTGATGTTGACGGATGCCACCTGGGCCACGCTCACCACTCCTTTACGTAATCGCCGCTCTTGCCGCCGCTCTTGCGGCAGAGGCGGATATCGCAGATTTCCATGTCCCGCTGGACGGCCTTGCACATGTCGTAAACCGTCAGCGCGGCGGCGGAGACCGCCGTCAGGGCCTCCATTTCCACGCCGGTCTCCCCCCTGCACTTCACCTTGGACCGAATATAGACGGCGGCTTCCTCCAGGGTGAAGGAGATGTCCACCGCCGTCAGGAGCAGGGGATGGCACATGGGAATCAGCTCGTGGGTCCGCTTGGCGGCCAGAATGCCCGCCACCTGGGCCACCGCCAGCACGTCCCCCTTCGGGGCTCCGCCGGTGCGGATGAGCTCCGCCGTTTCCGGGGTCATGCGGACCCGGCCCTCGGCCTCGGCCTGGCGGAAGGAGAGGGCCTTCTCTGTCACATCCACCATGCGGGCCCGCCCCTGTTCGTTGATATGGGTCAGTTCCATGGGTTCAGCCTCCAATCTGATGCATATTCCGGCCCGCCCCGCTATGGCCGGTTTCGTTCATATGGTGCCGCCGGGGCTTGGCGGCGATTCCGTCCCGGATGACCCGGCGCAGGGCCTCGCCCCGGAGTCCCCGGAGGGGAATTTCCTGGTCCGAGTGGAGGCAGGGCTTCAGCTTCCCGTCCGCCGTCACCCGGATGCGGTCGCAGCTTTGGCAGAAGCAATGGCTCATGGGCGCGATCAGCCCCACGGTTCCCAGTCCGCCGGGGGAGCGGTAGCGGCGGGCCACGCCGGAGTCCCCGGCGGGGAGGAGGTCCGGGCAGGCCTCCAGCACCGCCTCCGCCGGGAGGAATTCCGCCGCTTCGCCCTGGCCGATGGGCATGAGCTCGATGAACCGGATTTCCAGGGGATACCGCCGGGCCAGGTCTACGAAACCGGGAATCTCGTCTTCGTTGAAGCCCTTCATCAAAACCACGTTCAGCTTTGTCCCGGAAAAGCCCGCCTCCGCCGCGGCCTCCAGGCCGCGGAACACGTCCTCCAGCCGCCCGCCACGGGTCATGTAGGCGTAGCGCTCCGGCCGGAGGGTATCCAGGCTGACGTTCAGCCGATCCACTCCGGCCTCCCGGAGGGGTCCGGCCAGCTGCGAAAGGGCCAGGCCGTTGGTGGTGAGGCACAGCTCCTCCACCCCGGAAATGGCGGCCACGCCCCGGCAGATATCCAGAATGCCCCGGCGGACCAGGGGCTCTCCCCCGGTAAGGCGGACCTTGCGGATTCCGCAGTCCGCCGCAGCCCGGGCGGTTTCCACCAGCTCCTCCACGGAGCACAGGTCCCGGCGGTCCCGCTTGGGGACCCCTCCGGCGGGCATGCAGTACCGGCAGCGGAGGGAGCAGAGGTCCGTGACGGAGAGGCGCAGATAGGTGATGGGCCGGGCGTGACGGTCTTCCATGGCGGCTTCCTCCTTTCCCGGCGGTTTTTTCCCATTATACCGGGGGCTCCGGTAAATTGATGTTGCCGCAACAACTTTTTGTGGTATAATTTTTCCAGGAACCCAGATTTGAAAGAGAGGGGAGACCGCCTATGGACGCGCCGCTGTCTGCATTAGACGAATGCCGGCTGTTCCGGGGCCTGCCGCCGGAGACGCTGGAGAGGGAAATCCTGCCCCGGGGAAGGCTCCGGGAGTTTGAAAAGCAGTCCGTTCTCATCGCCCCGGGGGACCGGGTGGATTGGTTTGCCGTGGTCCTCCGGGGGAAGGTTCAGATTTCCCAGATTTTTTCCGACGGGGCCAGCAGCCTGATGGAGGCGCTGGGGCCCGGCTATACCCTGGGGACGGACCTGGTCTGCACCCGGAGCCGCCGCTCGCCCTACTATGCCGCCGCCGCCGGGGAGCTCCGGGTCCTCCGGTTTCCGGCGGAGCTGCTGCTAAAGCCGGGGGCGGTATCCGGGGAGGCGCGGGAGGTCCTTTGGCGGAATCTGCTGACCATCCTCTCCGACGACAGCCTCCGCAAGCATTACCGCCTGGCGATTCTGGCCCAGCGGGGCCTCCGGGACCGGGTGCTGGTGTATCTCACCATGCAGGCGGAGCGGCGGGGGACCCACACCTTCCGCATCCCCTTTTCCCGGGAGGAGCTGGCGGCTTTTCTCTGCGTCAACCGCAGCGCCCTGTCCCACGAGCTGAGCCGGATGGAGGCGGAGGGGCTGATCCGGTTTCGAAAGAACGAGTTCACCCTTCTCTCCGCCGGGAAGGGGCGAAGCGCCTGGAGCGCTCTGGAATAGGGAAAGCCCCCGGCGACGGGGGCTTTTGAGCAGGTATTGGATTTTGGGGAAGGGCCAAAGGCGGGCGGAGCGCGGCGGCTTACCGCTCGCACTTCCAGAAGGCCACGCTGTAAGGGGGCAGCTCGCTGCCGCCGCCGAAGTCGTGGGGCGCTCCGGTAATCAGGTCCACCGCCCGGCCGCAGCCCGCGTTGAAGTGGGCGGTATAGGGCGCGCCGGAGGCGTTCACTGCCACCAGCACCCGCTCGCTGTCCGTCCGCCGCTGGAAGACGGTCTGGTGGTTGGTCAGGACCAGGTCCTTGAAATCGCCATAGCATAGCGCATCGCTCTCCCGGCGGGCCCTTGCCATGGCGGCGATTTGGTCCGTCAGGCCGTTCCACTCCGGCGCGTCGAAGGCGGGGCGGAGGGCGTCGTCCCCCTGGGATTTCTCCCCCAGGGCGCCCCACTCGCTGCCGTAATACAGGCAGGGGATGCCAGGCATGCCGAAGACCAGGCCGTAAATCAAAGGCAGGTGGGCCGGATTTGTCAGAATGCTGGCGGCCCGGGTTACGTCGTGGTTGTCGGCGAAGCAGAGGAGGTGTTTTCCCTTGTAGAGGGTCCAGGGCTCCGGGCCGAACTGGCGCTTGAGGCTGTGGACGATTTCAAAGAGATTCATGGAGTTCAGGCTGGAGTAGAGGCCCTTGTAGCACTCGTAGTTGGTGCAGCTGTGGAGCAGGCCGTCCCCCACCCAGCGGTTGTAGTCCCCGTGGAGGGTCTCCCCCACCAGGAAGAACTCCGGCTTCAGTCCCTCGGTAAAGGCGCGGAGGCGGCGGAGGAAGTCCACATCCAGGCAGTAGGCCACGTCCAGCCGGAGGCCGTCGATATCGAACTCGTCCACCCAGAACTTTACGCACTCCAGCAGGTAGTCCGCCACCGCGCCGTTGCGGAGGTTCAGCTTCACAAGCTCGAAGTGGCCCTCCCAGCCCTCGTACCAGAAGCCGTCGTTGTAGTTGGAATTGCCGTCGAAATTGATGTGGAACCAGTCCTTGTAAGGGGAGTCCCACTTCTTCTCCTGCACGTCTTTAAAGGCCCAGAAGCCCCGGCCCACGTGGTTGAACACGCCGTCCAGCACCACCTTGATGCCGTGGGCGTGTAGGGCCTGCGCCACCTGGGCGAAGTCCCCGTTGGTCCCTAGGCGGCAGTCCACCTTCCGGTAGTCCCGGGTATCGTAGCCGTGGCGGTCGCTTTCAAAAATCGGGGAGAGGTAGACCGCGTCGGCCCCCAGCTTTTGAATGTGGGGGGCCCAGTCCGCAATTTTGCCGAGGCGGTTTACGGTCACGCCGTCGTTTTCCCGGGGGGCCCCGCAGAAGCCCAGGGGATAAATCTGATAGAATACGCTTTTGTCAGCCCACATGGTTCAGCCGTCCTTTCCTGGCGGGGGTGAATCGGTGCATCGGTGTATTGGGGGATACCGGGTACAGTATATCATAAGTTCCCCAAAAGGTCGAGAAGATTTTGAATCCTGCCCGGCGCGGGCGCTCAGGGTTCCCGGATCACAAACCGGTTATAGCCCCTTGCCGCCATGCGCTCATAGGCGGCCCAGATCTCCTCCGGGACATCCACCGGCTCCTGGAAGCTCCCGGCATAGGCCCGCAGGCGCTGGAGGTCCCCCACCATCAGATTGAGAATCTCCATGGGATTGTCCCGCTGCGCCAGGTATTCCCCAAGGCCGGCTCGCTGATAGGTCACGCCCCAGCGCACCTCCGGCCACTGCCGGGAGGCGGTCGCCCAGGCCCGCTTCGCCATATACGGCTTGCTGGCGACAACCCCGGTGCGGGGAAAGATGCCCCGGCTTTCCAGCAGCGCCTTGGCAAAGCGGAAATTTTCCCCGGAGTTTGTGGATTGGCTCTCCACCAAAATGCGCTCCTCCGGCACGCCCAATTCGACGCACCGCCTGGCGTACAATACGCTCTCCGGCTGGGGAAAAACGCCCCCGGTATCCTTCCCGAATCCCCCGGTGCAGACCAGCCACCTGGCCTCCTTTTCAAAAAAGGCGCGGGCGGCCGTATCGGCTACGCCAAGATCGCTTCCTCCCATAGCCAGTACGATATCGGCGGGAGGCGGGGTTTCCTCCACGTCCGAGAGGAAGTCGTACAGCGTCTGCGCGTCCGCGAGAGTCCCGCTGTCCAGACTGAGATTATGGTCCATGGCTTCTCCTCCTGCTTGTTTTTGCCGCCCGCGGCGGCGGATGCCTACCCTAATAATATCACAGACGGCCCTATGCTTCAATTTGAAATTGGCGGAACCGGCGGAGGTTACCTCCGGCAGCGCTTGCGGTAAAAAGGACTTTCCGTCTCTCTTTTCAGATTAGGGTTGTTGATGCGCTGTTTTCTGAATTTTTCGTCAAAGCACCAGGACAGGCAGATATCCATAAAGGTATGACTGCCCGATAAATTGGAATAGGCTCCTAGAGTTTTAATACGGCAATCTGTTCTTCTCCGTCTTTTTCTTCGGCCTCTATAAATCCCAAAGAGGCATACAACGATTTGGCAGCCGTGTTTTCTGGTTCATATGACAGCCAACAGGAATCGGCTTTACCACAGGGAAATGTTCTGATAAATTTTAACGCAAGCTCTACAGCCTGTTTCCCATAACCCCTCTTTTGATAGTTCTTATCTATCATCAATCTCCACAGGTTATAATTCCCGTTCGCTATGGCAGGTGCATCCTTCCAGTAATCATCTTTGTCATAACCGATCATCACAAAGCCGACTGGATGAGTACCTTCAAAAATTCCAAACGGAAAAGCATATCCATTGGATGTAATAGCGATATACGCCTCAATAATACTGATATCATTGCTGGCAACAAAACTTTTCTGACTGTCTGAGACTTCTAACGCTAAAATATCCCAGACATTTTCGCCATTTATTTTTTCCAGATGAATCATTCTATTTACCACCTCAAATCCCGGCTCTTGGTTCGGATATATTATCATAGGCATATAGCTAATTCAATATAAACTGGTGAAATCGCCGGAGTTTAGACACAGCAGCCATTATCTTAAAAGGGAGCTTTCCGTCCTGCCCTTGACAGGAACAGGAAATAGGCATAATATAGATGTGTATGGAAAAACTTCATAAAGTCCGGTAGGTAAGGCTGCCACAAGGATATGGGTCGCTGCCGCGAAGTGATGGAG
>CAJUBX010000066.1 GCA_910585165.1 uncultured Oscillibacter sp. | reverse complement strand
CCGCAGGGGCTCCTCCAGGGTCCACTCCACGCTGTAGAAGGGGTTCAGGGAGCTGTAGGGGTCCTGAAAAACCATCTGGGGCCGCTTCGTGTAGTGGGTGACGGTCCCCCGGTCCGGCTTCACCATCCCCAGGATGGTCCTGGCCAGGGTGGACTTTCCCGTCCCCGACTCCCCCACCAGGCCCAGAATCTCCCCGTGGCGCACGTCGAAGGTCACGTCGTGAAGGACCTCCCGGCGCTCCTTCTTCCCAAAGAGGCCCCCGCCTTCGGCGTAGCCGCCGTACACATGGCGGAGGGACAATGCCGGCGTTTGGCTCATGGTCCCGCCTCCTTCCGCTTTCTCGTGGGAATGGCGGCGACGAGCCGCCGGGTGTAAGGGTGCTTCGGGTGGCGGAACACCTCGTCCGAGGGGCCCTCCTCCACCAGCAGTCCCCGCTGCATCACCGCCACACAGCCGCAGAGCCTGCGCACCACGTTCAAATCGTGGGAGATGAACAGCATGGAAATGCCAAACTCCCGGTTCAGCTTCTTTAAAAGCTCCAGAATCTGCGCCTGCACCGTCACATCCAGGGCCGTCGTCGGCTCGTCCAGGAGCAGGAGCTTCGGCCGCGCGATAACCGCCGCCGCAATCATGGCCCGCTGGAGCATCCCGCCGGAGAGCTGGTGGGGGTACTTTTCGTACACTGCCTCCGGCTCCGCCAGCTCCGCCGCCGCCATGGCCTCCACCGCCAGGCGGCGGCGCTCCTCCCGTCCCAGGTCCGTGTGGACCCGGAGGACCTCCTCCACCTGGGGCCCGATTTTCATCAGGGGGTTTAAGGCGCTCATGGGCTCCTGGAACACCACGCCGATTTCCCGGCCCTGGATTTTCCGCAGCTCCTTCCGCTCCGCGTGGAGAAGCTCCTTTCCGTCCAGCAGAATCTCTCCGGAGTATGCACACTGCTTCCGGGGCAGGAGGCCCGCCACGGCCATGGCGGTGACGGTCTTCCCGGAGCCGGACTCGCCCACCAGGCCAACAATTTCCCCCTCCCCGATGGAGAGGGACGCCCCGGCCACGGCCTCCCGGTCCCGGCCATGGAACTTTACATGGAGGTCCCGGATTTCCAGCATCACAGCACCCCCTTGTCCCGCCGCCGCAGTCCCTCGCCCAGAAGGCCCACGCTGAACACCATCGCCACGATGACAAGGCCCGTCCCGGCGGCGTACCAGGGGGCGGCGAACAGCATCCCCTGGGCCTCGGACAGCATATAGCCCAAGGACGCGTCCGGCGGCGTCACGCCGATGCCGAGAAAGCTCATGGACGCCTCCGCCAAAACCGCGTTGTTGAACCCGATGGTCAGGGCCGGCAGCAGCACCGGGGCCGTGTTGGGCAGCATGTGCACCGCCAGAATGCGGAGGTTCGAGGCCCCCATCAGCCGGGCGCTTTGGATATAGTTCACGTCCCGCAGCGAGGCGAAGGCCGTCCGGCTCACCCGGGCGAAGCTGGGGATGAACACCAGCCCCAGGGCGAGGATCACGTTGATTTTCTTCCCCGGCCCCAGAACGGAGATCACCACCAGGGCCAGCAGAATGCTGGGAAACGCCGTCAGCACGTCGTTGAGGCGCATCAAAAGCTCGTCCGCCGCGCCGCCGAAGTACCCGGTCAGGGCCCCGGCGAGGCAGCCGCCCGCTGCGCCGATGAAAAGCGTCGCCAGGGCGATGGAGGCCGTGGCCCCGGCCCCCTGGAGTACCCGGCTGAAAATGTCCCGGCCGAAGTTGTCCGTGCCCATCCAGTGGGCCGGGGAGGGGCTGTCGAACTTGGGCCCCGCCGCCATGGCGTTGGGGTCGTAAGGCGTCCAGAAAGCCCCCAGGAGGATCAGCGCCGCAACAAGGCCCGTCAAAACAAGCCCTGCGGTCAAAAAGCCGTTTCGTCTTTTCATGCCGCGCCTCCCAACCGGAGCCGGGGGTCTATCCGCTGGCTGATAAGGTCCGCCGCCGTCCCCGCCAGCACCACCCAGAGGGCCAGAATCACCACGATGGCCTGCACCACCGGGTAGTCCCGGTTGGAGATGGAGCTCACCAGCATCTGCCCCAGCCCCGGGATAACAAAGACCTGCTCCACCACAATGCTCCCCGCCACGATTTCCGCCATGGTCTGGGCCAGGAAGGCCACCACCGGAGGCAGGGCGTTTTTCAGCACATGCCGCCTGAGAACCTGTCCCCGGTCGTTTCCCCGGGCAATGGCGGTCCGCACATAGTCTTTCCCCAATTCCTCCTGCACCGTGCTGCGGAGCATCCGCGCCGTCATGGCAATCCGGGGAATGGAAAGGGCGATGGCGGCAAACAGCAGGTAGACCGCCGCCCCGGCAAAGTCCTGCTTCGCGTCCGGGAACTGCCCCGGCGTGAACCACTTCAGTCCCACGCCGAAGAACCAGGACAGCAGAATCCCCGTGAAGAAAGGCGGCACGGCCATGCCCAGCTGGTTCAGAACCGTCCGGGCCCCCTCAAACCGCCGCCGTCCGGCAGTGAACACCCCCAGGGGGATGGAAACCGCCGTAATCAGGGCGAAGCTCACCAGGCTCAGCCCCAGCGTCAGCGCGATTTTCGGGGCCAGCAGGTCCCGCACCGGCTGGCTGTAGCTGGTGGAAACCCCCAAATCCCCGGTGAAAAAGCCAGCCAGCCACGCTCCGTAGCGCACCGGCAGGGGCCTGTCCAGCCCCAGCTCCGCCCGGAGGGCCGCCAGCCGCTCCGGCGTTGCCGAGGTGCCCAGCATGGCGGTGGCGGTGTCGCCGGAGATGAGGGAAAAGGCCGCGAAGGTGAAAAACGAGACCGCCAGCATCGTCGCAAGACCCGCCAGCACCCGCTTTAAAAGATAATTCATAAGGCACCCGTCCCTTCGGGAAAGGGCGGGAGCGGGGAACCCGTTTTTGAATTCTCCCGCTCCGCTCCCGCACACTCTCCAATTGTTACGCCGTATAGCGCACGCCGGCAAGGTCCAGCACGTAGATGGGGTAGAACCGCACGCCCGTCAGGCCCTTGCGCACGGCCACCAGGTCCGCCAGGTCCTGGATGTACACGTTGGCGGCGTTCTTCGTCAGGTCCGCCTCCATCTCCTTGTAAAACTCCGTCTGCGCCGCCTCTCCGGCGCTGGAAGTGGCCTTGACAAACAGCGAGTCGTACAGGGGGCTGTTATAATTGATGAAATTATTACCCGCCGTAGAGGTGAACCGCTCCAGCAGGGCCCGGGCCGTCATGGTGGACGCGTCCACGCCCACCACGGTCGCCTGGTACTGCCGCCCGGCGTACACGTCGGAGAGCCAGGAGCCCCACTCCACCAGCTGAATTTCAGCGGTGATGCCCGCCTCCTTGAGCTGCTCCACAATCACCTGGGCGGTGTCGATGTGGGGCTGGTAGTTGGAGGGGACGGTGATGGTCATGGCAAACCCGTCGGGATAGCCCGCGTCGGCCAGCAGGGCCCTGGCCTTCTCCACATCGTGGGGATAATGGTTGGTGAGGGAATCGTCAAAGTACTTCCCGAAGGCGGGGTACATGCTGGAGCCGATGAGGCTGCCGTAGCCGTCGAAGGCCAGGTCCAGAATCTGCTGGCGGTCCACGGCGTGGCACAGGGCCTGCCGGACGCGCACGTCGTCAAAGGGCTTTTCCGCGTGGTTGAGATACATAGCCTGCACCAGGTTCATGGTGCCCTCTTCGATGTTGAAATCATCCCCCAGCTGGGCCACCTGGGTGCTGGTCAGATGGGCGAACAAATCCACCGCCCCGCTCTGGAGGCTCATGAGGATGCTGTCGGCGTTCTCGATGATTTTGAAGGTGACTTTATCCAGGTACGCGGGTTCGCCCCAGTAGTCCTCGAAGCGCTCCAGGACGATATTGTCCTGGGCGGCCCGGGAGACAAACTTGAAAGGTCCCGTTCCCACGGGGGCGGTGTCCTGGCCGTCGTAGTCCTCGGGGAGAATGGCCAGGGTGAGATAGGCCAAAAACTCCGTGTTGGCCTGATCCAGGGTAATGGTCAGGGTCGTGTCGTCCGCCGTCATGCTCTTAATGGCGGAAAGCGCCGGGATCAAAGGCTCCCCACCGTCCTCCGCCAGGCGGTTGCGGTTAATGGAGTACACTACGTCCCGCATCTCCACGGCGTCACCGTTATGAAACTTCACGCCTTGCCGGAGCGTGAAGGTATAGGTCGTTCCGTCCGAGGTGAATTCACTGGCCACGGCGGGGACCAAGTCTCCGTCGGGGGTGGGCTTCACCAGGCCCTCAAATACGTTGAACATGATTTCCTTGGTCCCTGCCGCCACGGCCAGGTGGGGGTCAAGACTCTCGTCCAGGTCCTGGGCGATGCCGACGGTGATGGCGTTGGGATGGTCTGCCGCCGGCTGGGCTGCCGGGTCCTGGGTCCCGGCGCTGTCTGCGGGCCCCGCCTCCGCCGTCTTGCCTGTGCTGCCGCCTCCGCAACCGCAGAGTGCCGCGCTCAGGAGACCCAGCAGGAGAAGGACCTCCAAAAGTTTCCGTTTCATGTCTGCTTCCTTTCGTCGCTGCCCAGTATCGGGTCAGCGCTGGACGGGGAATGTCCCGCCCGGACAAAATGATTCGGCTCTATTCAGTTGTGCGGGCTGCTTCCATGAATAAAGCCCCGGGGCGCTCCGGACTTCCGGAGGCCCCAAGGCCGTATTGTACACGACGGGGAAAAAGATTGCAATAGTTTTCACAAATTTTTTGGCTCCTCCCGCCGGGGCCCGTGGGCTCCTCCGGCGGCATACTCCCCGGGGTCCGGGGGAAGCCCCTTCTCCCGCAGCCGGGCGTCCACAAAGAAATTCACAAGGCTGTTCAGGCACGCGCACACCGGCACGCCGAAGAACATCCCCGCGATGCCGAAAAAGCCGCCTCCCACCAAAATGGCGATGATGACCCACAGGCTGGAAAGCCCTGTGGTGTTCCCCAGAATCTTGGGCCCGATGACGTTGCCGTCCAGCTGCTGGAGGGCCAGGACGAAGATGACGAAATACAGCGCCTGCCGGGGGGAGACCAGCAGAATCAAAAAGGTGCTGGGAATGGCCCCCAGGAAGGGCCCGAAGAAGGGGATGACGTTGGTCACGCCCACGAAGACGGACACCAGGGGCGTGTAGGGAAACTTCAAGATGGAGCAGCAGACGAAGCACAAAACGCCGATGATGATGGAATCCAGCAGCTTTCCCCGGACAAAGCCGGAGAAGATGGCGTCCGCCCGCCGCACGCCCCGGAGAACCAGACCCACCCGGTCCCGGGGAAAGAGGCTGTAGACCAGCTTCCGCCCGTAGGCGGCGCAGCGCTCCTTGGTGGCCAGGAGGTAGACGGAGGCGATGATGCCCACCAGCAGGTCCTTGACAAAGTTCACCAGGCTCAGCACCCCGCCGGACACGGTGGTCATCACCGTCTGAATCTGGGGCAGGAGGCCCGTCAGCCACTTGTCGAAGTCCTGGAAATAGTCCTCCAGCCGCTGGCTCACCTGCCGCGCCAAATCGGGGTAGGTCTCCAGCATATGATCCGACAGGCTGGTCACCCAGCCGCTGACGGTCTGGTAGTAGTTGTCCACGTTGGCGATGAGCTGAAGCACGCTCTTATACAGCTCCGGCAGCAGCACGGAGGCCAGCAGATAGAAAAGGAACGCAATCACAAGCCACGCCAGCAAAATGCCCGCCGTGCGGATAAACAGGGCGTGGGCGCGCTTCCGCGTCCGCCCGGGGCGGAGGGGGAACAAATGGCCCTCGAAAAAATTCACCATGGGGGCCAGCAGGTAGGCGATGAAGGCCCCGTACAAAATGGGCTGCACCGTTTTCAGCAGGGCCAGGGCGGCTTTTCCGCCGAACAGGGTGTCGTAAAACAGCAAAATGGCGGCGGCGGTCAGGAAGGCCGTCACCCCCATGCTGGCGTAGTTGCTTTTTCGTTCCATGGCCCGCGCCTCCTTTTTCTCTTTTTATTCTACACGGGGCCGGGAGGAATTGCAATCCTCTTTTTCCCGTGCTATACTGAATACGGCTAATTTTAACAGTATTTTAATAACCTCCGTGCTATACTGTAGACTGTAGAAAACCGTTTTTCAGGAGGTGGCATCTGCCGATGAAATCCCGCAAGCTCTTGATGATTCTCAACCCCCGGGCCGGGAAGAGCAAGTCCCGGGGCCCCCTGTTCGACGCCGCCGCCGCCCTCTCCCAGGCCGGCTATCTTCTCTCCATCCACGTTACCTCCGCCCCCGGCGACGCCGCCGAGACCGCCGCCCGGGAGGGCGGGCGGTACGACCTGGTGGTGGCCGTGGGAGGGGACGGAACGCTGAACGAGGTGGTCTCCGGACTGGTCCGGCTCCGCAGGCCCCCCCTGCTTGGCTATCTGCCCCAGGGCAGCACCAACGACTTTGCCGCCAGCCTCCGCATCTCCTCCGACCCGGCGGAGGCCGCCGCCGCCATCGCCCGGAACGTTCCCCGCCTTCTGGACGTGGGCTTTTGGAACAAGCGGAGCTTTTTGTACGTGGCCTCCTTCGGGGCCTTCACCCGCACCAGCTACGCCGCCCCTCAAAACGCCAAAAACGCCCTGGGCCACTTCGCCTATATTCTGGAGGGCATGAAGGACCTGAGCACCCTCCGGCCCTACTGCGTCCGCCTCACTGCCGACGGGGAGCGGCTGGACGGGGAGTACCTTTTCGGCGCGGTGTGCAACTCCACCTCCATCGGCGGGCTGATGAAGCTGGAGGCGGAGCGGGTGGTGCTGGACGACGGCCTTTTTGAGCTGCTGCTGATCCCCAGCCCCAAGACGGCGGCGGACCTCCAGAACCTGGTCCACGCCCTGCTGAACCAGCAGTACGGCAGCCAGGGCCTGGTTTTCCGCCACGTCTCCTCCATCCGCCTGGAGACGGAGGAGGACCTGCCCTGGTCCCTGGACGGGGAATACGCTCCCAGCGCCCCGGTGGTGGAGATTGAAAACCGCCGCCAGGGGCTGGCCATGCTGCTGTGAACGGGGAGCTTGCGGGGCTGGCCCGGCGCTTTCAGGACCATACGCCGGACCTGCTGGGGGCCTCCCGGAGCTGCGCCGTCCTCTGCCCCCTGCTGGAGCGGGAGGACGGGCTTCACCTGCTGTTCGAAGTTCGCTCCTCCCGGGTCTCCCAGGGGGGCGAGGTCTGCTTCCCCGGCGGGAAGATGGAGCCCGGGGAGACGCCCCAGGACTGCGCCCTCCGGGAGACGGAGGAGGAGCTGTCCATCCCCCGGCGGGAAATCACCCTCCTGGGCACGCCGGACTTTATCTACAGCCAGCGGGGCTTTCTCCTCCGCCCCGTCCTGGGGCTGGTATCCCCCGGGGGCCTCGCCGCCATGCGCCCCTCCCCGGCGGAGGTGGCGGAGGTCTTCACCGTCCCCCTCTCTTTCTTCCGGGAGACGGAGCCGGATATCCGGCGCTATGAGCTGCTTCCCCAGGTCCCGGAGGACTTTCCCTACGGCCCTGTGGGCATTCCCCGGGACTACCCCTGGAACCGCGGGCAGGTGGAGGTTCCTATCTGGCGCTGCCGGGGCCATGCCGTCTGGGGCATGACCGCCCGGCTGGTCCGGGAAATCGTAAAGGCATGAAAAACGGAGGCGGGCGGACCCGTCTCCGTTCTTCCAGGCTGTCGAGAAACCCGTAAGAGTCATTCAACGGGAAGGAAGGGTGTGTGCGGGGAACCCAGGAAGGGTTCCCTGCGCCATTGAAATCCTAAATTTTCAGAATTTTTTGAAGTTCTGAAAATTTGTAGCAGCTTGTCGAAAAGGCTTTTTCGACAAGCTGAAACGGAGGCGGGCGGCCCCGTCTCCGTTCTGTTTCACGCCCCGGCGGACTCCGCCTCCCCCTCCAGCCGGGCGGCGATGTAATCCTCCACCCCGTCGTAGGGAATCTCCAGCGCCACAGCCAGCTCGCCGTAGAGCAGCCGCTCCGCCTGCTTCATATACCGCTCGTCCACCAGTCCCAGGCGGCGGTTCTTGGACTCCGCCAGGCCCCGCTTGCGGTGGATAGCCTTCATAATCTCAATCAGCGCCTGGTGTCCCCCGTTCCGGACGGCGGACTGGTACTGCTGGGCCAGGGCCTGGGCCGTGCCGCCCCGGCAGGCCGCCGCCGGAATGCCCGGCATCCGGCCGATCAGCTCCTCCGCCTCCTCCCGGCTGATCACCGGGCGCATGGGCACCTTTTCGCTGTCCACCGGGGCGTAGATTACCCCGTCCTGCCACAGGGGCTTGAGGAGGTAATACCGCTTTCCCCGGTCCTCCCCCGGCTGGTCCAGCCCGGCAAGTCCCTCCACCCGGCATACGCCGGTCGATCCGTATACCACCAATTCTCCAGGCTGAAACATTCCGTCCTCCTTCCCGCCGCAGGCTCGCTCCCCTCCGGCAGCTTTTTCCGCTTCTTTATTACCAGTTTACCACAACTCAGGCAAAATATGTAACAGAAACTTTTCGGTTTTTACATTTTTGGCAATTCTGCCCGGAAATCCATTGACAAACATCCCGTATTTTTTTATGATAGGACTGCCGCCGGGCCCTTTTCCGGCGGCAGAAACGGGAAAAGGAGCGTACATATGAGCATAGATCTCAAAGCCAAGATCGAGGAGCTGGCTGCCAGGCTCCAGAAGGCCCCCGCCCTGCTCAAGGGCTTTCAGCAGGACCCTGTAAAGACCCTGGAGGGGCTCACCGGCATGAACCTGCCGGAGGAGCAGCTCCAGCCCCTGGTGGCGGGGCTCAAGGCCAGGCTGGCCGCCGGCGGCCTGGGGGACGCGCTGGACGGGCTTAAAAAGCTGTTTTGAGCTTTCTGAAAGAGGGCGCTCCGGGAAAACTCCCGGAGCGCCCTCAGCCTGTCGAAAAGTGTTTTCGACAGGCTGAGCAAGTGTTTCAGAACTTCAAAAAAGTTCTGAAACACGTTTGATTTCAATGGTGCAGGGAACCCTTCCTGGGTTCCCCGCACGCACCCTTCCTTCCCGTTGAATCGGTTTCCCGGGTTTTTCGACAGTCGCAGGGCGCTCCGGGAAAACTCCCGGAGCGCCCTCAGCCTGTCGAAAAGTGTTTTCGACAGGCTGAGCAAGTGTTTCAGAACTTCAAAAAAGTTCTGAAACACGTTTGATTTCAATGGTGCAGGGAACCCTTCCTGGGTTCCCCGCACGCACCCTTCCTTCCCGTTGAATCGGTTTCCCGGGTTTTTCGACAGTCGCAGGGCGCTCCGGGAAAACTCCCGGAGCGCCCTGTCTTTTGCCGTTACCGGACCGCCTCGTACACCGCCCGGCTGATCTCGCCGCAGATGGCGTACACGCCGTATGGGTCCTTCCCGCCGTCGGCTCCCATAGTCAGCACCACCACGCCGTCCCCGGTGTCCGGGTCGTAGCTGAGAAAGTTGTACACGCCGTAGGCGCTGCCGGTGTGGTAGTAGAGCCGCTCCCGGCCATACATCCCAAGCCGCAGCCGCATGGGCAGGGCCTGGCGGCTCCCGTCGGGGAGAGGCTGGTTTCCATAGCTCTCCATCAGCGCCACGGACCCCGCCTCCATTAACCGCACCCCCTCAAAGCAGCCGTCCCCCGCCAGCAGGGCCGTGAGCTTCGCCATGTCCAGGGCGTTGGAGGTAAAGCCCCCGGCGAACTGCCGTCCCGTGGCTCCCGGTGCGCTCCAGAGGCGGACGTTCAGCTGGCTTGCGGCGGACCGGCCCAGGGCGTTTCCCCGGTACAGCGGGGTCACCAGCTCCGTACTCTCCAGCTCCCCGGCGGCAAAGCCGCAGTCCGCCCCCAGGGGGCCCAGAACCCGCTCTTCCAGCACGTCGTCCAGATACCGCCCCGCCGCCAGCTCCAGGGTCTGGCCCAGGATGCCGAAGGCGTGGTTGTTGTAGCTCCAGCACCGGATATCTCCCGGCGTTCCCCCGCCGTAGCCGGAGGCGGAGGCAAGCTGGGCCCTGACCCCCGCATAGTCCCAGGCGATGCTCTCGCTGTTCAGCAGGGTGGAGGTGTGGGTCAGCATCGAGCGGATGGTGACGGGCTTTCGGGTCTTCACGTCCCAGTAGGCCCCGACGTCCGCGTCGTAGTCCACGGCTCCCTCCTCCCGCAGCAGCGCCGCGGAAAGGCCCACCGCCACCTTGGAAAGGGAGGCGGTGCGCAGCTTGTGGGCGTTGGACATGGGGACGCTCCCCTTCACCGCCCAGCCATAGCGGTACGCGTCGGTGACGGCCCCGTTCTCCACGACGGCCACCTGGACCCCCACCGCCCCATGGCGGCAGGCGGCGGCGGCAACAGCCCGATTCAGCGCCTCGTGCTGCTGCCGGGAGCGGCTTTCCTCCCCGCCCTCCGGCAGGGTGAGGGCCGCCGCCAGAGGGTCCCGGTCCCGCTGCAGCCTCGCCAGAACCGCCGCCAATTGCAGCCGGGATACCGGCAGGTCCGGGTAGAGGCCGTGGTCCGTCATGCCCGCATACAGCCCCCGGTCCATCACCCAGTTCAGGGCCTCCTCCGCATAGGCGGGGACCTCCTCCCCGTCCCAGGACACGGCGGTGCGGCTCCCCATATCCTCCCCCCGCCAGGCGGCGAAGCGGTAAAGCATCACCGCCAGCTGGCTCCGGGTGACCGGGGAAAAGGGAGCGAACCATCCCTCCGCCAAGCCGCCGGTGACGCCCACGCTGCTGGCCCAGGCCGCTGCGTCCCGGTATTCCTCCGGCACGTCCGAAAAGGGGCAGGCATCCACCCGGACTAAAATCCCGCTGAGGCGGTAAAGCGCCTCCACGGCCTCCGCCCGGCTTACCGGCTTACCGCCGTCAAAGCTCCCGTCCTCCCCCGGGGCCAGCAGCTCCCGGTACAGCGCCCAGCAGGCCGCGTCCCGGCCTTCCGCCGGGACCTCGCCCGGGTCTGCGGCCCGCAGCTCCGCCAGGCTTCCCGCGGGCTCCGCGATCTCCTCCAGGACAAGGGCCTCCCCCTCCCGGGCCGCTTCCTCCCGCGTGGCGTTCTTCTCCGCCGTTTCCGCCGGGGAGGCTTCTTCCCCAGCCTTCGCCGCCCGTCCGCTGGCGTCCGCCGGCGGAGCGGAGGAGCCCGCCCATAAAAGCGTCAGCGCCAGAAGCGCTCCCGCCGCCCAACGTTTTCCCATTTTGTTCCATTCCCCCGTCTCCGGGCCCCCAGGCCCGGTTCTTTTCTCCCTGATTCGACATTATATCCCCTGTTCCGGCGGCTGTCAATCTTCCCCAAAGCCCGGCGGTTTTGTCCGGATAATTCGGCGGTTTCGTCCTATCCCAGCCGCTGCCTTTCTGCTATAATCAAGGCGCTTTTAATGTTGGGAGGAAATGCTCTTATGGTTCACCTGCTGCTCGCGGTTATCTATCTCTCCTTTGTCAGCTTGGGCCTGCCCGACGCCCTGCTGGGCTCCGCCTGGCCCTCTATGTATGGTCCCTTCGGCGTGCCGGTGTCCTTTGCCGGAATCATCTCCATGATCATCGCCCTGGGCACCGTGGTCTCCAGCCTCCAGTCGGGCCGCCTCACCCACCGTTTCGGGACGGGGCGTGTCACTGCCGCCAGCGTGGGGCTGACGGCCCTGGCCCTGATGGGCTTCTCCCTCAGCGGCTCCTTCTGGCAGCTGTGCCTCTGGGCGGTGCCCTACGGCCTGGGGGCGGGGGCCGTGGACGCGGCGCTGAACAATTACGTGGCCCTCCACTACGCCAGCCGCCACATGAGCTGGCTCCACTGCATGTGGGGCGTGGGGGCCTCTCTGGGGCCCTGGTTCATGGCCCGGGCCCTTGCCGGGGGACGGGGCTGGCCCATGGGCTACCGCTGGATCGCCTTTTTGCAGATTGGCCTGACCTTCCTTCTGGCGTTCAGCCTTCCCCTCTGGCGCGTTCATGGAAGCGGGAGCCGGGAGGAGGCCCCTGCCCGGGCCCTGACCCTGCCCCAGGTCCTCCGCATTCCCGGGGTGAAGTCCATGGCGGCCGCCTTCTTCTGCTACTGCGGCCTGGAGCAGACCGCCGGGCTGTGGGCCGCCAGCTACCTGACGCTGGAAAAGGGCCTTCCGGCGGAGGCGGCGGCGGGCTTCGCCGGCCTTTTTTTCCTGGGCGTCACCGGAGGGCGGGCCCTCAGCGGCTTTTTGACCCTGGCGCTGAACGACCGGCAGATGGTCCGCCTGGGCCAGGGAACCGCCGCCCTGGGCATCCTGGCCCTGCTGCTGCCCGTGGGCGGGGAGTACGCCGCCCTGGCGGGACTGGTCCTGGCAGGCCTGGGCTGCGCCCCCATCTACCCCTGCTTCATCCATGCCACGCCGGAGCACTTCGGGGCGGAGAACTCCCAGGCCGTCATCGGCGTGCAGATGGCCGGGGCCTATGTGGGCACCTGCCTGGCGCCCCCTGTTTTCGGCCTCCTGGCCTCCCGGATCACCCCGGCGCTGTTTCCGCCCTTTTTGCTGGCGGTGCTGCTGGCCATGGTTCTGACCCACGAGGGGCTGCTCCGGGCGGAGCGCAGACGGGCGTAAAAACCGTGAAATCCGGAGGCACGAAAAGCGCCTCCGGGTTTTTCAGCGTCTGTTAGGCCCTCCCGCCATGCTTCCCTTCCCCGAGCCAGCCAGGAGATATGGAACACCCTGCGTGTCTTGCGCTGCTCCGTTACTGCGAAATTATGGGCGCGGGAGGGGATTAGCCGGTTGATGCCGGTCATGCCGCCGTTTGAAGAAAATCCGGTGCCGCAAGGCAATTGAAATTTTTTCGCCCGCTTGTGAGGCAGCATCAAGACGCCAAAGTCCTGATAAGTTCTTCGGCGGTATTCACCCCAAATTCACCCCAAACGAGGAAAAGAAGGCGTTTCCTGAGATAGAAAAAACCCCGTAACCGTTGCGGTTACGAGGGCCTTCATGCGATAAGCGGTTGAAAACGATTTTCTTTTTGGTTTGCACACCCAAGACCAAATCAAAGCCCAGCGAAGCGGGTTCGATTTAGGGGGGAGGAGCAACGGAATGAGCGCGCTCTGACTTTTGAAAAAGTCGGAGCAAGCGATATTCAGCTTGCTCCGACGTGGAGCTGCTGGGCGGATTCGAACCGCCGACCTCATCCTTACCAAGGATGCGCTCTACCGACTGAGCTACAGCAGCAAATATGGCGACCCGGAACGGGCTCGAACCGTCGACCTCTAGCGTGACAGGCTAGCGTTCTAACCAACTGAACTACCGGGCCATAAAAAATCTATCAAAATACAGCTGGGCCGTAGAATTGTATGGCAGGGGCAGAAGGACTTGAACCCTCGGCACGCGGTTTTGGAGACCGCTGCTCTACCAACTGAGCTATACCCCTATTTCGCTGCACCCCGCGGCGAACAACCATATGGTGGGCCTTCGGGGACTCGAACCCGGGACCGACCGGTTATGAGCCGGC
>CAJUBX010000065.1 GCA_910585165.1 uncultured Oscillibacter sp. | reverse complement strand
TCTTTATTTTACCATATTCTCTTGCTCCCCGCATCCCTTTTGTGCGGTGTTGCCTAAAATCTACCTCCAGAAGGGCGAGGCGGACAAGGCCCTCGGCCACATCGCCTCCAGGGCCCGGGCCGCCGGGGCGGTGGTGGTGGAGGCGGACCGGCGGAAGCTGGACGCCATGAGCCGCACCCACGCCCACCAGGGCGTGATCGCCCTTGCATCCGTCCGGGAGTACGCCGGTGTGGAGGATATCCTCCGCAGGGCGGCGGACAAGGGGGAGGCTCCGCTGCTGGTGGTCTGCGACGAGCTCAGCGACCCCCATAACCTGGGAGCCGTCATCCGCACGGCGGAGTGTGCCGGGGCGCATGGCGTGATTATCCCCAAGCGCCGCAGCGCCGGGCTCACGGCAGTGGTGGCCAAGACCTCCGCCGGGGCGGTGGCCCATGTGCCTGTGGCCCGGGTGCCCAACCTCCCGGCCCTTTTGACGGATTTGAAGAAGCGGGGAATCTGGGTTTTCGGCACGGCGGCGGAGGGAAGCACCCCGCTGTATGACGCGGACCTGAAGGGTCCCGCCGCCATCGTCATCGGCAGCGAGGGCAGCGGCATGGGCCGCCTGGTGGCCGAGAAGTGCGACTTTTTGGTCAGCATCCCCATGCGGGGAAAGCTCTCCTCGCTGAACGCCTCTGCGGCCGCCGCAATTTTGCTCTATGAGGCCGTCCGCCAAAGGCTCTAAGAAACCGCATCCTTCCAAAGGAGGGAAATTCATGACCCCGAAGGACGACAACATCAACCGCTCCTCTCCGGAGGAGGAGTATTCCCTGGATGAGATTCTGGAGGAGTACGGCGGCAGCCTGGAAAGCCACCTGCTCCGGGGAACCGGGGCGCCGGAAGCTCCGGCAGAACCTGCCCCGGCGGAGAAGCCGCCCTCTCCGCCTGTCCCCGGTCCCGGGGCGGCGGAAGCGCCCCCCGCCGCGCCTCCGCCGCCAACACCGCCCAAAGTCCCGGACCCCCTCCGGGAAGCGGACCGGGCGGCGGAGGCGGACGTGGCCCGGCTGAACATCCCCCATCCCCGGCCCATTTCCCTGGAGGACGTGGTGGGCAGTACGGTGGACGCGGTGATGGAGGAGGCGAAGGAACCCGTCCTGCCCGCCAGGCGGGGCCTGTTTTCCCGCAGACCCCTGGAGGAGACGGAGACCCTGCCCCCGCCGCCGCCGGACGAGCCGGAGCCCGGCCCGGAGCCCATCGGCCCCGAACCCACTTTATGGGAGGCGGCCCACGCCGCCCGGCAGCTGTACATCCGCCGCAAGCATACGGTGCTTGCGCCCCTGGTCCCGGCCCTGCTTCCCACGCTGCTGCTGCTTTTGGAGCGGTATCAGGTGAAGGTGCCTTACTGGTCCGGGGACCGGGAGGTCCAATGCGCGGTGCTGCTGGCCTGCCTGGGATTGACGGCGCTTTTCTGCCGGCATGTGTTTTTAAAGGGCTTTGGCATGCTGCTGCGCGGACGCTGCGTTGCCGAGCTGCTGGCGTCCCTCTCCGCCCTGGCGTCTGCGGCGGACTGCGCCGCCCGGCTTTTGAGCGGGCGGCCCGGCGAAATCATGCCCTACGCCTCCGTCAGCTGCCTGGCCCTGGTTTTCGCCCAGTGGGGGGTCCGCCGGGAGAGCAAGGGGAATTACGATATGCTCCGGGCCGCCTCTTTGGACGAGGACCCGCCGTACCTGGTCGCAAGCACCCTCCAGGGGGCCTGCAAGCAGCGGGGCTCTGTCCCGGGGTTTTTCACCACCGCTTCCCGGAGCGACGCATCCGCCCTCTGGCAAACGGCCCTGCTGCCGGTCTTTTTGGCGTCGGCCCTGGTTTTCGCGGGCCTGAGCTCCGCGGGGCAGGAGCGGAGCGGGGATTTCCTGGTGAACCTCTCCGCCATTCTCCCGGCGGCGGCCACCTTTTCCCTGCCCCTTTGCTGGGCCCTGCCCTGGTCCAAGCTGTCGGAGCACCTGCAAAAGACGGGCTGCGCCGTGGCGGGCTGGTCCGGCGCGCAGAAAATCAGCGCCCGGCGGCGGATGATTGTCACCGACTCCGACCTGTTTCCGCCGGGCACCGTTCAGCTCAACGGCCGGAAGCTCTACGGCGAGACCCAGGAGCGGGCCGTCTCCCTGGCGGCTTCCATGGCCCGGGCCGCCGGCAGCGGCCTGGAGCGTCTGTTCAACAGCCTGGTGCGCAGCGAAGGGGGCCGTTATGAGAAGGTGGACGATTTCAGCTTCTATGAGGAGGGCGGCTGGTCCGGCATGATCAAGGGAGAGTCTGTGCTGATGGGAGGCGCTTCCTTCATGCGGAAGATGAACGTAAGGCTTCCGGCGGACGTGAATCTGAAAACAGGCGTGTTTCTGGCGGTGGACAAACAACTGGCGGCGGCCTTCGCCGTGAAGTACAGCCCGTCGGAGAACGTGGACTTTGCCTTGAAGATGATGCAGAGGAGCCGCATTCAGCCCATTCTGGCCTCCCGGGACCCCAACATCACCCCCGCGCTCATCAAGCGGAAGTTCAGCCGGGGCGTGCACATGGAGTACCCATCCCTGTCGGAGCGCATCGCCCTCAGCGAGGCGGAGAAGGACCGGGACCTGCCCCGGGCCCTGCTGTTCCGGGAAGGGCTGCTGCCCTATGCGGAAACGGTGGCGGGGAGCCTGCGGCTGTGCAAGGCGGTGCGGCGGGCGGCGGCCATCTCGCTGCTGGGCGGCTGGGCGGGAACCCTGCTGACCTTCTATCTCACAAGCCTGGGGGCCTATGAGCTGCTGACCCCCCTGGCGCTGGAGGCCTTTTTGCTGCTTTGGACCCTGCCGGTGCTGCTGATGGCGGACTGGACGGGGCGCTATTAAAATAAGGAGTGGAATCCAATGGGAAAATTTGACGGCGTGCTGCTGGCCAGCGACTTTGACAACACGCTCCTCTATACGGAGGACTCCCTCCGCACCGGCGCGCCGGTGCCGCCCCTGCCGGAGCGGAACCGGGAGGCCCTGGAGTATTTCATGGCCCAGGGCGGGCGGTTCGCCGTGGCCACGGGCCGGGCCCTGGCGGCCTTTCTCCGCCACGCGGGGGACGTGCCCATGAACGCTCCCGGCGTGGTGTGCAACGGCGCGGCCATCTACGACTTTGAAAAGGGCGAGTATCTGGAGACCGCCCTGCTGGACGCCGCCGCCCGGGAGCGGGGCCAGGCGGTGCTGGACCGCTTTCCCGGCGTGGCAGTGGAGGCCTACCACATCAGCAACGTGATCCACGTGGTGCGCCCCAACGAAATCTCCCGCCAGCACGAGCACATGACCCACGCGGAGCTCACCGAGGCGCCCTCCCTGCTGGAGGTGCCCCTGCCCCTGGGGAAGCTCCTCTTTGAGGCGGACCATGCGGTGCTGGAGGAAGCCCTGGCCTTCCTCCGGGACCAGGGCTGGGCGGAGGATTACGAGCTGATCTTCTCCGTCTCCCACCTGCTGGAGATGACCACCCGGGGGGCCGACAAGGGGGGCATGGTCCGCCGCCTGGCGGCAAGGCTGGGCATTTCCATGGACCATGTTTACTGCGCCGGGGACGAGGCCAACGATCTCTCCATGCTCCGCGCCGCCGCCGAGGGCTTTGCTCCCGCCAACGCGTCCCCCGCCGTTTTGAACTCCGGGGCCACGGTGGTGTGTGGGGCCAGGGAGGGGGCTATCGCGGACGTGATCGAAATTTTGGACCGGAAGTACGCCTGAAACGGGCCGCAGGGGAACATTTTTCAGGGAAGACGCTTTGATGAAAGAAGGACGGGCCGGGCGGCCCGTCCTGTTTCTTTACCTGCCCCGAAGCTCCCGCTCCTTGCAGGCCAGGTCCTGTTCATAGCTGTTAATCTTCTCGTCCAGCCGGTTCAGGGACCTCTGCATATCCTCCATACGCTCCAGAAGCTGCCGCCTCTGCTCCACCAGAAGGGCTTTCCGCGCCTCCAGCGTCTCGTCCCCCTGCTGGAACAGGCGGCAGTACTCGCTCAGGGACTCAATGCCGACCCCGGCGGAGCGCATGCATTTAATCAGCTCCACCCAGCCCAGAGACGACGCGTCATAGTTCCGCACGCCGCTCTCCGTCCGGGGCACCGGCGGGATCAGGCCCACCCGCTCATAATACCGCAGCGTGTCGGCGGAAAGGCCGTACCGCTCGCTTACCTCCCGAATCGTCATCGCTTTTCCTCCTTCTGCAAGAACCCGCATTTCAAGCCCCCGAGCGGGGCCTGTCCGGCGTTCCTCCTCAGCATAACACCTGGAGTGGACTCTAAGTCAAGAGGTTTTTCGCGTTTTGCGCCGCAGCCCGGCAGCTTTCGTTTGACGGGCGGGGAAAAATCTGCTAAAATAAGGAGACAATGCCAACAACAAGGAGCTGAGATATATGAAACGACTGCGCAGGATACTTGCCTGCCTTCTGCTGTGCGCGCTGCTGGCGGGGATTTCCGCCGTTCCCGCCGCAGCCCTCTCCGACGTGCCGGAGGACTTCTGGGCCAGGGAGGACATCGAGCGCTGCATTTCCCTGAAATACTTTTACCCCGAGGCCGGGGGCAGCTTCGGCGTGGGAAAGGAGATGTCCCGGGCCGAGTTTGTGGTGGTGCTGTGCCGGGTCCTGGGGTGGAAGCCCACCTCCCCCGCCCGGGCGGTTTATGAGGATGTGCCGGGCACGGCGTGGTACGCCGGCGCAGTGGAGACCGCCTACCACCAGGGGGTCATTACCGGGCAGGACGGAAATTTCCGCCCCCAGGACCCCGTTACCCGCAGCGAGGCCGCCTCCATGCTGGTCCGGGCCCTGGGCTACGGCAGCATCGCCGGGCTGGTGCAGGACATGGCCCTGCCCTTCCAGGACGTGAAGGCCAACAACGGTTACATCGTCATGGCCTATGGCCTGGGGCTGATGGACGGAACCTCCGTCTCCGCCTTTTCCCCTGGCGGCCATGTGAAGCGGGAACAGGCCGCCGTCATTCTTATGCGGCTGCATGACAAGCTCCATGCCTCCGCCCTCAGCCGCGCGGGAGTGGCGGTCTCCGCGGAAAACCTGCCGGATTTGAAGGGCTACGAGGCCGTAGGCGTGGCTGCCGCCAAGCTGGCGTATAACGGCGCGCCCCAGGCTGCGCCCACTATGAGCACGGAGGAGGCGCAGGCCGTCTGCGCCGCCGTCTCCGCCGCCGGGGCCAAGCCGCTGCTCTATGTTTCCGGCACCGCCTACCACGTCCGGGAGGGCGGGGAGACGCCCCTGGCAGAGGTATTGTTCCAAGCGGTGGAGGCGGGAGGCTACGACGGGCTTTTCCTGGATATCTCCGGCCTCACCACCGAGTCCCAGCGGGATACGCTTACCGCTGCCGCCCGCCTTTTGCGGGAGAAGCTGGGAAAGCGGCTTTTGTACGTCGCGGCGGAGGCCCCCGCCTGGAAGGGAGCCATCTCCGGCTATGACTATGCGGGCCTTGGCGAGGCGGCGGACCGGCTGGTCCTGCGCTTCGGGCAGAAGGCGGAGACGGCTGCCGGGCAGGCCGTCATCCCCCTGGAACCTCTGGAGCAGGTCTATTACGCCCTGAACCGCCTCCGGGGCGTGGTGGACGCCGGAAAGCTGACGCTGTTCCTCACCGCCTCCGGAGCCGTTTGGCAGGGGCGGGAGCTGGCCTTCCTCACCGGGGAGGAAATCACCGCCCGCCTGGCGGAGCGGGGCGCGCGGAGCCACTACTCGGACCGCTACGCCTGCGCCTATCTGGCGGGGGAGGACAGCGTCTGGTATCTCAACGGGCAGGCCGTTGCGGAGCGGGCCCGGCTGGTCCGGCTCTTTGGCGGCGGCTGTCTCTGCCTTTCGGATTTGAACCACGCCCTGCCCGAGGTGCTGGCGGCGATGCCGTAACAAAATCCCGCCTTTTCGATAAGCTGAGCGCGGCGGCGGAAATCTTCCGCCGCCGCGTTTTTAACAGAATAAGACCTCATTTGGCCGCTTCCTTTTTCAGAAGGCTCCTGCCCTGGGACAGCAGAAGCCCCGCCAGGGTCAAAGCCGCCCCCAGGACCGCCAGGGGCGTGATGGGCTCGTGGAGGATTATAACCGAGGCCGCCACGGTGATAACGGGGGCCAGGTAGGTGTAGACGCTGGTTTTCACAGGGCCCAGCAGCTTCACCGCCAGGTTCCAGGTGACGAAACACACCGCCGAGGCGCCGAAGCCCAGGAATATCAGGTTCCCCAGGTACACCGGATTGGCAAAGCGCTCCAGCCCCAGCCGGCAGTCGAACAGCAAAAGCGCCGGGAGCATCCACAAAATTCCCCAGAAGAAGGTCCGCCGGGTGGTGAGAATGGTGCTCCAGCCCCAGGCGCTGATTTTCCGGGTCAGAATCACATAGCAGGCCCAGACCGCCGCCGCCAGCAGGGACAGCAGGTCTCCCACAGGGTTCAGCTCCAGCTGGGAGCCGCTGAAGCTGATGAGGGAAATGCCGATCATCGCCACCACAAACCCCAGGTAAAAGCCGCCGCCGGGCCGGGGCTCCTTCAAGAACAGGTGGGACAGCACCGCCGTGAAAAAGGGGATGACGGAGAGGATGACCCCTACGTTGGAGGCCAGGGTATAGGTCAAGGCAATATTTTCCAACAAGTAATACAGGCACACGCCGCAAAGGCCCGCCCCGGCGAAGATCAGCTCCTGGCGTTTTGTAACGCCCTTCATCCGCCGGGGGCACGCCAAACACAGGGCCAGCAGGCCCAGGGTGAAGCGGATGAACAAAATCTCCACCGGCTGGAAGCCCCGCAGCAGGACCTTGGTGGAGATGAAGGTGGTTCCCCAGACAACTATGGTAAACAGGGCCGCGGCATGGCCCCGGGCTTGACGGGTTTTCATGGGACAGGTTCTCCTTTTTTGCAAAAATCTCCCGGCGGCCTCCGGGCCCGTTTCTATGACTGCATTATAGCAGGTTTCCGGCGGATTGTAAAATGCCGGGACGGAGAAAATTTCGCCGTCCCGCCGGTTGGGCAGCTTCGCTGTTTGCCCGGCCCCGGGCGGCTGTGACACGGGGAGGCTCCGGCCCCGTACGGCCGGAAGGCGGCGGGGGCGCAGGGCTTGCCCGATTGACACCCCCCGGCGGCTGTGTTACAATGGTTTCCAGTACGTTCAGGAGGTGCTCCATGTCCTACACCCGGGAATATTTTCAAGCCGCCGCAGATTTTCTGCGGGCAAAGGTGGATTTTGCCCCGGAGACCGGCGTTGTTCTGGGCTCCTGCCTGGGCCCCTTCGCCCAGGCCATCGAACATCCGGTGGAGGTGGACTACGCCGATATTCCCCACTTCCTGCTCTCCACCGTGGCCTCCCACGCCGGAAAGCTGATCTTCGGCACGGTAGCGGGCAGGCGGGTGGTCTGCATGTCCGGCCGCTTCCACTCCTACGAGGGCTACCGCTTTGAGGAGCTGGTCATCCCCATCCGGGTTTTGAAGCTGCTGGGAGTGAGGTCCGTTGTCCTCACCAACGCCGCCGGGGCCGTGAACCGGGACTACCGCCCCGGGGACGTGATGGTTATCCGGGACCATATGAAGCTGAACGGGCCGAGCCCCCTCCGGGGCCCCAACGTGGAGGATTTCGGCCCCTGGTTTTTCGACGTATCCCGCATGTACACGCCGCGGCTGCGGCGGCTGGCCCTGGAGTGCGCGGAAGGCGCCGCCCTCCGGGTCCACGAGGGGACCTACATGTTTTTCCCGGGCCCCCAGTTCGAGACCCCGGCGGAAATCCGGGCCGCCCGCCTTCTGGGGGCCGACGCCGTGGGCATGTCCACGGTTACGGAGGCCCTCACCGCCGCCCACTGCGGCCTTCCCCTGCTGGCCCTGTCCGTCATCACCAACATGGCGGCGGGGGTGCTGGACCAGCCTCTTTCCGATACGGAGGTGGACGAAACCGCCCGGACAATCGCCGGGGCCTTCAGCGATTACATGAAGAAAATCATCGCCGTGATTTAAAACAGGAGGAAATAATGATATGAAGCTGCTGCTGAAACACTGCGACATCCTGGCCTCTGAGGGGGCGGGCTTCCGCTGCCTGGAAAACGCGTACCTGGGCGTCGACGGAGACACCATCGACTACATCGGAACGGACAGGCCTCAGGCCGCCTATGACCGGGAGAAGGACATGTCCGGCCGTCTGCTGCTCCCGGGCCTCATCAACTGCCACGGCCACAGCCCCATGGTGCTGCTCCGGGGCGTGGGCAGCGACCTGAGCCTCCAGGAGTGGCTGTTTGGAAAGATCATGCCCATTGAGGACAAGCTGACGGCGGAGAATATCAAAACCGGCAACCAGCTGGCGCTGCTGGAGATGATCTCCACCGGCACCACCAGCTATTCCGACATGTACTTCGAGCCCCGGACCGCCGTGGAAAACGCCGCGGCCTGCGGCATCAAGGCCAACATCAGCCGCCCGGTCCAGTGTTTCAGCCGGGAGGAGGCCTACGCCGAAAATTTCCGGGCCAGGGAGTCCATTCAGCTGTTCAAGGACTTCCACGGCGCGGCGGAGGGACGGATCCGCATCGACTTTTCCGTCCATGCGGAGTACACCTGCTTCGAGCATATTGTGGGGCCCTACAGCGCCGACTGCAAGGCTTTGGGGGGCCGGATGCACATCCATCTCTCCGAGACCAAAAAGGAGCATGACGAGTGCGTGGCCAAGTACGGCAAAACCCCGGCCCGGTGGTTCTATGACCTGGGGACCTTCGACAGCCCCACCGCCGCCGCCCACTGCGTCTTTGTGACGGAGGAGGACATGGCGCTGATGCTGGAAAAGGGCGTCAGCCCCATCCACAACCCCACCAGCAACATGAAGCTGGGCAGCGGCTTCGCCCCCATCCAGAGGATGCTGGACTTGGGGCTGAACGTCACCCTTGGAACCGACGGCGCGGCCAGCAACAACAACCTGAACATGATGGAGGAGCTGCACCTGGCCGCCGTCCTCCACAACGGCTTCCACCGGGACCCCACCATCTTGAAGCCCGCTCAGCTTTTGGCCATGGCCACCCGGAACGGGGCCCGCCTCCAGGGCCGGGAGGACACCGGGGCCTTGGAGACCGGGAAAAAGGCGGACATCATCGCCCTGGACCTGACGAAGCCCCATATGGTTCCCAATCTGGATCCCCTGGCCCTGGCGGTCTACTCCGCCCAGGGCAGCGACGTGGTCATGACCATGGTGGACGGGAAAATTCTCTATGAGAACGGCGAATTTTTGACCCTGGATGCGGAAAAGATTCTGTACGAGGCCAAGGCGGCGGTGAAGCGGCTGTACGCCTGAGAGCCTGACGGGAAAAGGGGCTTGTTTATGAAGAATTTCACCTGCGCGATTCCCACGGTGGTCCACTTTGGGGAGGGCCAAATCAAAAAGCTGGGCGGGGAAATCGCTGCCCGGGCGCATAAAGTTCTGGTGGTTTACGGCGGCGGCAGCGTCAAGAGAAACGGCGTTTTTGACGCAGCGGTCTCCCAGCTGAAAGAGCACGGCATTTCTTGGGCCGAGCTTCCCGGCGTGGAGCCCAATCCCCGGATCGCCTCGGTCCGGGAGGGCGTCCGCCTCTGCCGGGAGCAGGGGCTGGACGGCGTGCTGGCCCTGGGGGGCGGCAGCGTCATCGACTGCGCCAAGGGCGTCGCCGCCGGGTTCTATTATGACGGGGACCCCTGGGACCTCTCCGCCAAAAAGCTGACGCCGAAGCGGGCCCTGCCCATTTTCACCGTGCTGACCATGGCGGCCACCGGCTCCGAGATGGACGGCATCGCCGTCATCTCCAACCCGGAGACCAATGAAAAGGAGTCCTTCTCCGGTCCCTGCTGCTATCCCGCCGTGTCCATCCTGGACCCCGCCTACACCTATTCCGTGCCCGCCTCCCAGACGGCGGCGGGTACGGCGGACATCATGTCCCACACCTTTGAGAACTATTTCAGCCCCATTGAGGACAACTGCCTGGCGGACAGCCTGGCGGAAGCCATCCTCCGCTCCTGCGTCCGGTACGGCCCCAGGGCCATCGAGACCCCGGACGACTACGAGGCCCGGGCAAACCTCATGTGGAACGCCGCCTGGGCCATCAACGGCTTTTTGCATATGGGCAAGGAGGTTGCCTGGAGCGTCCACCGGATGGAGCACGAGCTCTCCGCCTTTTACGACGTGACCCACGGCGCGGGTCTGGCCGTTCTGACCCCTAACTGGATGCGCTACGTCCTGAATGAGAAAACCGAGGCCCGCTTCGCCCGGTACGGTACGGCGGTCTGGGGCCTGGACCCGGCCCGGCCCCGGCGGGAAGCGGCGGAGGTCGCCATTGAAAAGACCCGGGAGTTTTTCAATTCCCTGGGCCTCCCCGCCTCGCTGTCGGAGCTGGGCATCGGCCCGGAGCGCTTCCGGGAGATGGCCCAAAAGGCCCGGAACAGCGGCTTTGACAAAACCTTCGTTCCCCTTTCCGTGGAGGACATCGTCAACATCTATCAGATGAGCCTGTAAGAAACCCAGCTTGTCGAAAAGGCTTTTTCGACAAGCTGGCCGTCCCTCTCCGGGTATCCGGGGAGGGACGTTTTTCCGCCTCCAGGCAACTTTTCCGCCTCCGCCGCATAGACTGTCAAATAGTCTCAAAAACAAAAGGAGGACCTGCCGTGGGCATTGCGAACCATACCGCCGGGGACGTGGACGACCTGATTTTCCAGGACTGCTGGCTGCCAAGCGACCGCTGAGCCCGCCCGGGGACGCCGTTTTGCGGCGTCCTTTTCGCTTTAAAGCGTTGACAAGCCCCGCCGCCTGGCATATACTGGTTTTGTATTTTGAAAAGGAGCGTGAATCCTATGAACCTGACCTTAAACAGCGCCGTGCTGGGCATGGAACTGTCCGGCATCCGCCGTTTCACCTTCCTGGTGCGGGACACCCCTGGGGCCTGCGCCCTGACCATCGGCGAGCCGGACCAGAACACCCCGGACGTGGTGAAGGAGGCCGCCAAGGCCGCCCTGGACCGGAACGATACCCACTACCCCCCCGGCAACGGCTATCCTTACATGCTGGAAGCGATTTCAAAATTCGAGGAGCAGGCCCACGGCCTCAAGTACTCTCCCGATGAAATCATTCTCACCATCGGGGCCACGGAGAGCCTGTTTATCGCCCTGTCCACCGTGCTGAACCCCGGGGACGAGGTCATTATCCCCACCCCGGCCTTCAGCCTCTACGAGTCCATCACCCAGCTCTGCCGGGGCGTGCCCGTGGCCCTGCCTACGGAGGACCATCAGTTCCAGATCGACCCCGCCGCCCTGGAGGCCGCCATCACCCCGAAAACCAAGGCCATCGTCCTCACCTCTCCCAACAATCCCACCGGCTGCATCTACACCAAGGAGACCCTGGACGCCGTCCACGGCGTTTTGAAGGACAAGCCCATCTTCGTCCTCTGCGACGACGTGTACCGCAGCCTGGTCTATACGGACGCCTACCACAGCTTCGCCGAGTACCAGGATATGCGGGACCGGATCATCGTCATCAACAGCTTCTCCAAGCCCTACGCCATGACCGGCTGGCGGCTGGGCTACTGCCTGGCGGACGCTCCCATCCGGGACCGGATGCAGATTTTCCACCAGTATGCCGTGGTCTCCGCCCCCGCCTTCGTCCAGCCGGCCTGCGCGGCCGCCCTGGAAAGCGATACCGCCCCCATGACGGAGCTGTTCCGCAAGCGCCGGGATTATGTCTATCAGCGCCTGACGGACATGGGCCTGGAGGTGCAGAAGCCGGAAGGGGCCTTTTATGTGTTCATCAGCATCAAGAAATATGGCATGGACTCCCTGACCTTCTGCGAGAAGATGCTGAAGGAGGGCCTGGTGGGCCTGATTCCCGGCGTGTACTTTGGCACCGAGGGCTACATGCGCCTGAGCTACTGCTATTCCGACGAGGATTTGAAGGAAGGGCTGGACCGGGTGGAGCGGTTTTTGAAAACGCTTTGACGGGTTTCCGCCGGGGACACGCAGAAGGGACGGCCTTTGGCGGACTGCACAAAGTTTCCAGTAATTTTGTGTGACTGCAGCTGATTGGCAGACATTGACTTTGATTGAAAACGGCGTTACTATAAGCATAGAAATCCGAAATCAACCAATTTCAATCAGGCAGAGGGAGGTGAACTATGCTGGCTGAACAGCGGGCGGAACGGATTCTCGAGGAGCTGGCCCGGCGGCGGGCCGTTACGGTGACGGACCTCTGCCAGACGACGGGCGCGTCCGAGGCCACCATCCGGCGGGATTTGAACGCGCTTGCCAAACGGGGAAAGCTGAGCAAGGTCCACGGCGGCGCGGTGCTGGCCGACGGGGAGTTCCACGGCGAGGAGCTGGACATGGAGACGAAACGAGGGCTTTTTGCCGAAGAGAAGGACCGGGCCGCCCGGTACGCCGCCGGACTCATCGGGGACGGCGACGTGGTCTTTTTGGACGCGGGCACCACGGTTCTGTGCATGGCGGACCACCTGGGGGACTCCAGGGCGCTGTTTCTCACCAACAGCGTGGAATGCGCCTGCCGCCTGATGGAGCGGAACCTCCGGACCCATGTGCTGGGCGGGATGCTGAAGGCGGGCACCATGGCCCTCATCGGCGCGGAGACCCTGTCCGCCCTGGGGCGGTATAACTTCACCAAGGCGTTTCTGGGGGCCAACGGCGTCGCCATTGCCCAGGGCTTTACCACGCCGGACCCGGAGGAGGCGGCGGTGAAGGCCCTGGCGGCGGAGCGGGCCCGGGAGTCCTACGTGCTGGCGGATTCCAGCAAATTCGGCCAGGTGACGGCGGCGGTGATGTTTCCCCTCGGAGCCGCGTGCATCATCACGGACTGCCTGCCGGACCGGAGATACCGGGACTATACGGACGTCAGGGAGGTGTGATGCGTCCCCCTTGATTCTTTATTTTTCCCGGCCTGGAGGCGGTATACTGCTTCCTGACCCCGAACATATTTAAGAGAAAGGACGTTTTTCTATGAAAGAGCGCGTTCAAAAATTTGGACGGTTCCTCAGCGGCATGGTCATGCCCAACATTGGAGCCTTCATCGCCTGGGGCCTGATCGCCGCCTTCTTCATCCCGGCGGGCTGGTTCCCCAACGAGACCATCAACAAAATGGTAGGCCCCATGCTCCAGTTCCTCCTCCCCGTCCTGATCGGCTATACCGGCGGCAAGGCCGTGGGGGGCCAGAAGGGCGCGGTGACAGGAGCCCTCGCCACCCTGGGCGCGATTGCCTCCACGGACAGCACCATGTTCATCGGGGCCATGATCTGCGGCCCCTTGGGCGGCTGGTGCATCAAGAAGTTTGACAAGGCCATGGAGGGCCGTATCCCCGCGGGCTTTGAGATGGTGGTCAACAACTTCTCTGTGGGCATCATCGGCGCGGCCCTGGCCATCTTGTCCATCTATGTCATCGGCCCCGTCTGCGTGTTCCTCACCGACATCCTGGAAATCGGCGTGGGCTTCCTGGTGGGCAACGGCCTGCTGCCCCTGACCGCCATCCTGGTGGAGCCCGCCAAGGTCCTGTTCCTGAACAACGCCATCAACCACGGCGTCTTCACCCCCATCGGCACGGAGCAGGCCGCAGAGCTGGGCAAGTCCATCCTCTTTATGATCGAGTCCAACCCCGGCCCCGGCCTGGGGCTGCTGCTGGCCTACTGCGTGGCCGGGAAGGGCGAGACCCGCTCCTCCGCCGGAGCCGCCGCCGTTATCCAGTTTGTGGGCGGCATCCATGAGATTTACTTCCCCTATGTGCTGATGAACCCCATCGTCATCCTGGGGCCCATGATCGGCAACAT
>CAJUBX010000064.1 GCA_910585165.1 uncultured Oscillibacter sp. | reverse complement strand
ACGGCGGCGGTGTCCGTGGAGAAGAAGGGGTTGCCGGTGCCGCAGCCGAAGATGACCACCCGCCCCTTTTCCAGGTGCCGGATGGCCCGGGAACGGATGTAGGGCTCGGCGATGGGCCGCATCTCGATGGCCGTCTGCACCCGGACGGGGATGCCCTTCTGCTCACAGACGTCGGCCACGGCCAGGCAGTTCATAACGGTGGCCAGCATGCCCATATGGTCCGCCCGGGTCCGCTCCATGCGGCCCCCGCCGTCCTTGGCTCCCCGCCAGAAGTTGCCGCCGCCGACCACCAGCCCCACCTGAACGCCCATGTCCAGGCACTCCTTCACCACGTCGCAGACCCGGCCGATGACCTGAAAGTCCAGCCCGGTATGCTTGTCTCCGGCCAGGGCCTCTCCGCTGATTTTCAGCAGCACCCGCCGGTATACAGGTTTTGTCATCGCGTGACCTCCCTTTTTCCGAAGATATCGTTCTCATGGGATTTTACAGCAGTTCTTATTTTAGCGTATTTTTCCGGTTTTGCATAGGGGGTAGACAAGATTTTCCGAAAAAAAGCGGGAAGCCCCTTGCTATTTGGACTTCACCTGGAATACAATAAAGCGCCCGCGGTCTTTCCGCCGGGGCGAAAGGAGCCTTGCTATGATTTTCGACGGACATTCCGATCTTCTCTACGACGTGACCCGCCGCCGCCTGACGGGGGAAACCCGGGTGCTGGAGCGCCGCCACCTGGACCGCCTCCGCCGGGGCGGGATCGAGGGCCTGGTCCTGGCCCTCTGGTATGGCCGGGGGCAGGGCCAGACCTTTTGGGAGGGCGTCCCCGGGGCGCAGAGCCCCGCCCGACGGCTGGAGATCATGCTCTCCTGCGCCCAGGCGGAGCTGGCGGAGTGCCCCTGGCTGTCAGTGGTCCGCACGGCGGAGGAAGCGGAAGCCGCCCGGGCGGAGGGGAATCTTTACGCCTTTTTGTCCATCGAGGGCCTGGAGGGCCTGGAGCAGCCGGAGGAGCTGGACCGCCTGGCCTCCCTGGGACTGCGGATGGGGATGCTGACCTGGAACGAACGAAACCGCTTCGCCGCGGGAGCGGCCCAGGAAAGCGGCAGCGGCCTGACGGCCCTGGGCCGCCAGGCCCTCCGTCGGATGGAGGAACGGGGGATGCTCTTGGACGTTTCCCACCTGAACGACGGCGGCTTTTGGGAGGTCATGAGGCTCTCCGGCAGTCCCGTCATCGCCTCCCACTCCAACTGCCGCCGCCTCTGCGATGTGCCCCGGAACCTCACCGACGAACAGCTGCGGGCCATCCGGGACAGCGGCGGAATCGTGGGCCTGAACGCCTATAACAAATTCGTCCACCAAGACCCAACGCGGCAGACGGCGGAGACCCTGGCTCTCCACGCCGCCCATATGGCGGAGGTCATGGGCGTGGAGCACGTGGCCTGCGGCTTTGACTTCTGCGAATTTATGGGCTCTCCCGGCAACGAGGCGGTCCGGGGGCTGGAGGACTGCGGCCGCGCCATGGCCTTTTTGGACTGTCTGGAGCGGCTGGGAATGTCCCCGGCGGAGCGAGAGCGGATTGCCCGGGGAAACTTTTTGCGGATTTTGGGCAAAGGGGAAAAGTAAGCATTGAATTTTCCCGCCGGATTCACTATACTGGACACTGAAAAAAGAAAGGAGGCCGATCCTTATGTATTCCTGCACCCAACTGCTTCAAGCCCTGGAGAGCGGACAGTGTGACGCCCCCCTTGCCGCCGTCTATACCGCCGGGGGACTGGCCCAGGCCCGGGCCCGGGCTCTTCACGTCACCCAGGCTCTGGCCGGCGCTTTCGCCCCCAAGGGCGCCGCCGCTTTGTTCAGCGGCCCCGGACGCACGGAGCTGGGGGGCAACCACACGGACCATCAGCGGGGCCACGTCCTCTGCGCCAGCGTGGATATGGACATGCTGGCCTGCGCCGCCCCCAACGGGCAAAACGTGATCCGCATCCAGTCCGAGGGCTACCCCACCCTGGAGGTGGACCTCAGCGATCTCAATCCCCGGCCCGAGGAGGCCAACACCTCCGCCGCCCTGGTCCGGGGCGTGGCGGCGGGCGTTGCGCAGAGGGGGTACGCCGTAGGCGGCTTTGACGCCTGCGCCGTGTCCAACGTCCTCTCCGGCTCCGGCCTTTCCTCCTCCGCCGCCTATGAAATCCTCATGGGCAACATCATCAACCACTTCTTCTGCGGGGGGAAGCTGGACGCCGTGGAGCTGGCGAAAATTGGCCAGTACGCCGAGAACGCCCACTTCGGCAAGCTCAGCGGACTGATGGACCAGATGGGCTCCTCCGTGGGCGGCGCAGTGGCCATTGACTTCGGCGACCCCGCCAATCCCGTGGTCCGGCCCATCTCCTATGACTTCGCCTCCTCCGGCCACGCGCTTTGCATTGTGGACACCGGTTCCGACCACAGCGCCAAGCACCTGACGGAGGACTACTCCGACATCACCCGGGAAATGCGCTCCGTGGCGGTCCATTTCAGCAGGCAGCTCCTCCGGGAGGTTCCCGAGGCGGACTTCCGCTCCGCCATTCCCGCCCTGCGGCGGGAGTGCGGCGACCGGGCTGTCCTCCGCGCCCTGCACTTCTATGACGACGACCGCCGGGCCGTCCAGGAGGCCGAAGCCCTGGAGCGCGGGGACTTTAAGGGCTTCTTGTCCTTGCTCAGCGCCTCCGGCATGTCCTCCGCCCTCCACCTGCAAAACACCTGGTCCACGGCGGACCCCCGGCAGCAGGCCATTCCCGTGGCTCTGGCCTTCGGCCGGGAGCTGCTGGAGGGGACCGGGGCCATCCGAGTCCACGGCGGCGGCTTCGCCGGGACGATTCAGGCCTTTGTTCCCCTGGAAAAACTGGACGCTTTCCGCACCGGCATGGAGGCCCTGCTGGGCCCCGGCATGTGCCATGTGCTCCGGGTTCGTCCCCAGGGCGGCTGCGTGCTGGTGGCCTGACCACCCCGCTTAGAGCCTGTTTAAAATCTATCAAAATGCCGTCTCAGTCCATCTTTTTCCGCTGGGACTGCGTTGATTTGACTTGAAATCCGTCAGGATTCCTGCGTCAAATCGCCTTGCCCAGCAAAAAAATCTGAGCTGATCCAGCATTCCGCCAGATATTAAACAGGCTCTTAAAAGATTTTCAAACGGAGGAACGACACTATGGTCAACGAAGCCGTATTCAAGCTGGCCTCCTACGCCCTGCGGACAGAGCTGATTGAAGAATGCGAGTACGCCTGGGCTGTCAATACCATTCTGGGCGCGCTGAAAATCGACAGCTGCGCAGACCCCGGGCGGGACTGGGGGGACGTCGAGCTGGCCCCCGTGCTGGAGGAGCTGCTGGACGACGCCTGCGCCAGGGGGGTGCTGGCGGAGAATTCCGTGGTTTACCGGGACCTCTTTGACACAGAGCTGATGGGCCGCCTCACGCCCCGCCCCGCCCAGGTAATCGAAAAGTTCCGGTCCCTTTACGCCCAGACCCCCCAGGCCGCCACGGACTGGTATTATAAGTTCAGCCAGGATACCAACTACATCCGCCGGGACCGCATCGCCAAGGACATGCAGTGGAAAGCCCCCACGGAGTACGGGGACCTGGACATCACCATCAACCTCTCCAAGCCGGAGAAGGACCCCAAGGCCATTGCCGCCGCCCGGGACCTTCCCGCCTCCAACTATCCCCGCTGCCAGCTCTGTGCGGAAAACGAGGGCTACGCGGGCCGGGTAAACCACCCCGCCCGGCAGAATCACCGGATTGTGCCCATTACCATCAACGGCTCCCCCTGGTTTTTGCAGTACTCCCCTTATGTCTATTATAACGAACACTGCATCTGCTTCAACCGGGAGCACACCCCCATGAAGATTGACCGGGCGTGCTTTGGAAAGCTCCTGGACTTCGTCCGCCAGTTCCCCCACTACTTCGTGGGCTCCAACGCGGACCTGCCTATTGTGGGCGGCTCTATCCTGGCCCACGACCACTTTCAGGGCGGGCGCTATTCCTTCGCCATGGAGAAGGCCCCGGTGGAAACGCCCTTCTCCTTCCCCGGCTTCGAGGACGTGGAAGCGGGCATTGTAAAGTGGCCCATGTCCGTTGTTCGGATTTCCTCTGAAAATCCAGACCGGCTCATTGACCTTGCCGACAAAATTCTTGGCAGTTGGCGGGCCTATACCGACGAGACAGCGGTGATTTTTGCCGAGACGGACGGCGTGCCCCATAACACCATCACCCCCATCGCCCGGCGGCGGGGGGAGAAATACGAGCTGGACCTGGTGCTGCGGAACAACCTGACCACCGAGCGCTATCCTCTGGGCCTCTACCACCCCCACGACGAGCTGCACCACATCAAAAAGGAAAACATCGGCCTCATTGAGGTCATGGGCCTGGCTGTTCTCCCCGCCCGGCTGAAGGAGGAGCTGGCGGCAGTGGCGGACTGCCTTGTAAGCGGCAGGGACCTCCGGGCGGATGAAAAAACCGCCAAGCACGCCGATTGGGCGGAGGCGTTCGCCCCCAACTATCAGATCACGGCGGAAAACGCCCTGGAGATCGTCCAGAAGGAAACCGGCCTGGTTTTCGCCCAGGTGCTGGAACACGCCGGAGTCTACAAACGGACCCCCGAAGGCAGGGAGGCCTTCCTCCGGTTCTTAAAAACGGTCTGAGCGCTCCCGCCGCCCCGCCGGATATCCGACGGGGCGGTTTATCCCAGCGTGAAAAAGTCATCCGCTCAAACGGAGGCGGGCTGCCGGAATAAGGCCCCAGCGCTTCACAGACTATAAATGGAAGCTCACAGCCGGTTGACTGTACATCAAAACGGCAGGCAGAACTTGTGGGAGGCAAGAGTTATGGAAAGCAGAGCATGTCCACATTGTGGAAGTACAGATATTATCAACGGTAATCTGGCGGCTTCTCATGGATTGACCTTTATCCCTGATACCGAAACAGGTTTTGTCAAAAAGAGTTCATGTGTTGCCTGTTCCGCTTGCAGGGATTGCGGCACCGTATTTGCCTTTACGCTAACTGATAAGCCGAACAAGCTGACCAACCGGTAAATTCCCCTTTCGGCCTTTGCCGCCCGATTTTGGTGGAAGGCCTCTAGCGCCGGGATGATTGCCGGCATTATTGGCCGGCTTCGCCGTGTGCGTGGGCTGGAAGCTGGCGGGAAAGCCCCTGGGCTCCGCCGTTCCGGGAACCGCCTGCGCTCTGGCTGTAGTGAGCCTGGCCGCTTACAAGCGCCATCACTCTGTTTTCTGGATGGGGGGAGGGCCTGATTCGCCGGGGAAAAGCCCCGCAGAAAGAGGTAAAATTATGCTGACTTTGGACATGATTGAAGACGCGCAAAAAGCCCTGGAGGGCGTCGCCCGGCGGACTCCCCTGGACCCCGCCCCCAAGCTGGGGCGAGACCTGTACATTAAGGCGGAGAATTTGCAGCTCACCGGCTCGTTCAAGCTCCGGGGAGCCTTCAATAAAATCCGCTCCCTGACGGCGGAAGAGGCAGAGAAGGGCGTAATTGCCTGCTCCGCCGGAAACCACGCCCAGGGCATCGCCCTCTCCGCCGCCCGGCTGGGGATTCCCTCTGTGATCTGCATGCCCGCCGGGGCTCCCATCAGTAAGGTGGAGGCCACCAAGGGCTACGGCGCCCGGGTGGTGCTGGTCCCCGGTGTGTACGACGACGCGGCGGAGGAAGCCCAGCGGCTCTGCCGGGAGGAGGGCTATACCTTTGCCCATCCCTTTAACGATCCTTATGTCATCGCCGGACAGGGCACCATCGGCCTGGAGATTCTGGACCAGCTGCCGGAGGTGGAGCAGGTGGTGGTTCCCATCGGCGGCGGCGGGCTTATCAGCGGTGTGGCCTTTGCCATCAAGCAGCGTAAGCCCTCCTGCCGGGTGGTGGGAGTCCAGGCGGCGGGAGCTCCTTCCATGTACCTCTCTCTTCACGCCGGGGAGCCTACGGAGCTGGGCGGCGTGGCCACCATCGCCGACGGTATCGCCGTGAAGAAACCCGGGGATTTGACCTTCGCTTTGTGTAAAGAGTATGTGGACGAGGTGGTCACCGTCACCGAGGATGAGATTGCTTCCGCCATTCTGGCGCTGATGGAGGAGCAGAAAACCGTGGCCGAAGGGGCCGGGGCCACCAGCGTGGCCGCCTGCATGTTCGGCAAGGTCCCCATGGACGGGCGGAAGACCGTCTGCCTGGTCTCCGGCGGCAACGTGGACGTAACCACCCTCTCCCGCATCATTACCAAGGGCCTTTCCAAGGCGGGCCGCCTGGTGGAGCTGACCACCAAGGTGGAGGATAAGCCGGGCAGCCTCCTCAGAATGCTCCAGGTGGTGGCGGACAGCGGGGCCAACATCATCAGCGTCAACCACAACCGGGAGGATAAGGAGTCCGACGTGGGGGCCTGCATCGTGACCATGGTGCTGGAGACCCGGGACATCCGCCACGCGGAGGCGCTGCAGCTGGAGCTGCTGTCCAGGGGGTATCTCATGCGGTGAGGAGCCGCATTCCATACTGGAAAAAGAACCGGCGGGGCTTTGGGCCCGCCGGTTCTTTCGGTCCGGATTTCATCCGTGATTCCTTAAAGCACGTTTTGCGCAAAGCGGCTGAGGGTCACGGCCACCTCGGCCCGGGAGGGGTTTCCGTCGGGGGAGAGGGCTCCGGTGGAGGTTCCCTCAAGCAGTCCCGCCGCCACGGCCCAGCGCATGGGCTCCAAGGCGTAGGACGCGATCTGCCCCGCGTCGGCAAAGCCCCCCAGGTCCGCCCGGGCGGACAGGTCCCGCCCCTTCTGAGCGGCGTAGCGGTACAAAAAGGCCGCCAGCTGCTGCCGGGTAATGAGGTTCCCCGGGCGGAAGGTACCGTCGCCGTACCCGGTGACAATGCCGCCTTCGGAGGCCCAGGAGACAGCGGAGGCGTAATAGGCCCCTGGGGTCACGTCGGTGAAGGGATTCGCCCCCATGACGGGGGAACCCTCCAGGCGGTAGAGGATGGCCACGATCTGCCCCCGGGTGGTGGGGGAGCCGGGAGTGAAGGTAACGGCGGAGGTGCCGCCCATAATCCCCGCCTCAAAAATCCAGCGCACCCCGTTATAGAACCAATCCCCGGGCCGCACGTCCTGGAAAGGAAGCGTTCCTCCCGGAACAAAGGAGGCCGTTACCTCCGCGTCCGAGACAGGCATGGAGAAGGTATAGCGGTTGAGCCTGTCCCGGGCCAGAGGAATTTCCCGGTCCCGGCTGTCCCGGACGGAAATGGCCTCCAGCGTATATCCCGGGTCGGGGGAGACGTTCAGAATCATGGGTTCCCCCTCCTGGACGGCGGCGGGGCGGACCGTGACGGTGCCGTGTTCCGCCGGGGCGATGTGGACATGGAGAAGGCCGCCGTCCTCGTGCTCATCCCGGTCTCCGGTGTTGTCCCAGTCTCCATCCCCGGCTTCCTCCAAGGAAATCCGGCCTTCAAAGATGGGCTGGAGGCTTCGGTCCAGCACCAGCAGCTCCCCCCGGGCGGGGAGGCGGAACGCCCCCCCGGGCGTCAGCGTCCCTAAATCCAGGGACCGGCCCTCCAGGGGCTCATCCTCCGCAACCAGGTAGATGGTGACGGCCGTTTCCTCCCGGTCCGCCTCCACGAGGCAGTCCGGACTGTAGAAGTCCCGGGACAAAGGCTTGAAGCGCGCGCCGGGGCAGTTTCCCTCCAGGGCCAGCTCCAGCTGGAGGGCGTAGGCCTGGCCCTCCAGGCCCTCCAGGGCGAGGCGGACCTCGCCGCCCCGGGTTTCGCAGGAGAGGGAGGGCCCGTCCTTTGCCGCCGCCGGAAGGGGCAGGGCGCAGAGCAGGCACAGGGCCAGAAGGCCGGATAATAAACGTTTCATTCGCCTTCCTCCAATACGATGACCGGCAGGTCCGTCCCGCCGGGGGTGTTGATCCAAAGGGTTTCCGCCGTTACGCGCTGGCTGTCCGGCAGAGCAGGCTGGTCCGTCCGGGACAGCACCGCCCGCATCCGGGCGGGCAGGAGACTGGCGGCGCTGCATGCGCTGGCCTCTCCCTGGAGCTCCGCCTCCCGCTGGACGTTGGGGATAAAGAGGAACAGGCCGTCGCTGATGTCGCAGACCTTACCGTCGGCGGGAATTTCGGCAAAGAGCAGGGCCCTTCCGTCCAGCCAGCGGATCTCGGAGGCGGTTTCCGCCCCGCCATCTTCGGTGAGGACGGTCCGGGTGAATTCGCCTTCAATCTTCACCGTCTGATAGGCCGGGTCCCCCCGGTAGGTTCCGGCGACCACCAGCGTCCCGGCGGGGAGAACCTGATGGGCCTCCGGGCCGTACCGGTACGCCTGGGCCAATATGCCGGCGGCCCCCTTTTCCAGGAAGGCTACGTCGTCCCCGGCATAGCTGACCAGCTGGAGGTTTTTCAGGGGAACGCTCTCCGGTATGCCGGAGACGGCTACGCTTTTCGCGCCGTAGGTCCAAATGCGGGTATCCTCCGCCTCCGCGCCGGGCTTTTGGAAGTAGGCAAGATAGCTGTCCGGGCTGTCCGCCGCCTGGTTTCCCTGGCCAAAATCGCCGGAGCGGGCGAGGGTGGACGTTCCCGCCCCGTCCGTGACCGTGGCGGTAAACGCGCCGGAGGACGGGGCCCCCGCCAGCTTCAGGCCGGAGACGGGAGTTTCCTCCGCCAGGGTGATGGTGACTGTGGTTCCGCTTCGCTCCGCCGTGTAAGCGTCCGCCGGGACGGTCTTGTCATAGGCAATGCGCAGTTCCGGGGCCTCGGCGGCGGCAAAGCAGTTCCCCAGGCTGTCATAGGCCCGGACGCTATAGGTAAAGGTCCGGTGGTTGGCGGAGCCGATGGTATCCGTATAGGTCCCCTCCGCAGTGAAGGCGATGGGCACGCCGTTGCGGAGAATCTCATAGCCCTGGAGTCTGCCCTGGGAGAGGGCGGAGGAGATATCCAGCCGGACGGTCTTCTCCCCCTCCAGGGTTGCCGCAAGGGAGACCGTTCCCTGCCCCGCCGGAACGCCCGCCAGAACATCCCGGCGGCTCTGGTCATTCAGATACCAGAGGGCCCGGCTCTCTTCGGGGTAGGCGGCCAAAGCGGCCTTGGTCTTTTCGCTGAGGGTCATGCCCCAGCGGGTGAAGAACTCCGTCAGGTCCCGGTCCGCCACGGCGGAGGCGGTGCGGGCCACCCGGTCCTGGTAATCGGTCTCGCCGCTGAAGAAGGTCCCTTCCTTCCACGCCTTGAAGAAGCGGTTGTAGAAATCGAGGGGGTGCTCCCCACCGTCGTAGGCCAGGTGGAGCTGCCAGTAGAGGCCCAGCTGAACGAAAACGTCGTTGGAGTCGCCGGGGAGGCCCTGGGCGGTTTTCTGGAAGATGGCCGGGTATTTGCCGCCCGTTTCCAGGCGGGAGGCCAGGGTGTTCTGCTTTCCGTCAAAGGTCTGGACCATCAGGGAGTAGAGGTTGTTGGTGATTTCGGCCTTGCCAAGCTTATCCATGTTGTGGCCGATTTCGTGGGCGATGCCCCAGCCGAAAAGGCCGTTCGCTGCGGCGGAGGCCCCCATGGAGCGGATGGGTTTTCCGCAGACCATACCCGCGCAGGAGCCGTAGCCGATGCCGATATGGCTTCCCGCCGCGTACATGAAGGCTCCGGAGAACATCTGCATGCAGCGGATGTTCTGGCGGGTCTGCATGTCGTTTTGGGCGTAGGTGTTGTCAATGCCCTGGGTGGTTTTGCAGATATGCATCACGTCCTCCCAGGCAAGAACCGCCTGGTACAGCGTCTCAATCCGCTCTTCCCGGCTCCGGCCCGCCCCGCCCAGCGCCGCCAGGGCGGGCAGGGACAAGAGCATGGTGGGCGTGGAGATTTCCGTCACGTTGCGGAAGTTTGTCTGGGCGTCCCCGGCCAGCCCGGCGGCGTAGGCCGCAAGCTCGTCTGCGTAGCGCCCCAGCTCCTCCCGCCGCTGTTCGTCGGTCATGGCGTGCCAGTCTGCCGCTTCCAGCACCGGGATATCCGTTCCCCGGCGGATATGGAGGCGGATGCCCCCGGGATTTTCTCCGCCGTAGGCCAGGTAGAGGCTGCCGCCCCGGGGGGTATCCTGGCTGCCGATCTGAGGAACCGTCAGCACGTTCCGCCCGTTGGAGAGCGTTCCGATTTCCGCCCGCCAGGCGGAGGCTTCGGCGTTGAACTGGCTGGCGTACACCGTCAGCTTCTGCCCCGCCGGAATGCCGGAGGCGTAGATGGTCAGCTCCTGCTTCGCCCCGGCGGCCACGCCCAGGGGCTGGAGCTCGCTACCGCCCTGCCGGTATTTTTGGCTGTCCGCCCCGCCGCTGCGGGACTGGATGCCGTTTAGCACCACGCCGGAGGAGGTTCCGCTTTGCAGCAGCTCTTCCGCCAGGTCCAGCTCGTCCGCCAGGGTCTCCAGGTTCATATAGTAATTCCGCTCATCGCTCTCCAGCCGCTGCCGGAGGGCGCCGATATCCCCCTGGGAAACGCCGGGGCGCAGGGCGGTCCACAGCTCGTCCGTGAACAGGGCCGCGATGTTGTCGGGAAGGCAGCGGGCCGGATCGTACTCCATAAACATCAGCTCCGACAGGCTCACCGCCGTGTAGGCCCGCTGTTCAATGGTGACGGCGATTTTCACCACGTCCGTCACCGGCTCGAAGGGCAGCACGGCAAACTTCGTCACGGCGGGGTCGTTCCCCACGCCCAGCCATGTGGTATGGTCGGAGGCGCTGCCGCCCTGGAGGGGATTCGGGGCCGCCAGGGTCCCGGGGCCGCTGAGGTCGTCCCCCTGCCGCCAGACGGAGACGGAGTAAAGCCGGAGGTTCCGGGAATACTCCCCGTCCAGCCGGGGCACCCAAATAACGCCGCTGAGGTCCACGGGCCGGGCAAAGGAGGCGAAGACCTGCTTGCTGTCCCACCAGTTGCCGTCTCCATAGGAGTGGGAGGTCCAGTGAGTGCTGAAATCCCCGTCGTTCATGTATTCCTCCCGGAAGGGCCGCCCGGCGGGATAGGCGGTGGGGGACACGTTGGCGCTGTCCGCCAGCCAGACCCGCTGGATGTCCGCCCCCTCCAGAATGCCCTGGGCGGGGATGCCCGCCGGGCGGGAGTAGTCCGCGGCGGCGGGGGTTCCCAGGGCGGTGCGGGAGGGCCCGCTGACCCCGATGCTGTTTCCCGCGCGGATGTAAACGGAGTAGGTTACGCCGTTTACAAGGCCGGTGATAACCGTGTTGGTACTGCCGAGAGAGCCGCCCCACTGTTGGTAGTCCGTCTCGGTTTCCGCCTTGTACCAGACCTCGTAGAAAACGGCGTTCTCCGCCGCCTTCCAGCCCACCGACAGCGCACCGTCCAGCGGGCTTACGCTCACCATGTCCGGGGCGGCGGGGGCCCTGGCGGGCTGGGGCGTGGCGGACACGGGGGCGCAGGCGCTCCCCTCCCAGTCCCCGTCCAAGGGGATGACGGTGAACTGGTAGGTTTTCAGGTTATCAAGCCCCGTAACCTCTGCCCGGGGCACGTCCACCCGCAGGGAGCGGCGGCGGCCTCCGCCGTCTTGGAGCCAGTATTCCACCCGGTAGCCGGAGACGTTGGGAACCTCGTTCCAGCGGAGGCTGACCCGCTCGTTCCCGGCGGAGGCGGTAAGGCCCCGCACCGTGCCGCCTGCGGCGGCGGGGCGCTCCGGGATAATCTCCCGGAGAAACTGGATGGATTCCATAGCGGCGTAGTCCCCGCCCTCGGTGCGGGTGACGGTAATGACAATCTCCTTCACCGCCACCCGGCGGCCCAGGGGGATGGAGACCACGCTGCTGCCCTCCACAGGGGCGATGGCGCGGACGCCCTCCGGCAGGGAGAGGTCGAAGGGAACGGTTTCGCCGCTTCCGTCCTCATAGGTCAGGGCTACGGAGCCTTCCCGCATGGCCCCGGGCCCGTCGGGGGAGACAATCTGGAGTTCCTCCATCTCCACCGGCTCCGACAAAGAGACGAAAAGCTCCAAGGGCATGCCGGACAAGGTGACGGTTCCGCCGCCTTGGAACAGGTCCTCCAAAGCGCCGGAAACCAAATGGGACTCCGCCCCCAGGCGGACCTCCTTCACCGGAGGGTTCAGCAGATAGGTGTCCAAAATCTCCGCTTCGCCCTCCGCGTCCCGGTTCCGGCTGACGATAGCCAGGTCATAAATGTCAATTTCGCCGTCGCCGTTGAGGTCGTAATCCTCCAGGTCCCGCCGCCCGGTGGAGCCCAGGGCTTCGGCCAGGTCCTCCCGGTCCCGGCTGTTGACCCGGCCGTCGCCGTTCACGTCCCCCAGGGTGAAGGACGCGTCCGCCGTGCCTAGGGTGATGTGCTGGGAATACCCGCCGATGGACAGCTCCTGGCGGAAGTCCGTATAGCCGTCCCCAGTAAATTCCAGGGCATAGTTCCCCTGGGGCAGGCCGGAGACGGTCAGGTCCAGATAGCCGGGCCAGCGGCCCCCGCCCAGGGAGCCGCCGTCCTGGTTGCGCAGGGCGACAAAGGCGGAATAACCGCCAAGGTCCGCGCCGCCCTCCTCCGTCAGGTCCAGAACGCCCAGGGACTGTCCCTCCTGGAACAGCTCCGCCTGGACCTCCCGGTCCTGGAGGGACTCCAGGGTCTGGGGCCAGTCCACCCGGACCGTGGCGGAGATGCTTCCGCCGGCCGCGCCGCCTGCGGCGGCCCGTGCCGCAGGAAGCCCGGGGAGAAGCAGCGCCCCGGCCAGCAGCAGGGATAACACACGTTGTCTGATGCGCATAGGGAGTTCCTCTCTTTTCTGCGCCCGGGCGGAAATACCGCCGCCCGGAGCCGCTGCGATTATGGAGAAATTATAACAAGTTTCCTCTGGCCTTGCAAGATGGGGCCGGGCATTTTCCCCGGGAAAGGGGAATCCCCTGAAATCCTGGGATTTCAGGGGATTTTCGGCGGGTTGGTCAGGCGTGGTAGCAGCCGCCGCCGATGAACTCCCGCATAAGGGAGGTCTTGGGGATATTGTCCGCGGGAATGGGCAGGAAGTAATTCAGGAATTTCAAAAGCCGCTTGGCCTCGATGTATTCCTCGCTGTCCCGGGGCACGCCGAACAGCAGCGGCTGGACATAGGGCTTCAGCAGGGCTGTCTCGTAGATCAAGGCGGAGTTGAAAATCATGTCCGCGCTGTCCTGGAAGGGGAAGATGTTGTTCTCCTCCCCCCGCCGGACGGAGGGCCACATTTTAATGGTGGCCTGGGCGCTGTAGCCCCGGGTCCGGGCGTCCCGCTCGATGCGCCGCAGGAGCCGGGCGTCGGTGGTGGGGATGCGGTTGTGGTCGTCGATATTCAGCGTGGTCAGGCAGCTGATATAGATTTTATACTTGCTCTCCTTGGGCAGCGAGCGGGTGAACTCGTCGTTGAGGCAGTGGATGCCCTCGATGACCAGCACGTCCCCGTCCTTCAGGGTGAGGAAATTGCCGTTGTATTCCCGCTGGCCCTTTTTAAAGTTGTAGGTGGGGATTTCCACCGTCTCGCCCCTCAAAAGGCGGACGCAGTCCTCGTTGAACTGCTCCACGTCCATGGCTCCCAGGCCCTCGAAGTCGTAGTTGCCGTTTTCGTCCCGGGGGGTTTTGTCCCGGTTGACGAAGTAGTTGTCCGTGGCGATGGGATAGGGCCGCAGGCCGCAGGCCCGCAGCTGGGTGGACAGCCGGTGGGAGAAGGTGGTCTTGCCGGAGGAGGAGGGCCCGGCAATCATGACGAAGCGGACCTCCTTCCGGGAGGCGATTTCGGCGGCGATGTCGCCGATTTTTTTCTCCATCATGGCCTCGTGGGCCAGAATCAGCGGCGTAGCCCCGCCCTGGGCAATGGTGGTGTTCAGCTCCGCCACATTGGAGGCGCAGAGCGCCTGGGAGCGGAGGGTGGACTGGTAGAGCTCCCGGAAGACCTTGCGGGAGGGACGGAAGTCCCCCAGGCGGTCCGGGTCCTTCTGGGTGGGCAGGCGGAGGACGAAGCCGTTTTCAAACAGCTCCAGGCCGAAGC
>CAJUBX010000063.1 GCA_910585165.1 uncultured Oscillibacter sp. | reverse complement strand
GCAACCCCGCCATCGGCGGCACCGGCAAGGGCCATCTGGTCCGGGAGCTGGACGCTCTTGGGGGGGAAATGGCCCGGGCCGCCGACGAATGCTGCATCCAGTACCGCCTCTTGAACAAGGGCAAGGGCCCCGCAGTCTGGTCCCTCCGGGCCCAGGCGGACCGCCGGAAGTACCAGGGCCGCATGAAGCGCGTCCTGGAGGAGCAGGAGCGCCTTGCCGTCCGCCAGGGGGAGGTGACGGAGGTCCGCACCGAATCCGGCGGAGGCTTTTCCGTGGTGCTGGCCACCGGGGCGGTGTTTGCCGCCCGGGCTGTGATTCTGGCCACGGGCACCTATCTGGCGGGCCGCACCATCGTGGGCGAATGGGTGGAGGACTCCGGCCCCGACGGCATGCACGCCGCCACGCGGCTGACGGAGTCCCTTTTGAAGCTGGGCCTCCCCCTCCGCCGCTTCAAAACCGGTACGCCCCCCCGGGTAAACGCCCGGACGGTGGACTTTGATGAGATGGAGCTCCAGCCCGGGGACGAGCTGCCCGTGCCCTTCTCCTACTCCACCAAAGAGCCCCCCCGGAACCGGGCCTGCTGCTGGCTCACCTGGACCACGGAGGAAACCAAGCGCATTGTGGAGGAGAACCTGGACCGGGCCCCCATGTACTCCGGCCTCATCGAGGGCGTGGGCCCCCGGTACTGCCCCTCCTTTGAGACGAAGATCGTCCGCTTCCCGGATAAGCTCCGCCACCAGCTCTTTGTGGAGCCCATGGGGCTGGACACCCGGGAGGTTTACATCCAGGGCTTCTCCTCCTCCATGCCCGAGGACGTGCAGATGCAAATGCTCCACAGCGTCCCGGGCCTCCGCCGGGCCGTCATGACCCGGCCTGCCTACGCCATCGAGTACGACTGCATAGACCCCCTGGCCCTGGCCCCCACCCTGGAGGTCAAGGCCGTCCCCGGCCTTTACGGCGCTGGGCAGTTCAACGGCTCCTCCGGCTATGAGGAGGCGGCGGTCCAGGGCTTCTGCGCCGGGGTCAACGCCGTGCGGAAGCTCCGGGGGGAGAGCCCCTTCGTCCTCTCCCGGGCGGAGAGCTACATCGGAACCCTGATTGACGATCTGGTGACCAAGGGCACGGAGGAGCCCTACCGCATCATGACCTCCCGGAGCGAGTACCGGCTTTTGCTGCGGCAGGACAACGCCGACCTGCGCCTGACCCGGCGGGGTTATGACACCGGCCTGGTTTCACAGGAGCGCCTCCGGGCCGTGGAGGAAAAATACGCCGCCGTGGAGCGGGAGATTAGGCGCCTCCGCCATACCGGGGCCTCCCCCTCGCCGGAGCTGGCGGCCTTCCTCCGCTCCAAGGATTCCTCGGACGCTCCGGGGGGCTGTCCCCTGGACGCGCTGCTGCGCAGGCCCCATGTCCATTACGGCGAGCTGGCCCCCTTCGACCCGGGACGGCCGGACCTGCCCCCGGACGTACAGGAGCAGGTGGAAATCTCCGTGAAGTACGAGGGCTATATCCGCCGCCAGGAAAAGCAGGTGGAGGACTTTCGGAAAATGGCCTCCCACCGCCTGCCGCCCGGTTTGGATTACGGCGGGATACAGGGCCTCCGGCTGGAGGCCAGGGAAAAGCTGGCGGCGGTGCGGCCCTTGGATTTGGGGCAGGCGTCCCGGATTTCCGGGGTGTCCCCGGCGGATATCGCTGCGCTGATGATTTATCTGGGAAAATAGAAATTCCGGTTTTCAAGCCGCAAAAGCCGTCCATACTGATAGAAAGGAAGCGCTTCCCATGCTGATTGACATGACCCACACCATCACCCCGGAGATTCCCGTTTACCCCGGCACGCCGGCCCCCGTCCTCGCCCCCGCATGCACCCTCACCCGGGACGGCTTCCGGGAGACCCTGCTGACCTTCCCGTCCCACACCGGCACCCACATGGACGCGCCCGCCCACCTGTTCCAGGACGGGCGGACCCTGGACGACATGCCCATGTCCCAGTTTTCCGGCCGGGCCACGGTGCTGGACGTGTCGGAGGCGGGCCCGGTGATTACGGAGGCGTTCTTGCAGTCCAATTACGAGGCCATCCATGCCGCCGATTACATCCTGTTCTATACCGGCTGGGAGAACCGCTGGGGCACGGAGGGCTTTCTGGAGGACGGCTTCCCCGTTCCCGACGAGGCGGCGGCGAAATACCTGGTCTCCCGTGGGCTCAAGGGCGTGGGTACCGACGCCGTCAGCATCGACCGGATGGGGGACGGCCGCCTTCCCATTCACCGCATTTTGCTGAAGGACAGCGTTTTGATTTTGGAAAACCTGTGCCTGAAAAAGGTCCGGGGGCGGAAGGACTTTTTGTTCTTCGCCCTGCCCATGAAGTTCCAGAATACCGATGGCGCTCCCATCCGCGCCTTCGCGGAGCTGCGGGAGGCCTATGAGGCGGAAAGGAGAAGACGTTGAGAAAGTTTCTGGCGATTGCCGTCTGCAAGCTGGGGCGGGCCGTGGGGAAGCTCATCGGCAAAGGAAGCTCCCTGCCGGGAAAATTCGCCCTGAAGATCTGCCCGGACATCCTGCGGCGGGTGGAGCTGCCGCAGCATATCATCGCCGTCACCGGCTCCAACGGCAAGACCTCCACGGTGGAGATGATTGCCGCCGTTCTGCGGGCGGACGGGAAAACGGTGGTGTACAACGAGGAGGGCTCCAACCAGATTGAGGGCGTGGCCACCCTGGTGCTGACCCACGCCTCCCTGGGGGGGAGGGTCCGGGCGGACGTGCTCCTCATCGAGTCCGACGAGCGCTACGCCGCCCATACCTTCCAATTTTTCCACCCCACGGAATTTGTGATCACCAACCTCTACCGGGACCAGCTTACCCGGAACGGGCACCCGGAATGGGTCTACGATTCCATCCTCCCGGCGCTGCACCCGGACACGGAGCTGATTTTAAACGCCGACGATCCCCTGTCCTCCTGCTTCGCCCGGGGGCGGGAAAAGGTAAAATGGTTCGGCTTGGACAGGTGCTCCGTCTCCACGGACGCGCCCACAGGAGTTTATCACGACGGGGCCTACTGCCCGGTGTGCCATGCTCCCATGGAATACGGCTATGTGCACTATAACCACATCGGGGCCTACCGCTGCACGAAATGCGGACACAAAAAACCCGCCACGGACTATACCGTTACGGCGGTGGACCTGGAAAACGCGGTGGTGACGGTGGACGGCGGGGTGGAAATCGCCCTGGCCTTCCGCAGCATTTACAACATCTACAACATCCTGGCGGCTTACGCCGCCTGCCGGGAATGCGGCGTACCCAGCGAAACCGCCGCCGCCGTCCTCAGCCGCTACCTGCTGAAAAACGGCCGGATGCAGACCTTCCGCCTGGGAGCGCATCACGGCACCCTTCTGACCAGCAAGCACGAAAATTCCATCGCCTACGACACGAACCTGCGCTATATCGCCGCCTCGGAAAAGGACTGCGTGGTGCTGGTCATCGTGGACGCGGTGAGCCGGAAGTACTTCACCAGCGAAACCAGCTGGCTGTGGGATATCGACTTCGGCCAGCTTGGCGCTCCCCAGGTAAAGCGGGTGGTGCTGGCGGGCCGGTACTGCAACGACCTGGCGGAGCGGTTTTCCTATACGGACCTTGAAAACTGGTCCGTGGAGCCGGACGTCGCCGCGGCGGCGGCGGAGCTGAAAAGCAGCGGGGACGAGGAGCTGTTCGTGGTCACGTGTTTTTCCGACCGGGACAAGATTCTCAGCCGCGTGGAAAGGGAGGCGTGAGGCATGGACGTGCGGATCATCCACTTTTACCCAGGCTTGATGGACCTCTACGGAAGCCGGGCCAACGTGCTGGCCCTGAAGCGCTATCTGGAGCGGCTGGACTGCGGCGTTGCCGTGGAGGAGGTCCTCCCCGGCGGGGGGGCGGATATTTCCCGGGGGGATTTCTTCTACATGGGCGCGGGCACCGAGCGGGCCGCCCGGGCCGCTATGGAGGACTTCGCCCGCTATGCGGAGCCGCTGAAAGCCGCCGCGCAAGACTGCGCCGCCATGTTCTTTGCGGGGACGGCCATGGACCTTGCGGGAAAAACAATCAAGGAGGCGGACGGCAGCTCCTACGAGGGCTTGGGGCTTGCCGCCTACACAACGCAGCACGGCAAGCGCCGCATTGTGGGAGACGTTTACGGCCGCACGGACCTCTACCCGGAGGCGGTGGTGGGCTTCATGAACAAGTGCGGCGTGGTTACCGGCGTGGAAACCCCGCTGCTGACGGGGCTGGACCTGGGCTTCGGCAACGAAAAGGAGCGGGGGCCGGAGGGCTTCCACTGGAAAAACGTCTTTGCCTCCCAGCTCACGGGGCCCCTTTTGGTAAAGAACCCCAAGCTGCTGGAGACTGTGGCCGCCGCCATCTATGCCCGCCGGGGCAAAACGCTCCCCGTGGACCGGCCTGTGGACCGCTGGGCCCAGGCGGCCTACGCCGTCACGGAGGAACAGCTGCGGGCCAGGGCAAAGTAAGAGGCTGTGCCAGCAGGCGGCAGCGCACATTCGAAAAACGCGGGGAGCCGGAACATCCGGCTCCCCGTTTTTTCCAGGCACTCCCGTTTCCTCCAGATTTTGAGGGTTGCTCCGGGCCTGCGTTTCCGGTATGCTTATTGGTGAACTCCACACAAGAAAGGAAACATTATGAAACGCAAGCTCTTATGCGGACTTCTTGCCGCTGCAGCCCTGTGCCTTCCGGTCCAGGCCGCCCGGCCCGCCGCCATTCAGGTGGACGGCGAGCTCCTGAGTGCCTCCGCCTACGTGGAAAACGGCGCCTCCTACGTTCCCCTGCGGGACCTGCTGGAGGCCCTGGGGGACTGGAACGTCTGGTGGGACGGAACCGCCGCCCGGGCCGTCTCGGAGGACGCGTCGTTGCGGGCGGAGCCCGGCAGCGGGCTGACCGTCGGCGGAAAACGCTATCCCTGCGCGGTCCGCGTGGCGGCGGGCCGGACCTACGTACCCCTGCGCCTCACGGTGGAGGCCCTGGGCGGAAGCGTCCAATGGGACCCCTGGCTGGACGGCGCGGCGGTAACCTCCCCCGGCGCGGAGCACAGCGCCGCAGACCTTTACTGGCTGTCCCGCATCATCCACGCCGAGAGCGGCGGCGAGGCCCTGGAGGGCCAGATTGCCGTGGGCAACGTGGTTTTAAACCGGGTGGCCAGCGGGGATTTCCCCGGCAGCATCCCCGAGGTTATTTTTGACAGTGAAAACGGGGTGCAGTTCGAGCCCGTATCCAACGGCACGGTTTTAAACGAACCCTCGGAGCTGTCCCGGGAGGCGGCCCGCCGGGTCCTGGCCGGGGAGAACACCGCCGGGGACGCGCTTTACTTTTTCGCCCCCGCCCTGTCCCAGGGGACCTGGATCGCCTCCAGCCGCCCCTACCGGCAGACCATCGGCTGCCACCGATTCTACAGCTGAATCCCCCCGCAACCAGCGCCCCGGCGGCCTTCCGCCGGGGCCTTTTGTGATATTCGCTTTAAATCAGCGAAAATTTTTCTCGGATTTTAGGAAATTTATTTCTTGTGCAGGCTCCCGGTTTTCCTATATTCTATAGACAGAAAATTTCCCGGCCTGTTCCCGCGCCAAGTCTTCCAAAAAACGGCATATTTTTTTCTGGCGGGGGCATTCTATACAGCAAGCGGGCAAGGCCGGACAAAGGGGCGATTTTATGTTGAACAGCGAGTATTTGCAGCGCGTCTACACCCAGGTGGTCACCAGGGACCCGGACCAGAAGGAATTCCACCAGGCGGTGCTGGAGTTTCTGGAGAGCCTGGACCAGATTATCGACCAGCATCCCGAGTATGAGAAGAAGGGCATCGTGGAAACCTTTGTGGAGCCGGAACGGGTCATCACCTTCCGGGTGCCCTGGGTGGACGACCGGGGCGGCGTCCATGTGAACCGGGGCTACCGGGTCCAGTTCAACTCTTCCATCGGCCCTTACAAGGGGGGCCTGCGGTTCCATCCCACCGTCAACCTCTCCATTTTGAAGTTCCTGGGCTTCGAGCAGATTCTGAAAAACAGCCTTACCACCCTGCCTATGGGTGGGGCCAAGGGCGGATCGGACTTTGACCCCAAGGGCAAGAGCGACGAGGAGGTCATGCGCTTTTGCCAGAGCTTCATGACGGAGCTTCAGCGGCACATCGGCCAGTTTGTGGACGTGCCCGCCGGGGACATCGGCGTGGGCGCAAGGGAGATTGGCTACCTCTTCGGCCAGTACCGCCGGGTCCGGGGGACCTACGCCGCCGGCGTTCTGACGGGCAAGGGCCTCTCCTTCGGCGGCTCCCTGGTCCGCACGGAGGCCACAGGCTACGGATTGTGCTACCTCACCGCGGAGATGCTGGCAAAGATGAAAAACGACAGCTTCGCGGGCAAGACGGTGGTCATCTCCGGCAGCGGCAACGTGGCCATCTTCGCCTGCCAGAAGGCGGCGGAGCTGGGGGCCAAGGTGGTGGCCCTCAGCGACTCCAACGGCTATATCCACGATCCCGCCGGCATCAACCTGGACGTGGTGAAGGACATCAAGCTGGGCCACCGGGGACGCATCAAGGAGTACGCCCAGCGGGTTCCCGGCAGCACCTATGCCGAGGGCTTCCGGGGCATCTGGACCATCCCCTGCGACATTGCCCTGCCCTGCGCCACGCAAAACGAGATTGACGGGGAAATCGCCAAGGTTATTGTGAAAAACGGCTGCATCGCCGTGGCCGAGGGTGCCAACATGCCCTGCCGTCCCGAAGCCATTCAGGAATTCCAGCACGCGGGAGTCCTTTTTGCCCCCGCCAAGGCGGCCAATGCCGGCGGCGTGGCCACCAGCGGCCTGGAGATGAGCCAGAACTCCATGCGCTACGCCTGGAGCTTTGAGGAAGTGGACCGCCGCTTGAAGACCATTATGACCAACATTTTCCACAACATCTACACCGCCGCCGAGGAGTGCGGCAAGCCCGGCGATCTGGTTCTGGGCGCGAACATTGCGGGCTTTATGAAGGTGGCCGACGTAATGCTGTCTCAGGGACTGATTTGAAAGAGCGCAGACTGCGGTAAGCCTGAAAAAATGGCGGCGCTGGCAATTCGTCAATTGGCGCTTTCAAGGCTGCGCTTTATGTGCCCGTCCACGCATCTATGGGGTTTCCGTCATAGGGCGCTGGGATACGGAGCTCATTTAGGAAAGCGCTCATAAAATTTGTGAAGAATCCCGGCCTGCTCTGAGGAGCGGGCTGGGATTTTCCGCATATGGGCAAAACAGGCCGCAGTCTTCGGAGAGGGCATGAAAGGGATGGCCGGGCGAACAAAATTTGAAGAGTCCATGAGCAAAAACTATGTTATGAGCGCAGTTGCTATTGAGAAACCAAAGCCGGTATGGTATAATTATCATATCACCACGATGAAAAATGATCAAATAACGGCCCCCGGAATAAACCGGAGTGTTAGAATGGCGTAAAATGGCGTGGAATCCGTCTTTGAAACGCCGCAAACCCTTGGAAAATCAGGAGGTATGAGGAATTATGAAATTAGGAATCGTCGGGCTGCCCAACGTGGGCAAGTCCACTTTGTTCAACGCCATTACCAACGCCGGTGCGGAAAGCGCTAACTATCCCTTCTGCACCATCGACCCCAACGTGGGTATGGTAGCCGTCCCCGACGAACGGCTGGACAAGCTGGCGGAGATGTACCAGCCGGATAAAAAGACCCCAGCGGTGATTGGGTTTGTGGACATCGCAGGCCTGGTGAAGGGAGCCAGCAAAGGCGAGGGGCTGGGGAACAAGTTCCTGGCCAATATCCGGGAGACCGACGCGGTGGTCCATGTGATCCGCTGCTTTGACGATGAGAACGTCATTCATGTGGAGGGCTCCACCGATCCCCGGCGGGACATCGACATTATCAACATGGAGCTGGTCATGGCGGATTTGGAGATGGTCCAGCGCCGGGTGGAGAAGGCGGCCAAGGCCCTGAAGGGCGACAAGAAATTCGCCCATGAGGTGGAGCTGTTCAGCGCCCTTCAAAAGCATTTGGACCAGGGGAAGCTGGCCCGGACCTTCGAATGCGGAGAGGAGGACGCGGCCTTGCTGCGGACCAGCGATCTGCTGACCCTCAAGCCGGTCATCTACGCCGCCAATACCGACGAGGACGGTTTCGCCGCTTTGGAGCAGAACCAATATTACCGACAGGTCTGTGAGATTGCCGCCGCTGAAGGCAGCCAGGTTCTGCCTATCTGCGCCAAGCTGGAGCAGGACGTGGCGGAGCTGGAGGGCGAGGAGAAGCAGATGTTCCTGGCGGAAATCGGCGTGGAGGAGTCCGGGCTGGAGCGGCTGATTAAATGCTCCTACACTCTGCTGGGCCTCATCTCCTTCCTGACTTACGGAAAGGATGAGTGCCGGGCCTGGACGGTCAGAAAAGGCACCAAGGCTCCCCAGGCCGCCGGGAAAATCCATTCCGACATTGAGCGGGGCTTCATCCGGGCGGAGGTCATTGCTTACAGCGACATGGCCGCCTGCGGCAGCGTGGCCGCCGCCAGGGAAAAGGGCCTTCTCCGCAGCGAGGGCAAGGAGTACGTGGTACAGGACGGCGATATGATTTACTTCCGGTTCAACGTGTGAGAGGCTGCCGGCAAGAAAGGCGCTATGCTCCCGGCGGGGTGCATAGCGCCTTTCCTGTTTGCTGGGGGGACGGATATGAAAGTCTCTATCCCCGTTCTCGTCACAGCTTCTTCTCGTAGCAGTTCAGGATTTCCTCGATGTATTCCTGAAAAAAGAATTTCGCAGACCCTGCAAAGCGGTAGCCCAGGGAGGGATACAGGCGGTTGGCGGGAAGGTTTCCCTCCCAGGTGTCCAGGCGGATGACGGTTCTGCCCTGGGTCCGGGCGGTTTCCTCACAGAAGGAAACCATCCGCTTGGCGTATCCCCTCCCGGACTGGCCGGGATGGATGCAGAGGGTGTGAATCACCCCCACCTCCCCTGGCTCTGCCGGGACGGCCCAGGGAATTTCTCTGTACTCCGGGAGCTGAGTGCCGTTGAGATTCACCGCGCCCCACAGGAGGCCGCCCTCTTCCCCCACATAAAGCGTCCCGGCCTCCAGGGCCTGCCGGGCGCTGTCCGCAGTGGGGTAGGTTCCCCGGAGCCAGTTGGTGTAAACGGGCCCCCGGGCCTCCCGGTCGAAAATGGCCTCGTAGATTTCCCCGATTCGGGGCAGGTCGGCGGCGGCCGCTTTGCGGATCATGGCAGTTCCTCCTTTATGTAAGATGGGGGAAAAGGCGCGCCGCAGCGGCGCGCCTTTCATAAAATTCAGGTCGTTCCCTCTCCGGCTTCCGGGGACGCTTCCTCCGGCGGGTCTTCCTCCGGGGACCGTTCCGGAGTTTCCTCCGGGGCCTCCTCCGGAGCCAGAATCTTCTCGGAGATCATGTGAACCTTTCTGGCGGGGGCCTCGATCTCCGCCGGGCGGGTGGAGGCGTAGGGGTTTTCCACCAGGGACGGGTCCCGGCCCTCGATGATGGCCACCATCTCCGCGCCAGTGATGGTCTCCTTTTCCAGAAGGTAGGCCACTACCTTGTCCATGTCCTCCCGGTTTTCCCGGATGACCTCCACAGCGGTTTTGTACGCCTCGTCCAAAAGAACCTTGACGGCTTTATCCATCCGGGCGGCGGTGTCCTGGGCGCAGTCCATGCCGTAGCCCCCGTCCAGGTACTGGTTCCTCCGGGAGGCCAGGGCCATCATGCCGAACTCCTCGCTCATGCCGAACATGGCCACCATGTTCCGCGCCACATTCGTCGCGTCCTGAATATCCTGGGACGCGCCGTTGGTCATGGTGTCCATCACCACCTCCTCGGCGGCCCGGCCGCCCATGGAGACGGTGATCTTCGCCATCAGCTCTTCCTTGGTCCGCAGCTCCGTTTTGTCCTCCTCGGGCATCAGGAGAGTATAGCCCAGGGAGCCCTGGGTGTGGGGGACAATGGTGATTTTCTGCACCGGCTCGGTGTTTTTCTGCTTATAGGCAACCATGGCGTGGCCCACCTCGTGGTAGGCTACCAGCTTCTTTTCAAACTCGGTGAGGACACTGCCCTTTTTCTCCGTACCGGCGATGACCAGCTCAAAGGCGGCCAGCATATCCTCCTGGCTTACCAGCTTCCGGCCCTTCCGCACGGCCCGGAGGGCCGCCTCGTTCACCAGGTTCGCAAGGTCCGCGCCCACGCATCCGGCGGTGGCCAGGGCCACCTTCTTCAGGTCCACATCCTCCCCCAGTTTGATGTTCCGGGTGTGGACCTCCAGCGTTGCGATGCGCCCGGCCAGATTGGGCCGGTCAATGGTGATGCGGCGGTCGAACCGGCCGGGACGGAGGAGAGCCTGGTCCAGAACCTCTGGGCGGTTGGTGGCCGCCAGGAGGATGACGCCCTTGGTGGGGTCGAAGCCGTCCATCTCCGCCAGGAGCTGGTTTAAGGTCTGCTCCCGCTCGTCGTTGCCGCCCATGCGGTTGTCCCGGGATTTGCCGATGGTGTCGATCTCGTCGATGAAGACGATGCAGGGGGCCACCTTGCTGGCCTCCTTAAAGAGGTCCCGGACCCGGGACGCGCCCACGCCCACGAACATCTCCACAAAGTCGGAGCCGGAGATGGAGAAGAAGGGCACGTTGGCCTCCCCGGCCACAGCCTTGGCCAGCAGGGTTTTGCCGGTGCCCGGAGGGCCGACCAAAAGCGCGCCCTTGGGCAGCTTCGCGCCGATTTCCGTGTACTTCCCGGGGTTGTGGAGAAAATCGATGATCTCCGTCAGGGACTCTTTGGCCTCGTCCTGGCCCGCCACGTCCCGGAAGGTGACGCCGGTGGATTTTTCCATATAGACCTTGGCGTTGGACTTCCCCACGCCGCCGATGCCTCCGATGCCGCCCATGCCCTTTTTCGCCATCCAGTTCATGACCAGGCTCATCACCAGGATGATGATGAAGAAGGGGGCCAGATTCACCAGGAACAGCAAAATGGGGCTCATGGGGGGCTGGTAGTCCTGGTTGATGCGGATGGGGTCCTTTCCCGCCCGCTCCGGCGCATCTTCCAGAGAGCGGATATGCTCCACAATGGCGTCGTAGGACTGGAGCTGCACGGTGAAAAGCTCCAGGGACAGCTTCAGCTCCCGGCCTTCCTTGTCCACGTGGGTGTAAAGGACGGTTCCGTCCTCCTGGGTGGACTTGGTGTACTCCATGCCCTCGGCGTTGGTGTAGACGTACCCGTCCTCCGGGGTGACGATGAGGATGGACTCGCTGTTGTCAAAGTCCACTCCGGCCACCTGCCCGCTGTCCAGCATGCCTAAAAACTCGCTGTACTCCATTTCCACAGAGCTTGCCTGGTGGCCCATGCTGGTCATGTAGGTGGTGGCGTAGCTCACCAGCACCGCCAGCAGCACGGCCCAGCAGATCAGGTGGATAAACCCCCGCCAGTTGCTGTTTTTATTTTGATCCGGCTTTTTGTTGTTGTTTTGGTCCATGTATGCAGTACTCCTTTCAGAGAGAAGCGCGAAGCGCCGTCCGGAATGCGAAACCCGGCGAAATTATATCGCAGTATATCACAGAACCCGGAAAGTCACAAGGAGGTTTCATGAAGTTTCTGTAAAGAATATTGTGTCCCAGATTGTTTTGTAATGATTCAACCAATTGTGACACAACTGGTATAATACGGGTGCAAATCCTACTAATTGGAGATGTAAAACCGCTAAAGGGAAAAAATAAGGGAAAATTTTTATATTTTCACGGGGCCGCTGTGGCCGGACATCTCCCAAATGTGTCCAGAATGGGCACAAAAAAGCGGCCCCCCATTTTCGGGGCGGCCCAAGTTTACCCGCCCCCGGGGCCGGGTCACAAAAGGTATCTTCTTCCACGATACCATTATAGCAAAGAACAATCCCTAATGCAAGGGACAATCTAAACAAAGATTATCCCTAAAGTTTGGTATCATGCACAAAAATGCCGAATTTCCTGTTTGTGCAAGGCTACAAAGAAAAATACCGGGGCGGGCGCAGAGGCCCGCCAGCTCCGACCGGGGGAGCCGGAGCCCGCCGCCCGTGCCCAGGGCATCTCGAGAGACCGTCAGAGCGGCCACGCCGCGCCGCCAGCTCCACCAGGGCCAGAGCCCACCGCCCGCACCCAGGACATCTAGGGAGGCCGCCAGAGCGGCCACGCTGCGCCGCCCGTGCCCAGGGCATTCCGAGAGGCCGCCGGGGCGGCTATGCTGCGGCATATTCCTTCCGGTCATGTGTCCAGACTGGACACATTCAGCTCCATCCAGGAGCCGGAGCCCGCCGCCTGTGCCGGGGCCTTCGGGAAAGCTGCCACGGTACGCAAAAGCGTTTCAATAGGGTGGTAAAAATTATGACACGTCCCATAAGTCCAAAAACCAATTTATATGACACGCTTTTTTGACGTGTCAATAGACTATGCCCTATTGACACGTCCCATAATATATGATATACTTTCAAGCATGACAGGGATACACCGTTACGCAGAAAGGAAATTTTTATGAAAGTCGGTTATATTCGCGTCAGCACGGAAGATCAGAATACGGCCCGCCAGGCCGCCTTGATGAAGACCAACGGAATTGCAAAGGTATTTTCGGAGAAGGAGAGCGGAAAGAACGCTGACCGGAAACAGCTTAAAGCCATGCTGGATTTCGTCCGGGAGGGCGACACCGTTGTTACGGAAAGCATTTCACGTATTGCCAGGAATACAAGGGACCTGCTTTCCATCGTTGAACGGCTCACCGCAAAGGGAGTTGAGTTTATCAGCCTGAAAGAGAGCATCGACACGACAACGCCGCAGGGACGGTTTATGCTCACGGTTTTTGGAGCTATGGCGGAGTTGGACCGGGAAACGATATTGCAGCGTCAGAAGGAGGGGATTGCAATAGCCAAGGCAGAGGGAAAGTACCAGGGCCGCAAGCCGATTGACCTCAACCAGGAAGACTTTAAGGCCATCTGCAAAAGCTGGCGCGGCGGCGAAATAACAGGGGTTGAAGCGGCAAGCCGGGCCGGGTTGAAGAAAAACACCTTTTACCGCAGAGTAAAGGCGCTTGGGCTGTAAGCGGCAGAAGGGAAATTGTTTGAAGGATGGACGCATGCGGAAGCTGCGTCCATCTTTCTTTTTTGGCGCTTTGGGGGACAAAGTGTCGGGTCTCTGTGCCCGCCCCGGTATTTTTCTTTGTAGCCTTGCACAAACAGGAAATTCGGCATTTTTGTGCATGATACCAAACTTTAGGGATAATCTTTGTTTAGATTGTCCCTTGCATTAGGGATTGTTCTTTGCTATAATGGTATCGTGGAAGAAGATACCTTTTGTGACCCGGCCCCGGGGGCGGGTAAACTTGGGCCGCCCGGTTTTCCAGGCCGCCGAAAGGGGGTGAAGGATGTGGCGATTCTTTATGACAAGCTGTTTGCCCTTCTGGCGGAAAGAGGCTTGAACGCATACACGCTAAAGAAAGAAAAAGTTGTGGGCAATGCGACTATTGAAAAATTGCAAAAAAACGAGGGCAATATAGATACCCGGTCCATCGTCAGGCTATGTAAATTCCTCCAATGTCAGCCCGGCGACATTATGGAGTTCGTTGACGACGGGGCGGAATGAGAAGCAGCGGAGCCTTTCGGCTCCGCTGCTTCTGTCCATTGCCGCATGAGATCTGACAGGAACACACGCCGCAGAATAGGACAGTTAGAATTATACTATGCCTTGCAGAAAAAATCAAGATTTTTCTTATCTTTTGGCCCGGCAGCCTAGAAACGCTTCTGCCCTTCCCAATGTGTCCAAATTGGACACATTGGGAAGATAAAAAGCACTTGCTTTCCGCCTTGCCTTAACGGCCCAGCTCCATTTTTACCAATGGGCGGTGCCATGTAAATTTTCAATATTTGCAACGAATTCCCTTTTACAGCGCTTACAAAAAAGCGGCAATTCTGCGGCCCTGGTTTCTGGGCCTATCCGTATGATTTTCTTCTGCTTACAGGCCGGACAAGCCACCCACCCATTTTCTACACTTAGCGTTCCTCGCATTGCCGCGGGTACACCGTCCTTTCATTCACGGCCCGCCGCCCGTGCCCAAGTCCTCCAGGGAAGCCGCCAGGGCGGTTATGCTGCGTCCTCAGCTCCGACCGGGAGGCCGGACCCCGCCGCCCGTGCCTAAGTCCTCCAGGGAAGCCGCCAGGGCGGTTATGCTGCGTCTTCAGCTCCGACCGGGAGGCCGGAGCCCGCCGCCCGCGCCCAGGGCCTCCAGAAAGCCGCCAGAGCGGCCATGACGCGCCGCCAGCTCCACCGGGGCCCAGGGCCGCCGC